>JAHKVW010000015.1 GCA_020624805.1 bacterium | reverse complement strand
TATCGCTCCTGAAATAATCCACCGCGATATACACGAGGATGCCACATAACGCGCCCAAAATGATCGTCTGCCACCATGACTGCGTGAGCTTGTTTTCGCAGATCGTCTTAGCGGTTTCGGCAAGATTCGGTTTCGCGAACATGACGAGCGTGCCCATCAGCATACAGCCGAGTAGATTGCCCAGCCAGATCGTGCACAGATACGGGATGTAGGACGGCTTATTCTCGAGCAGATAGGCGGTTTTGCCGGTGAACAGCAAAAAGCCCATGATCAGGATCACCGACAGTCCCAGTGAGAACATGATCGCGCCGAGCTGTGCTTTTTCCGCCGCGACACATGCCAGATATACCGCCCCGCCGAACGAGATCATGATGCCCGCCAGCACTGCGGAAAACAGATTTTTTACAAATTTCATTGATCGAACCCTTCTTTTATTCGTCTTTTCACGCCACAATACTATAGCAAATCCGACTTCATTTTACAATAGCGTAAAAGAATTATAATAAAATCAATCGGATTCGACTTTTTTCAGCGTCAGCACACTGCCGTCACGGTTCAGCTCTACCCTATCTCCGTACAGTTGATAACCAAAGGAGTAGTTCATGCCGCTGTTTTCATCAAAAATCAACAGCATATCATCCGTCAGCATACATAATCCGCCGATAGAAAGAGAGCTGTCATCGCTCTCGATCTCGAGATATCCTTCTGTCTGTGTAAAGGACAGCCTTACCTCCGCTCCGTGCTCAAAGGAACCGCTCCATGTATACATCTTCAACTCATCCGCGGGTCGCTGAATACTTTTGACACAGGACGAAAGACTGAGTACAGCCGCCAAGAGAAGTAAGATCCGCAAAAACTTACCGCGCATAACCATCACCAAGACAGTATATGCGCGGGATCCTGCGATAAGAAGTTATTCGGTTTTCTCTTCCGCGGCGGCTCTTTCTCTCATGCGGGTCGCCTGGAAGCCCTGCGTCGTCATGAACATGATCACGAGGATCAGGATCAGGCTGACGATGCCGCCGTAGGCGATCGAGGAACCGGGACCGAAGCAGATCACAACGGCGCTGAGGATACAGGTGATATAGCTGATGACGTACTTTTTCTTGGATTTTTTATCCAAAAGGAAGAAGAAGAACGATACGATCGGCAGGATGACCAGTATCGCGCCGTAGATTGCGCTCATCACCTGACCGGCACTGCCGTAACCGTTGGGCTGTATCAAGAGATTGACCGCGGTGAGGATGGAATACTGTCCGTCATCATTCACAGGGCCGTACATCAACGGCATCCATACTGTCGTCAGCACCAAAAGAAAATACATCACAGCTAAAAAGATGCGGATTTTCTTTTCGGAGCTTGACTCCTTGATCTCATCTTTATCGAAATATTTCGCCATCATTGCACCTCAATCATGTAATTTATTGATCATCACGCTCTTTATATTAGCACAAACCGACGATTAATACAACTATAATTTGACTTTATACGAAAAAATGCTATACTTCAAAGTGAATTTGTGCAAACAAAGGAGGTATCATGTATGCACTGGATTCATAACACCGTTATCTATAATATCTACCCGATCGGCTTCTGCGGAGCGCCGAAGGAGAATGATTTTCAACTGAACTACCGACTGGATAAGATCTATGACTTTATCCCTCATTTTAAAAAGATGGGCGTCAACTGCATTTTGTTCAACCCGGTGTTTGAGAGCACCCGTCACGGCTATGATACGATCGATTACAGAAAGATCGACAGCCGTCTGGGCGATAACGAGAGCTTTAAAAAGATCTGCAACGCCCTGCATCAAAACGGGATCCGCGTGATCCTCGACGGCGTGTTTAACCATGTCGGACGCGATTTCTTCGCCTTTAAGGATATCCAGGAAAAAGGCATGGGTTCCCCCTATACCTCATGGTTTCAGAACATCCGTTTTGATCAGCAGAGTCCCTACGGCGATCATTTCAGCTATGAGGGCTGGGCGGGATTCTATGATCTGGTCAAGCTCAATCTGCAAAACGAGGATGTATTGAACTATCTGTTTGACGCGGTGCGCTACTGGATCGACGAATTCGATATCGACGGTCTGCGTCTGGACGCCGCCAACGTCATGGATGTGAACTTCTTCAAGCGTCTGCGCGGTATTACCAAAGAGAAAAAGCCCGATTTCTGGATGTTCGGCGAGATCGTCGGCGGCGATTACAACCGTCTGGCGAACGCGGAAACACTTGATTCCGTCACCAACTACGAGATCTACAAGGGATTGTTCTCCAGTCACAACGACCGCAACTATTTTGAGTTCGCTCATTCCGTCGATCGTCAGTGCGGCGACTGGGGCATGTACAAGAACATCTACATGTACAACTTCGCGGATAACCACGACGTTACACGACTGGCGAGTATCATCCGCGACAAAGCATTGCAGAAAAATGTATACACCATGCTCTACGCGATGCCGGGTGTGCCTTCGGTATATTACGGCAGTGAGTTCGGCATGGAGGGCAAAAAACAACGCCATTCCGATGATGACCTGAGAAAAGAACTGAATCTGAACGCGTTGGAGAATCCCGATTACGCACTGTTTGAGCATATCTGCAAGCTCGGTAAGATCAGACACAGTCTGGAAGCGCTGCAGTACGGCAAGTATAAGAATGAACAGATCCAGCTTGAACATATGTGCTTTTCGATGAAGACCGATAACCAAAAGGTCTATATCATGCTCAACCAGAGCAACGAGCCCCGAAACATCGGCGTCAACACAGACTTCAACGGTGTTCTGACCGATGTGCTCAACGGCAATCAGCAATACAGCTGCAACGGCTGGTGTGAGATCAGCGTACCGCCGATGAGCTCGATGATCTTTGTCGCGAACGACGGTTCTTTTCAGATCGATTTTTCGGACGACGAGAACGATATGCCGGCGCCCGCTGTTGAGGAAGTTACCGCTCAACCCGCTCCCGAAGAACCCGAGTTAGTACCCGAGGAGATCGTCAAGGGCAGATACAGACATTTCAAGGGCAACGAATACGAAGTGGTCGACTTTGCCAAGGACAGTGAAACAACGGAACAGATGGTCATCTACCGCGCGCTGTACGGCGAGCATGATCTGTGGGTACGCCCCTACAAGATGTTCCAGGAGATCATCGAGAGAGACGGAAAGAAAATGAGGAGATTCGAGAGGATCGACTGAGCCGCATCATAAATAATTTAGTTTCTCCCTTCGGTTGATCAATTATGCAATTCCTCAGTACCCATTCGGGGACAGATCCTTTTACCAAAAGGAGCCTATGAAAGTAGCTACGAATACTGCTTTTTCAACATAACAGAAAGGCTGTCACGCATTTGATGTGACAGCCTTGTTTTATGCCTGTTTATTCAGTTCCTCGTGATTCTGCTCAAGCTTCTTCTTAGCACGCTTTGCTTCTTTTTCGATGTACTTCTTGTCGTTGTCCACCTGTTTGCCGTATACAACGAATCGGGTAAACAGGAATTCGGTGATGAAATTCAGCAGCATGCTGAGGATCTCGACCAGATAATCGTTCCAACCCAGTGTTTCGACCAGATAATTTCCTCCGATCGTGGACAGCGGTGTGAAGATGCAGTAGTAGATAAAGACCTTGAGCATCGCGATCGGGACATTTGCCGCGGAATGGAAGGTGAATTTACGATTGATCGTAAAGTTATACAGCACCGATAACACCAGTGAGATCAGATAACACGGCCAGTAGCTGAGCCCCGAAAACTCGGTCAGCAATGTAAAGCTGACGATCTGGATGATGCCCGCCGACGCGGAGAACAGCACAAATTTGATCGTGCGGATGATTTCTTTCTTTTTATTACTCATAAAACCCTCGATAAACCATCAATACTATTAATTAATATAATTTTTACATATTAAATCGCGGAAACCGAAGCAGGTTTCCGCGATCATCATTTTTATTGAGTAACCGAATTAGCGGTCGGCGCGGTAGTCGCCGCAGCGGAAGAAGAGGAAGATCCACCGGATACAGAATCCTCATAGATGAACTTTGCAACGTCCTTACGAACACCGTCCCAGTCATGGATCGCAATAACGCTCTGACCGTCGGGAGTCGTGCCGTATCCCCATTTACCCTGAGTCGGCAACGACAGCTCCTCCATATCATATTTGATATAAGTCATCATGTTGGATACGAGGAAGGTGATATCGCCCTTCTTCAGGTTTGTGGTGACCAGAGGACCGATCTTATTCGCGATAGATACCAGTTCAGTCAAAGAGGCGTTCTCACGCAGGCTCTTGACGATCGTCTGGATCAGGTTACGCTGACGCGAGGTACGATCCCAGTCGTCGCCGGAGAAGCTGTATTCGGGGTTACCGCCCAAGCTCTCCTCGCCGCGATCTCGTGCGTACCACAGCGCCTGATAGCCGTCAAGATGAACCATCTGTTTTTCCTTTGTCTCGTCATACTTTAAGAATGAAGTAACGTCGGTCTGATCGTTGACGTCGATCTGCGCGTTGATATACTTGATCTCCTCAAGCGTCAGCTCGATATCGACGCCGCCGAGCGCCTCGATGATTTCTCTGAATGAAGAAAAGTCAACCGTCGCGTACTTATCGACCTTGATACCGAAGTTTGTTTCAATCGTATCGATCGACAATCTCTCGCCGCCGAAGGTGAAAGCGGAGTTAATCTTGTTTTCACCGTGACCGGGAATGCTGACGTAGGTATCACGCTGGAAGGAAGTCAGCTTCAATTTCTTGTGAACATTATCGATCGAGAGAAGGATCGTGGTATCGCTGCGTCCGTGATCCTCTTCGGTCGCGGGAGAATCCTGACCGAAAAGCAGGATATTCAAAACATTATCACTCGAAAGCAATGTGTTGCCGCCGTTCGCGACGGAAACAGTTGTTTCGGTGGTGACAGAGGTAGCAGCGGGTGCCTCAGCGGGTTCTAATTCTTTGAAGTGCATCGAGTCCAGAACCTTGTAGTAATAAATCAATCCGGAACCGACCAGAAGCATGATCAAGGACAGGACCAGAACAAATATCCTGCGTCCGAGACCTTTATTCTTTTTCGGCTTACGGGGAGCCGGTTCTCGCCTTTCTCTATCGTCGTATATCTTATCCATGTCATCAGATGATGAAATATCTACATAATCGTCATCATATTTAGCCATATAAGATACCGCCTTTCGTCATAAAATCTATGTAAGCGGACATACTCTTACATTTTAAATCATTCTTATATTATACTCAAAAAGAATTATTTAATTTTCTATAAAAGAATATATGTCGAAATTCATACTTTTTTTACAAGTTATGGCGTATATTAGCGCAGCAGGATATGAACATATACTAAATCTGCTTCTTCAATGTAAGTATTAAGCGTGCGGAAAACAAAGTGATTCATATCGTTCGCTGTTATCTCAGTTGAGATCGCCACAGCGCGAACACGCTTGTTTGCCCTTCGCAACGACGGTTTTTGATCATCCCAGCTCATCCAGCGTCAGATAATATGCAGGGATGCACTCTTCCATAAAAATCTTCAATGCGGGCAGCTCCATCTTTTCGATCGCCGCTTCGGTAGCTTCCTTAGCTTTCAGAAATTCATTATTCCCCATGCGGACTTCTTCGATACATTTGATCAGCGCGGAAAGTTTATCCGCCGCCTTGACATACCGCTCCAAAACAGCGTCATCATTGGAGATCAGCGGACGGTAGATCTCTTTCAAATCATCCGGAAGCATACTGATCAAGCGCTCCTCCGCTACCTTTTCGACCGTTTTGTACGCGCTCTTGATATCGGGGTTATAGTACTTGATCGGAGTGGGCATATCACCGGTGATGATCTCACTCGCGTCATGGAACATCGCGATCACAGCCGCCTTATCCGCGTCAAGATCCTCATGCAGACGAGTATTCGCGATGGTGACCAGCGCGTGCGCGAGGATCGCGGTTTCGAGGCTGTGCTCGGAAATATTCTCGGTTTTTGTATTATTCATCAATCCCCAGCGGTCGATATATTTCATCCGTGAGATCATGGCATAAAAACGATTCATTGACCAATCTCCTTTAATTTGACAAAAAACTTAAAATTTATAGTGCATTTTATCATATTATGTGCTATAATACATTAGTTAAGGTGCGTATTCTTGCTGCGCCTTCCGTGTTAAGAACATTTTAACACATTTTCCTACGCTCGTAAAGACTTTTCACAGGAGGAACAGAAATGGTTTTAAATCGCATCGATCACGATAAACGACCATATTCGTTATATGCCTTTTTATGGGCGTTTCTCCTCTCTGCTGTCCTGATCGTCCCCGTCATGATCTATGATCAGGGATACTTTTTGTACTATGGTGATTTTAATGTCCAGCAGATCCCTTTCTATCAGCTGGCTCATGATTCCATCCAAAACGGTGAGATGGGATGGAGCCACTTGACCGATCTGGGCGCTAATTTCATCGGCAGCTACAGTTTTTATGTACTGGGATCTCCGTTTTTCTGGCTGACTGTTCTGTTGCCCTGTGCATGGGTCCCCTACTGTATCGGACCGCTGCTGATGCTGAAGCTGGGCTTTGCGTCGCTGTCCGCCTACATCTACATACGCAGATGTGTACGGCATAAGAGATTCGCGGTCATCGGCGGCGTACTGTACGCGTTTTCCGGATTTTCCGTCTATAATATCTTTTTCTTCCATTTTCATGAAGCGATCATCGTATTTCCGCTGCTATTAGCGGCGTTGGATGAATTTCACGCGACAAAACGGAAGGGCGTTGTGGCACTGGCGGTATGTGCCGCCGCAGTGGTCAACTACTACTTCTTTTTCTGACAGGTCGTCTTTGTGATCGTTTACTATGTTGTCAAGCTGATCTCAAAATCCTATCACTTTCATCTTCGTGAATTCTTCGCGCTCGCGTTTGAATGTGTCGCGGGATTCGCGATGTCGATGATATTGCTCCTGCCGTCGGTCGCCGCCATCACAGGTAACTATCGTGTCGCGGAATTCCTGTACGGCTGGGACGCGGTCGTATATCCGAAGGGACAACGATACGTCCAGATATTGGTCAGTCTGTTCTTCCCGGGTGATGTACCGGCGAAAAATAACTTCACGCCGTCAGCGGGCGCAAAATGGTCATCCGTCGCCGCGTATATCCCGATGTTCTCGATGACCTTCGTGATCGCGCATCTGCGGCTCAAGAAGCGCGGCTTCTTCCGCAGGATGATCATCATACTGTTGATTATGGCAGGGATCCCGATCCTCAACAGTACCTTCCAGTTCCTGAACAACAATTATTACGCGCGATGGTTCTATATGCTGACGCTGTTGATGGTATTGGTCACTGTTCAGTCGCTCGATAACTTCAATCTGTTTGAATTCAAACGTGGATTTATTCCGACCGCTGCCATCACGCTTGTCATAACGGCTTTGATCGGCTTGATGCCTGACGAAACGGATAAGCCTATCAAATCCTTCCATATCGGCATTGCGGAATCGCCTAAGCGCTTCTGGGTATTCGTCATCGCTACGATATGCGGTCTGGCGCTGACGCTGCTCATTGCTTTTTGCTATCATAAAAAACGCAAGTGGTTCTTTAGGATCACGGTCATCGCGCTGAGCTTGTTTGTCGCGACATACAGCACGATGTATATGTGGTCGGCGCGCAGCTATGCCGATCGTGACGATGAATTCATGATCAACTACGCACTCAACGGCGGTAAGGATATCACGATCGACGACGTCAAAGAGGTGCGATCCGATTTCTATAAAACCTCCGATAATATGGGAATGTTCTGGCAGGTTCCTAACATACAGGCATTCCACAGCATCGTACCGGGTTCTTTAATGAATTTCTATAATAATGTCGGCGTTCAGCGTGACGTCGGCTCCCGTCCCTCAACGGATCATTACGGATTAAGGGGACTTTTATCTGTTAAGTATCTGTTCGAGGAGGATGATCCCGATGCTGCCGCTACGGCGTATTCCACACATATGCCCGGCTATCACTACCTCAGAACCGAAAACGGCTTTGACGCCTACGAAAATGATCACTACGTTCCGATGGGCTTCACCTATGACCGCTTCATCACAAAAGAAGAATATGATGATCTGAGTAAGGACGTCCGACATTTAGCGCTGCTGAAGGCGATGGTGCTGACGCAGGATCAGATGGAAAAATACGCGGATATCACCGGCTATACCGATGGGATGTATCTCAACCTCAACTTCTCGCATGATCCCAACAAATCACAGGACGTCCATTATCCCAAATACGAAGGATTCAAAAGCATCACCGGTGATTTTGTTTACGATGAAACAAGCTATTTTGCAGATACGGAACAGCTCAGAGAACACTCCTGTACCTCGTTCCGCTACACGAAAGAAGGCTTTGAAGCTCAGTTCGACAACCAAGGCGGGGATAATCTTTTGTTCTTCAGTATTCCTTATGAAAAAGGCTGGACAGCCTATGTCAACGGAGAAAAGACTGAGGTGGAAGAGGTCGACGCCGGTCTGATGGCGGTACGAGTACCGGGACGTCAAACAAGCGAGATCAAATTTGTCTATCACACGCCTTTGCTAAAAGAAGGCTGTATCATATCCGGCGCGGCAGTCGTCGCGCTGGCGATCTACCTGATCATCTTCAAGGGTTTTCGTGCAAAACGAAAATTCCGCAGAACATACAGAACAAAGCAGTATACCAAGAAAATGAGGAGGATGTAATGAGTTTCGGCGAAAAAATACTCGACTACAAAGAGGCGATCATCACCGATTTGGCGGAACTGATCGCCATCAATTCCGTTACCGGTATCCAGGACGGCTGTAAAGAGGCACTTGACTGGATGATGAAGAAAGCGATCAGCTTCGGGCTGAAAGCGGAAAGCATCGAGAATGAGGCGGGTCACGCTGAGTTGGGCGAAGGCGGTAAGCTCTGCGGCGTGCTGGCACATCTGGACGTCGTCCCCGAGGGCAACAACTGGGACTCTCTGCCGTTTGAACTGTCGATCGGCGACAACGGATATATGTACGGCCGCGGTGTTGCCGACGATAAGGGCGCCGCGCTGATCAATCTTTATTGCTTAAAAGCGCTCAAGGACAACGGCGTCGTCGGTAAAAACACCCTGCGCGCCATCTTCGGCACCAGCGAGGAACGCGGTATGACCGACATGGACAAGTACTTTGAGTACGAACCGATGCCGGAGCTCTCCTTTACTCCCGATTCGGAATATGGTATTTGTGTCGGTGAAAAGGGTATTTTACAATTAGAGCTGTATGCGGATACTCATGACGGCACTACGCTGACCCAGTTCCACTCCGGCAAAGCGACCAACGCTGTCCCCGATACCGCCTACGCGCTTCTTGACTGTACCGAAAACGAGGATCATCAGCTGGCGCGTCTTGCCGACGCAAAGAGAGGTTCTTTTGAATTCTATTATACGATCGACGGTATGATGGTGCTGTCACGCGGTCAGGCGGCTCATGCCGCGGATCCCGAAAAAGGCTTGAATGCCGCTACGGCGCTGATCGACCTGTTGACCTCCAACTTTGCGCTTCCTACGATGGGCTCTCTCCCCTCTTTCATCAGCCACTATATCGGTCTGGACACCGACGGCGTGATGTTGGGAATCAAACAGAGGGACAAGGAATCCGGCCCCCTCTCCGTCAATGTCGGCACCGTCCACATCGACGAGGGCTATGCGACATGCACGCTGGATATCCGTTATCCGGTGACTGCCGACGGCGAAAAGGTGCTCGAAAAGATCACCCGTCAGGCAAATAAGGAAGGCATCCATGTCAAGGTGCTGTCGCACCTGAAGCCGCTGTATCAGAGCGAGGATTCCGATATCGTTCGCATCCTTTCCGACTCCTATGAAGCAGTCATGGGCGAAAAGCCGAAGCTCTATACGACCGGCGGCGGTACTTACGCGCGTAAGCTCGGCGGTAAGGGCGTCGCGTTCGGCCCCGTATTCGAGGGAGAAGTCAGCAACATACATAACGCCAACGAATGTATCAATGTTGAAAAATTCTTCCAGCATGCCCAGATCTGTCTGGAAAGCATGTATAATCTTTACACTAAGGGATGATGAACGATGTCTGCTGAAGCAATCATCAAATCACAGGCGCGCGGGATACTAAAGCAAAATTATGTGAGAGCGATCATGGCGCTTCTGATCATCTGTATCCCTTACGCCATCATTGACGGCACGACAACGGTCATCTCCTGTCTGGTGCCTCAATTCGTCACGGATGAAACGACAAGTATGATCCTCGTCTATTCGATCGGCTATCCGGTAGAGGTGATCCTGGCATTTTTGTTTTCACCGCTCATCAACGGCTACATCCGCGCCTTTTATAAAGCGGCGTACACTGAGAAGATCGACTTAAAGGACGTATTCTTTTATTTCGGATCCGGTCGTTATATCGACGCGCTCGGGCTCAACGTTCGTTTTATCCTGCGGATGCTGTTGCCGACTTTGATCCTGTTCTCTCCGCTGATCGCGTACGGCATCATCGTTTCAGCCTTTGCGCCCGATTTTGCCAAGACCGTTATCTACTACGATTGCTACTTTATTCTGGCGGTATTATCCACGATCACGACGGTATTGTACTCACTGCGCTACTTTACGGTATTTACCGTCAGCGCCGATAATCCCGACTTTTCACCGAAACAGGTATTTCAATACAACAAATATATCATGAAGCACAGAACCGGCAGCGCCGCTAAGCTGATCTTCAGCTTTACACCGTGGATACTGCTGTGTCTGTTGATTCTGCCTATGCTGTATGTCATCCCCTATATGACGCAATCGCTGTGCGTAAGCGCCAAATGGATGACAAAAGCAGCGTTGGAGGAGAATGAATAATGAGAGTTTCACTATGTACGATCGCGCGGAATGAAGAAGAAGCGCTGCAGGGCTTGCTCAGAGATTTTGAGGATCAGAACTATCCTCATAATAAGATCGAGGTCATCATGATCGACTCCGACTCCAGCGACCATACGCACGATGTGATGGAGGAGTTCAAAAACACCGACAACGGTTTTTATGACGTAAAGATCTACAAGACTGACGGTAAGAATCAGGCGTGCGCGTGGAATGTCGCGATCGAACACGCGACCGGCGACATCATCATCCGCGTAGACGCGCATTCCAAGATCCCGCGTCAGTTCGTTTCCCGCAATGTGTTCAACATTCAGGAGGGCGAGGATATCGTCGGCGGCGGTCGACCCAACATTTGCGCCAACCCCAATCCGTGGACAAAAACGCTGTTGGCGGCTGAGGAAAGCCTGTTTGGCTCGTCGGTAGCGGATTACCGCAGACCCGCCGCGCAAAAGGAATATCACGACAGTCTGTTCCACGCGGCGTATAAGCGCGAGGTATTCGCCAAAGTCGGCGGCTTCAATGAGGATCTCGGTCGAACCGAGGATAACGAACTGCACTATCGTATCCGCAAGGCAGGCTACAAGATGTGCTGCTGCCCCGAGATCATCTCATTCCAGCACACCAGAAGCACCTTTTCGAGGATGATCAAGCAGAAATACGGCAACGGCTACTGGGTCGGGCTGACGCTGGGCGTATGTCCCGGATGTCTGAGCTACTTCCACTTTATCCCCTTTGTCTTTTTGCTGAGCATCGTCGGCACTTTATTGTTATGGGCGCTGTTGAACCAGCCGGTATTTTTCGCGGTCATCATGGCGATGTATACGATGTTCAACTTCGTCAACACCGTCGGCGCGTTCGTCATCAAAAAGACCGTCAATCCGCTGTTTTTGATCTTACCGCTGCTCTTCCCCGTTCTGCATATCAGCTACGGTATCGGAACACTGATCGGATTGATCAAGCTGCCCTTCTGGAAACACAGTCTGGACGGCAGCGCGCAGAGAAGGATCGAAGAAATCAAAGAGGCGGTCAAGAACAACACCGTTATCTATGACGATGAAAAAGAAGAAATATTATGAGTGAGATCATTAATGTAGACAGAGATACACTCAGAAAGCTCCAGCTCAAGGAGCTCGAATCACTGGTGTATTTCGATGAATTCTGTAAAAAACATGAGTTGACCTATTTTTTGCTCGGCGGCTGCGTGATCGGCGCGATCCGTCACAACGGCTTTATCCCGTGGGACGACGATATCGACGTGATGATGCCGCGCAGGGATTATGAGCGGATGCTCAAGCTCTGGAAGCAGCATGAAAGCAACGAGAGATTCCTGATGCTGAAAACCGACGGCGACAAGGTGTTCACCGGCAACAGCTTCGCGACGTTGATCGATACCTCGGCGACGATGGTCAAAGAGAACCAGAAGGATATCGATGTGCCGCACGGTATCGTGACGGACGTTTTTCCGCTGGACGGATGCCCCGACAGCAAATGGCAGCGCTATTTACAATACTATCACGCGATGATGTACAGCCTGTATATCACCGAAGTAGTGCCCAGTAAGCACGGCGGTCTGATCAAGTTCGTCAGTTCAGTTCTGTTGAAGCTGGTGCCCTCGCGCGAAAGACGCACAAAGATCTGGCAAAAACATGAGAAAAAGATGACCCGCTACGGTTTCCGCACACATAAAAAGAGCACGGAGCTTTGCGCGGGTCCCGGATATATGGTGAACGAGTATCCGCAGGAGGCGTTCAATGAGGTGATTTATCACGAGTTTGAGGGCTTGCAGATGCCGATCCCGAAGGGCTATGACGCGTATCTGAAAATGGCGTTCGGCGATTATATGGAGCTGCCGCCGGAGGATAAGCAGGTACCGCACCATGATCTGGTGGCGCTGGATCTGGAAACACCGTGTCGATAGGCTATTGACAATCATTATTTCACGAGTATAATGGATGACGGTTTCTACGATCAGAATACCATTCATCATATACGTAGAAACGGGAGGAGCAAGCCCCTCCCCTACAATCAGGCTTTGCAATAATAAACAGAGTAAAAGAATACGCGTTAAGTGTTTGCCGAACGGGGAGTTGACGGCAGAACGAAAGCGGCGCGCCGCTTTTTCAGTCAATGACTGACGCTTGATGAAAGCAACTAAAAATGCTTCAAAAAGCTGACACTTCAGTCTAAGACGGAAAAAGGGCACGCGCGCCCTGCGGTGTATTCTTTGCATCCCGCTGTTGCATACGGAAACCTCCTTATGCGATGGAAGCACACGTGTTGCCATACGATGACCGCACGGTGCTGAATGAGATGCGCAAAGGAGGTATTTTTATGACTTATCTGAAAAAATTCGCAAGTTCATCCAAGGAATTGACCCATGTGCAGGCGCTCGCAATCTGCGCGATGATGCTGGCGCTGAGAGTGATCCTCGGCATCTTCACAAACTTCACGCTGGCGATCATGCCATTCGTCAAGATCGGGTTTTCCTTCATCCCCATCGTGATCACCGCCTATCTGTACGGTCCCGTATGCGCGGCGATCGTCTCCGGCGCAGGCGATGTGCTGTCCATTATTCTGGCGAACCCGACTGCCTTTTCCATGAATCCCGCGCTGACGGCGTGCTATGTGTGGGAGGGCATCATCTACGGCGTAGTGCTGTATCAGAGCGAGTTCAAGCTCAAGGATATCATCATCGCCAAGGCCGCGGTATTGCTGCTGTGCTCACTGCCGCTGAATACACTGATCCTCAGCGGGATGATGAATATCCCCTATTTTACTTTGTTACTCTATCGCGCGGCTGTGCTGATACCGTTCGGCGTGATCGAAGTACTGATCACACGATTGATCAAGCCTCTGCTCAACAGGATCAAGGTCATCAGGACATAAAGAAAAGCACCTCGAAAAGAGGTGCTTTTTTAATGGAAGAATTTGTTTTCTCCCCACCATTTTGTCATTACAGTGCCGCTTTGATCAGGGTCAACAGCTCGTCGTAGGTGTCACACGCGGGGATATCGGGATAATCCGCTTTGATGCTGTCGGGCGCGCGGAACAGGAAGCCAGCCTTGCTCGCTTGGATCATGGCAAGATCGTTGAAGCTGTCGCCGGACGCGATGGTCTCAAAGCCGCAGGACTGGAGCGCGCGGACGGTAGTGAGTTTGGTCTTTTCACAGCGGAGCTTATAATCGGTGATCTTGCCGTTTTCGTCGACGATCAGCTCGTTGCAGAAGATCGCCGGCCAGCCGAGCTTCTCCATCAGGGGCTTCGCGAACTGAGAGAAGGTATCACTGAGGATGACCGCCTGTGTGGTGGCGCGCAGCTCATCCAAAAATTCCTTGGCGCCGGGCATGGGATCGATCGTGGCGATCGTCTCCTGGATCTCCTTGAGTCCCAGACCGTGCTGATTAAGGATATCCAGACGATATTTCATCAACTTGTCATAATCCGGCTCGTCACGGGTCGTGCGCTTGAGCTCCGGAATACCGGACGCCTCCGCGAACGCGATCCAGATCTCGGGAACCAATACGCCCTCTAAATCTAAACATACAATATTCATAGCAGTACCTTCCTTTTCTGATAGTTATATTTTTACAATATCATTAAACTACAGAGTGCGGCTTTTGTCAAGATACTGTTAGCATACTTTGCAATAACATCAACGTTATAAATATTTGATACTCGCTTCGCTCAAACAATTTAATACAATCCCTCAGTCCCCTTTCGGGGACAGCCTCCTCGCCGGAAGCGGCTCCCCCTCTGTCGCTGCGCGACGTCTCCCCAACGGGGAGCACCTTTCCCAAAAGGAGCCTTGGAGAGTGACAGCGTATCGCACGCGATCCCTTTACCAAAAGCAGCCTCTTTGATCTCACTTTTTTAACATACAAAAGAGCCCATCCTTGCGGATGGGCTCCTGTCATTGATTATCAGTTGGCTTCGTCGGGATTGTAGTTGTAATACTTACACCAGTCGCCGTTGTTCTTGCCTACCAGATCATCCTGGATAACAACCCAGATCTCGGGATAATCGTCATACGAAATACCGATATTCTGACCGTCGACTACGCCGTAGTCCTTGGTCTGCGGGGTGCCGTTATTGCTGATGATGAAGTAGTAGTTCAGACCGCCGGGGATCGGGAAGGTCACATCATACCAACCGTTTTCATCGGGATTCGTCAGCAGTAAGCCGGGCCAACCGTCATAGCAGTTGATCGCCTGACCTGCGCCGTCGTATGCCCATGCCCACAGGTTGGGCGCCCAAGTCAGGTCGCCGCTGTGCTTAACGTGCATCTTGGGGCTTGCGACGCTGTAGGAATACCAATAGTTAACAACGATCCTCTTGTTGACGATGCCGGAAGCGTTAGCGGGCATTTCGTCGAGCTTATAATAAGCAATGGTCAGCGGATCGGTGGAGTATTTCTCACCGTAGCGATACTTCGTAACGGTTGAGTTAGCGATCGACTTGACAGTACCGTCATCCTGTCTGCCCAGATAACGGGTGGTGACAGTATAGGTAGAGTTGATCATGCCGGCAAGATAACGCTGGAGCAGCACGACATCAACGATATCGGTCACGCCGTTCTGATCATAATCGCCGCGAGCTGCATGATCTTCATCCAGCTGGATCATATTAGCGTCATATCTCTGGAGAGTGGTAACATCGAGAAGGTCAACAACACCGTCGTCGTTGACGTCGCCATAAGGCGCTCTGAATCTCTCGGGGATATAATCAATATAATTGAAGGTAACGGTCTTGGGCTGTTCGGAGAAGGTACCGTCGACATCGCCTTCAATGGAGTCGAGTTCATATTCGATCGGGATGGAACCGTCAGCCTCTACCGAATAACCCTCGCCGGGCTTGCCGATCAGGGTGTTGGTGGAGAGGATCTCACCGGTCTTTTTATAGACACTGTTGATCGTCAGCGTGGAGAAATCGGACTGGAGAGCGACCTCTTCAAAGGTGCTCTTTTCAACCGCGATCAATGCGGAGTATGCGGGTACGGTAAAGGTTTTGCCCTTGACCTCGCCGAGCTTCTGTACGCCCGCGACCTGATCGTTCGCGACGATGACCCACTCGGAATCATCGGTAACGCCGGAAGTCGCCTTGGTGAAGCGATAGTTCTTCTCAACATTGGTGCCGTTATAGATGACAGCGATCTTGCTCCATTCACCCTCAGTCCGGTTATCGATGGTGTAAGCGATCGGGTTCACGGAACCGGTAGCGGAAGTATCGAAGTTGTACTTATAGTTGCCGCCGTCAGCCTCAGTCACGCTGGCGGTAAAGGGAGAGAACGCCTTTCTCAGCTCGAACATACCTCTGTAGTAGGATACGATATCGGCGTTGGTCTTTAAGAGCGACCAGTCGATCATGTTCAGAGTAGCCGCACTCTTGTAGGAGTTCTCGTCGCCGTCCTTGGAACGACCCATCTCCTCACCCGCGAGGATGAAATCCATACCCTGGCAGGAGCTGATGATCGCGCCGGTGAGCTTGTTCTGCTTGACAACATCCGCGAAGCGCTGACGATAGTTGGCGATCGTACCGCCCTGATCTACATAAGCGAGCTTATCGTACAGGGTGTAGTTATCGTGGCAGGAAGCATAGGTCAGACACTGCTCGGGAGTGACCGCGTGCCATCTTGACTTACCGACGGTATTCGCGCGGATACCGTAGTTGACGCCGGGAGCGGAGGTCTTGACGTTCTGTACAAAACCGCCCTCTTCCTTATGGAAGACATTACCCTTGATCGCGTCGCGGATCTGGTCGTTGAAGAAACCGATTCTGGTAGAGAGCTTATCAGAGTTGCCCTGAACAGTCATGAAGGTCTCGGAACCGGTGCAGGTGGTGGGATCGTATACGGTATCGCCCGACCAGCCTTCGCCGTACATGACGATACGGGGATCGATCGCGTCCATATCATCACGGATCAGGTTCATGGTCTCGCCGTCATGTACGCCCATCAGGTCGAAGCGCAGACCGTCGATGTGATATTCTTCGGTCCAATATTTGATCATTTCGCGCATATACTTACGATACATCGCGCGCTCGGAAGCGGTGTCGTTACCGCAGCCGGACTGCTGGCTGTAGCCGCCGTCAGCAGCCATACGATAATAATACTCGGGGACTGCTGCGGTGAAGCAGGAGTCTACGGAGTAGGTGTGGTTGTAAACAACGTCCATAATGACGCCGATGCCCGCGTCATGGAGCGCCTTGATCATCTGCTTGCACTCGTTGATACGAACATTGCCGTCATAGGGGTTCGAGGAATACGAACCCTCGGGAACGCCGTAGTTCTTGGGATCATAGCCCCAGTTGAACTGGGTGGGATCACCGGACTCGTCGATGGTCGCGAAGTCATACATCGGGTTGATCTGAACGTGGGTAACGCCGAGGCTCTTTAAGTAGTCGATACCGGTGGAGATAGAACCCTCGTTGTCAAGGGTGGTGCCGGTCTCGGTGAAACCGAGGAACTTACCGCGGTTCTCAGCGCTGACGCCGGAGTTCTCCGCATAGGAGAAGTCCTTGACATGAACTTCCCAGATGATCGCGTCGGTCTGCTCGTCGGTGAAAACATGGGAATCTCTATCCCAGTCCACGGGATCGGTCTTGTTGAGATCGACAACCATGGAACGGTTGCCGTTCACGCCTACCGCATAGGAATAAGGATCCTGCGTCTCGACCGTCTTAAAACCGGTAGAGTTGTAGATGTGGTTGGGATTGGTGATGGTGTAGGTGTAGTAGGTGTTGACGATATCACCTTGAACGGTAGCCGTCCATACGCCTGTCCATCTTTCGTTTTCCATCAGCTTTTCCATCTCGACTGTGCCGAGATCCTGCGCGCCGTCTTCGTCATCGGAGCCGGTCGCATAGCGGTTGAGCTTGACCTCAGTCGCCAGCGGCGCCCATACCTTGAAGGTAGTGGCGTCGGGGGTGTAGAGAGCACCCAGCTCACCGTCATAGGCATATTCCGAATCCAGCGCCATAGCTGCAACACTGTATGGATTGGCAACGGCAGCAGAGGTAGATACCATCGCTACGGATACCATCGATACAACGAGCATCACGCATAGAAGCAGAGATATGATTCTTCTTGTTTTTTTCATGCATTTTCCTCCTTAAAAAAATTATTTATGAAAAAACACTTTCCAACAACTTTATCACAAACGCGGATCCGACCGCAGTCACGGCGAAAGTTCGCGTTGTCATCTGATCAGATCATCAATCCTCGATTTGGATCGACATCATCTTTCTCTTCTTCGATACGCGTCGAAGAATGATCACAGCGGCGATGATGACCGCGGTGAATCCGACGAACACCAGAATGATCGTCAGCAGATTGTTTTTGACCGTCAGCCAAAAAGCCCTCTGCGGATTCTGATAGTATACGAGGACATTCAGCTCGTTTTCAGAGAATACGGCGTTTTCGTTGGAGATATCATAATACTTGTATCCGTCAAACTCCATTTCCTCGATCTCGAGCTTATCCCCTTCGACGCCCCTGTAGGATTTCAGCGACAGGATCGTGCCGTCATCCGCCAGATAGATCACGTTAGCGGGACAGGTGAATTCGGAATCCCCGTTATCCGTGCCTGCCGCCTCTTTATAGGTGTAGACCACTTCGATGGGATCCTTCGTATACAATCCGGCGCCGTTTTCGGGCAGGTTATCCAAATCCAGTGAATATCCCTTGATACCGGGGATCGACGGCGTGTAGTACTGCTGTCCGACACGGTTCGTCATCACGATGGTATTGGCGATCACCTTACTATCCGCGTTGACGAATTTGACCGTCACCGTGGAATATTCGCCCTTATACGCAACACAGCTGACGTCGATGATATCAAACGACTTGGACAAGGTTCCGTTGAGTCCCGAATCGGAGAGAATATTATAGTTGAACAGGATCTCGGAAGGAGTTGCCGCTACGTAGGTTTCATTTTTTGCACCGATCAGGCGTTCTTCACAAACGACAGAGCCGTCATTCGCCTTATCCTTGTAGCGGATATAGAGCAAGCATTCCGGCGCTTCCTGCTCGAGATCGGCAAAGCTCTTGGCGTCCACCAAAATGCGTGCCGATGTGGCGGGTACGCTGACAGTGCCGTTAGCGTCGCCGAGCCTGGTTAAGCCGGCACGCCGGTCATCCGCTACGATCACCCAGTCGCCTTCGGGCAGCGAAATGGTGGAAGGCTTGGACGGGTCGCCGTTGAGCGCTACGACAACAGACGGCATATCAGCTCCCGTAACGGAATACGCAATGGTATTTTTGGAGGAGCTCTCGAGATAATTCAGCTCGGTGCGCTCACCGATGCCGTCGCGCAGTGTGGGGATCGCCTTTCTGATACTGATCAGACCTTTATAATAATCGGTCATGATGGTGTATCGATAACGTGACAGCCAGTCAATCTGATTGATCTCGACCGACGACTGATAGGAGTTTTCATCACCCTGTTTGGTTCTGCCGAGTTCCTCACCCGCGAGCATGAACGGTACGCCGCGCGACATGAGGACCGCCGCCGCGGACAGCTGATTCATCTTCAAGAGATCCTCTCGCCGCAGGGTATACTTTCCGTCATCCTTGACAGAGGCGGTCAGCTTATCATAGAGGGTCAGGTTATCGTGGCAGGACGCGTAGTTGACGCATTGCGCGGGGATGGAAGCCCATCCGTTGCCGGTGCCTTCGATCGCGCTGCGAACGCCTCCCTTGGAGGAGCCCTCCTGCACAAAGCCCTTGCCGGACGCGTCAAAATTAGAACCCTTGATCGCGTCGCGACCGGTGTCGTTGAACGCGCCGATCCGCTTGGACATCTTATCCATGTTGTCCTGATTCGCCAGAACGGTATTGGCATTCACGGTAGTCTTCATGTTCCACGCTTCGCCGTACATGATGATATGTTCCCCGTCGGACAGCGCGTCCAGATCCGTGCGGATGCCGTTCATGGTATCGACGTCCATCAGTCCCATCAAATCGAAACGGAAGCCGTCGATATGGTATTCATCTGCCAAGTACGCGACGGATTCACGGATGAACTTACGCGCCATATAGCGCTCGGTGGCAACGTCGTTACCGCAACCGGAGCCGTTTGACCACGATCCGTCCTCATTGAAGCGGTAATAATAGTAGGGCGCGATATGGTTGAAAAACGAATTATCGGATTCGTAGGTATGGTTATAAACAACATCCATGATCACGCCAATACCGGCTTCATGGAGCGCCTGGATCATCTGCTTACATTCAGTGATACGGGTTCTGCCGTCATAGGGATCGGACGAATAGGAGCCTTCGGGCGCGTTATAGTTCTTGGGATCATAGCCCCAGTTATACTGCATATCGAGCGAATCCGCTTCATCGATGGACGCGAAGTCATAGAAGGGATTGATCTGTACATAATTGACGCCCAGTTCCTTAAGGTAGCTTACACAGGTGGAAACGCTGCCCTCTTCACCGTTGAGCGTGGTATCCTTCTCGGTGAACGCGAGGAACTTGCCGCGGTTCTTCTCACTAACGCCGGAGGATTCCGCCGCGGAAAAATCACGCACGCTGACTTCCCATACGATCGCGTCAGAAGCTTCGCTCACACGCTTGAAGCTATCATCCGACCAGCCCTCGGGATCGGTATCGTCCAGATCGACGATCATGCCGCGGTCGCCGTTCACTCCGACAGCCTTGGCGTAGGGATCGACCACCTCATAGGTGTTGTCCCCGATCGTGATCTTGTAGGTGTAGTACATATTTTTGAAATCGCCTTCAAGCGTCACATACCATGTACCGACGCTTTTGGAAAGGCTCATCGGCTTGACGGCGATAGTATTGAAGCCCTCTTCCTTATCGGAGCCGGTCTTATAGATGCACACCTTCACATCATCCGCCGTAGGTGACCAGACCTTGAAGGTCGTGTAGTCCTCGGTGTAGGTCGCGCCCAAGTCGGATTCACGATAGACCGTTTCATCCAGCTTAGCCGCGTATTTGGCGTAGCCCAGCCTTTTGGGATCGGGCTTCGGGGGTTCTGTGGGCGGCGGATCTGTCGGTTCTTCAGTCGGCTCTTCGGTTTCTTCTTCCGTCGGCGCTTCTGTCGGAGGCTCTGTGGGAGGCGCTTCGGTAGGCGCTTCCTCGACGACTTCTTCCGCCTGCTCAGCCGGCTGCTCTTCTTCATCGGCATAAAAACAGGTCGCCGTGACAGACAGAAGCAACAACAGCGCTAAAATCAGTGAAATCACACGTTTTAAGATCAATTTATCAACCTCGAATTTCACGGTATTATACGCGTTTATCATATCAAAAAAGTAACTATATTTAATTCTGAATTAGAAATATAATGATAATATTCAATATTTTTCTGCTTTGAACCGTCACGATTTTTTGTCATATTCATATAATGTAATACCGATTATGGAAAAGAGGTAAAGTATGGAAACAGTAACCTATACAGTACGCCCCGGCAACACGCTGTACGCGATCGCGCAGTTCTTCGGCACAACGGTGAAGAAGATCGCTCAGGCAAACGGGCTGAGCTGTCCTTACACGATCTATCCGGGTCAGGAGCTGATACTGCCGATCGAGCAGATCCAATCGCCGCGCTACTATGTGGTGCGTCCGGGCGATACGATCGTCGGTATCGCGGACCGCTACGGGCTGGAGATCGAAAACATATTGGCGCTGAATAATCTGGAGGACCCCAATATCATTTATCCGGGACAGATACTCAGACTGACAAAGTGAACGGAGCCGCTGCCTTTTTGGCGGCGGCTTTATTTATAAAGCTCCTTCCTGATCCTTTTCAGCGTATCGTTATAAACGGACACACGAGTCCGGTGAAGGTTCTTGCTCATTGTCATCCTGAGCGGACATTTATGTCCGTCGAAGGATCTTAAAGTGTCGACTTTGCTGTCAGATCGCGCCTGTCAGGTATCATAGTTCGAAAAAACAAGCACTGTAAGATTCTTCGGCAGTGCCTCAGAATGACAATACTGAAGGTTTTCTATCGTTTGATATATACAAAAAAGCGGCAGGTGTCTGCCGCTCTATGTACTTCCCTATTCTTTTGTATCCTTTATCTTTTTGATACCGTAGATCTTCCTGAGAAAGAAGCCCAGTATCTTTGGATGATCGAGTACGACTACCTTCATCACTGCCTCCTTATCGACCGCGCCGATACTTCATCGACGGCGCGCTATACAGGTGATGATCAAAACGATCGCTGCGATCACGCACACCGCCTTTGCGGGCAAAAGCGACGCGACGAGCAGTCCGGCTGAGAACGCGATCGGTACACTGCAATTCTTACATTTCTGCATGATCATCACCTCTTTACATACTACGCAGACAATGATCAAATGTTACAGTTGAATTGTCATAGGGATTTTGGTATAATAAACTTCCCCGGTGCATTTGACCCTTTTTAATCGGTTGAGATTGCCACAGGGCGCATTACAGATTGTCATTGCGAGGAGGAACCTCGTTCCGACGCGGCAATCTCAACCTTAACCAATGCGCCCTTCGCAATGACTTTTTTGAAAAAACGGTGAGATCATGCGACAATTAACCATCAATCAGAACGACGCGGGTCAGCGCTTGGACAAGTATCTATCCAAGCGTTTTAAAACCATGCCCAAAAGTCTGATGTACAAATATCTGCGCACCAAATATATCAAGCTCAACGGAAAAAAGGTCACCCCCGAGGTCTTTCTCAACGAGGGCGATGTGCTGACCTTCTATATCAAGGACGAGTTTTTTGAAGAAAAGAAGCATTATGACTTTCTCAAAGCGGGAAAGGAGCTCGATATCGTCTATGAGGACGAGAACATCCTCCTGCTGGACAAAAAGGTCGGCGTGATCTGTCATCAGGATAACCGCTACGACGCGGACGCGCTGAATCTGCGGGTACTGCGCTATCTGTACGAAAAGGGCGATTATGATCCCGAGAAAGATCAAAGCTTCACCCCCGCTCTGTGCAATCGTATCGACCGCAATACCGGCGGCATCGTGATCGCGGCAAAGAACGCCGAGGCACTGCGCGTGATGAATCAGAAAATCCGAGACAATGAGCTGAAAAAGTATTATCTGTGCGCGGTCAAGGGCTGTCCGAAGCCCAAGCACGCGACATTGACGGCGTATCACCGTAAGGATGAACGCACCAACACCGTGCAGAACGTCGACAAAGAGCGTGAGGGATTCAAAAAGATCATCACCGAATATACCGTATTGGAGCCATCCCCTACCCTTTCGATCTGTGAAGTTCTTTTGCATACGGGGCGCACCCACCAGATCCGCGCGCACATGGCGCATATCGGGCATCCGCTGTTGGGGGATGAAAAGTACGGTGATAAAAAATTCAACGCCCGCTATCATATGAAGCGGCAGGCGCTGTATTCGTATAAACTGCAATTCTGTTTCACGACCCCCGCGGGGTGTCTGGAGAACCTCAACGGTCAGACCTTTGAGGTCAAAAAGGTAAAATTCCTTGATAAAATATAAAGACATTCCTTAAAACAGGGAATGTCATTTTTCTGCATTATTCCGCGTTGATACGCAGCATGGCGCACATAGTGCCGCGATCGCCCGCAGTAGCGCGATGGCTCCACAACAAATCGCTGTTATGCTTGGTGCATACGTCGCTGACGGTGATATTCTCAGGCTTGACGCCGCAGGAGATCAGGATCTGTCGGTTACACTCGAGCATATCCACCATGAATTTGCCGTCGTCCTTCGGAAATACGAATTGATCACTATTGAGTCCCAGCGCGTAGAATTCATCGGCACACGCCTTGTCGACCTCGTAACAGCATACGGAGATATTCGGCCCGACGGCGCAGATCAGATCGGCGGGATCGGTACCGAAGCTGTCACGCATGGCGTCGATCACCTTTTCGGCGATCCTGCCCACCGTACCGCGCCATCCCGCGTGCGCCAGACCGATCGCGTGAGTGCGGCTGTCGACAAAGAACAGCGGCGTGCAGTCGGCATAGTAGGTGCACAAGGTCACGCCCGGCTCGATCGTCACCAAGCCGTCAACACTCATGATATCCTTTTCACGATAGATGCCGATGCCATTCTCGGCGGAGGTCACGACGCGCACAAAGGTGTGATGATCCTGTGAGGATGCGACCAATGAGCGGTAGTCATAGCCCGCCGCTTTGCAGAACATCCGATAATTCTCCGTGACCGCCTCACGGTCATCATGGTCAAAGCTCATGTCCATCGGATGGACGGTGCGGGTACCCTCACCGCGCTTTGTCGAAAAAGCGTGACGGATAAAGGGGATCACGGATAAACGGTCATATGTCAGAAACGACACACCGTCTACGGTATTTAAAGTAAAAACGTTCGATTGAAAGTCCATAAAAATCTCCATTAAGATATAAATAATAGAGGAAGCAAGGCAACCCTCCGGCGCTTTGCGCCACCTCCCTTAGGAAAGGGAGGCTAAAATATTATACTACGTTCATCAATGACTTGCAATAGTCAAAATATAATGCTATACTATTTTAGTTAAGTCAACTTTTACAAAGATTACTGCTATTTGGTGATAGAAATGAAAAAAAAACTGTTCGGGAAGAATATCGTTCCCTCCTGCGTGTATTGTGAATATTCAAAGAATGAAGGCGAGTCACAGTTTTGTACCGTTAACAAACAGCTGAAGAACGGTAAGTGCAAGAAGTTCAATTATAATCCTATCATGCGCGAGCCGAAGGGCATGGCGCCGCTGAAGTCCTTTGATAAAGAAGATTTTTCACTGTGATTGGATCACACACGATCGAAATCGATCCTCACAGCCCCGATATATAAGATTCTCAGGGCTTATCAAGAAGTATTAACAAAGGAGAATGACGTGGATAAGACACTCAATGCGAGAACAAAAACCGTACAGATCTGCTCCTGTATCGCGATCTATCTGATCGCGGTGCTGTTTGCGTTATTGTCGGTCGCATCTATCTTACAAACCTGTCGCATCGATCAGGCGAATCCCTACGCGGAGATCGTCAACTTTGATAAGGATCTGGTGCTGACGAATATCGCACTCATCGGCTTAACGATATTGGGCGCGCTTGTTGCGCTGAGAAAGAACTTTTCCATCAGCAAGCTCAACACCAAATTCATCGTCGGCGTGATGCTGTTAGTGACGACGATCCTGTCGCTCGTATGGATCACGCTGGTCAAGTCGATCGCGAGCGGCGACGCGATGATCCTGCTCAATACGGCGCGTGACGCGGCGAAGAACAATTATCAGAGCTTCCACACCTCATGGGAGTATTACGGCAACCACAGCTATTACCTCTTCTATCCGTTCCAGCTGGGTTATGTATTCTTTGCCGAGATCCTGTTCCGCGTTTTCGGCACCGGAAGCTCGGATATCCTCTTCCAGATCCCGAATGTGATCGCGCTCGACTGCATCTATGTCGGACTGGTCATGATCACCAAAAAGCTCTTCGACCGCAAATCGGTCACCAATATCACGGCGATCGCGCTGACGATCTGCTTCCAGCCGATGTTCATGACCACCTTCACCTACGGACTGATCTTAGGTCTGGCGTTCTCGGTATGGAGCGTGTACTTTGTGATCCGCTATATGCAGGAGAACAAGATCAAATTCGCCGTATTCTCCGTACTGCTGATGGCGGTTTCGGTACTGCTCAAATATAACAACATGATCCTCATGGCGGCGGTATGTATCGCGCTTTTGCTCCATGTGATCGGAAAGAAGCGTTTTTTGGCGCTGGCGGTCATCGCCGCGATGATCCTGTGCTCCGTCGGACTGCAAAAGCTCGTGATATACAGCTACTCCGCCCGCAGCGGTGTGGAGCTGAACACGCAGGTGTCGCAAAAGATGTACGCCTACATGGGCATCTGTGAATCCGGTATGGCGCCGGGCTGGTACAACGGTAAGGCGATGGAAACCATGCGCGACGCCAATATGGACGTCGAAAAAGCAAACAAGGTCGCGTCAGAGGGCATCAAACAGCGCTTTGACACGCTGACAAAGAATAATCAACTCTTTGAGTTCTACAAGCAAAAGCTGATCAGCCAATATAATGAGCCGAGCTTTGAATCCATCTGGATCAGTCAGGTGCGCAAGCACGATTATCCCGAGGGTGAGCAATTGCCCAAGCTCGTAGACTCTGTCTACTCCGGCGGATTGTCAAAGGTATTCGACAACTGGTTCAACTACTACGTGATGATGACCTACATTTTCTTTACGGCGGGGATGATCTGGTTGATCTTCCGCAAAAAGCTCAATACGGAGAGTTTGATCCTGCCGGTCGCGATCCTCGGCGGCGCGCTGTATCACTTGATATTCGAGGGAAAAAGTCAGTATATCCTCCCCTACTTCATCCTGCTGATTCCCTTTGCCGTATACGGATTTGTTGAGAGTATGCGAGCGCTGCACAAGAAGAGCAAGGTACTGTTTGAATAAGAATGATTCAGTAAAACCACAACAATAATCACGTATCATGGGACTCTGAAGCACCTCGGTGTTTTTACAGTCCCATTTTCTTTTTTATTCTAAGTCGGGCGGGTTATTGATCCATCAACTGCTCACTGACCACTGATCACTAAAGCTGTGGACAAATCCGAACAGCATGACGAAAGACGGCGAGCTAACCCGCCGTCTTTCTATTTCGTTATACATTTTTGACTGTCGTATTGACAATGTCCATGTTGAATGTATCGTTTTGGATGAAGGTACCAGGCCATTGTGGATTTTCGTGGGAATATCTGTTAAGCGCACTGCTACCTTTCAGCGTAATATCACAGTTTTTTACATGGGCATTCGTTTTGATATCTGTTGATAAGGTACTGAACATAAACAATGCCTCGGAAAAAGGTTTTGAATCTGTTACTTTATTCAACTTCACATCGTTCACATTGAGTGTCAACCCGAAGTTGTTCCTTGAAAAGAAATCCGTTACTTCGATGCAATCAACATTCAGGGTGCTGTTCCGATCGGGATCGCCGTTGATGTTCAGCGTGTAGTCCTGCTTTGTATTAATATACGAGAGCTCTGGCCATACATCGTTTTTCCCGCCCAATGTGTACCCGTTCAGATTCAGGTCAAAGGTCATGGCATAATCTCTTGTTGGCTGTTTATCATCAATCTTTCTGTAGGCCGGAAGCATCAGCTGCGGATGTCCCATATTAGAAGCTCTTTCAGGAGAAACATCATACTTCTCCATGAGCGTTTTGTAAGCAGAAGCGGTGTTGATGCCGACGCCTTCGGGAATGAAGCCATTTTCGGCGTCCTTTACGATCCAATCTCTGTCAAGCGTGAAAGAAGCGTAGGTAACGGGCTCTGTTGTATCGTATGCCGTCATGGTATCGATCACCATCCAGCCTCTCATTGCATCGTCAACGGTGAACTGATACTCGTTTCCGCCTGCTGTGATCTTGATTTCCGCCGCCTTGCTGTTATTGAAGTCGGAAAGCATACTTTTGTAAGCTTCGGTGATACTATTCATCGTTTCGACGTCACTATTGATCTCACTCTCCAGCATGTTGTTGCTCAGGGTGATCGCGGCTCTGAAATCACTCAGCCTTGTATCGGAGGTGCTGTTGATATAATCGGAATATGCGGTGTAATTCCTTGACTGATAATTCAGCTGCGCGATTTGCAGACAATCGAAATAATACAGAAGAGCTTCACATTCGTAGCCGGTAGCCAAACCGACAACCTTTTCATCGTAATTCGGGAGCTGCTTCAACATTTCAGTGCTGCCAAAGCCCTCGCCGTTGGCTGTGATCATTCCGTCAACCGTTTCATCATAATGACGTTTGGCGATCTTTTCAATCACACTGAAGTAATCGCTTTCATAACCGCAGGTGCTTTTGTCGAGATACTTCTTCATCCGGGTAAAGCCCTTTGTGATATCGCTATGCTCGACAATATAGTCATAGGATGCTTTCGTGGTCTTATCGATCACCTTGATCGTTTCTGTGTCATTGTCATTCAATTTGATGCCTGTATCTGTCAGGTTTGAGTTAATAGCGGCTTCATTCTTTGCGATATTATTTCTGAAATACTCATGATCTGCAGCCACATCTCGTTCCATGGTATAAAAGGTTGACATTTTGATTTCGTCACCCTGCTCATCAAGCATGGATTGGATGTTGCCGAGTGTCTTCATTTCTTCATTGTGATAAGCGTCCATATTCGTTTCGATCGTCTTTAACTCCGTCATGATCTCGTCGGTCGATCGAGAGATTTGTTCGCCGGGATCCCAACCGGGTTGCTCCTCATCAAAAAGGTTAGCGCAAAGGCGCTTGAGCACCTCCATGCCGCCCGACGCCATCAGCTTTACCATCGGCGTAGAATCATCCACAGCGATATCTACCATCTTGTCTATCATTTCCACCACGTCACAAGCAGACACGTTTTTGACCGCGTTGCTGTTAACCTCGGCAGCGCAGACAGGCGTGATTACCGCGCCGGCGGTAGAAAACATTGTGATTACTGTGAGCATACCTGCAATGATCCTGGTTCTGAATTTCTTTTTCATCTTTCATTACTCCTTACAGTCGATTATTCAGAAGTTGTTTTCGCTGAACTGAATAGATAATATACGATCCACTATGACAAAACCGGGACAAAAGAAAAAGAAAGTTTTAAAGTAAGCAAAAACGCCGCTTTTCAGCGGCGTTTTCATTATTCTTTTTTCATATCAGCGCTGATAGTAGGAGGCGATCCTTTGCAGCTTATGCGTGGCTGACTGGATATGTCGAGTGACAGTGGATTTTGAAAGATGTAACGCTGTCGCGATATCCTTCATCTTCATACCTTCCAAATAATACATCGTGATACAGTCACGCTGGCGATCGGTCAGCTCGCGGCGGATCGCGCGGGAGAGGATACGCTTCATCCGCTCGCGTTCCATGCGATTGGAGGAACCCTGCTGATACAGCGAATACGCGATGAGATCGCTGTTCTCATCATCGAGGAACATCCTCTCACGCCGCATGAGCTTCTCCTCCGCGCGTACGCAAATGCTCGGCGGTTTTCAGCAACTCCCGATAGATCCGGCGGTATTCGATGATCGTATCACCGATTGATTTGCGCGCGTCAGCATTCAGTTTTTTGTCATTCAATAACGCCTTTTTCTTCTCGATCACGCTCAGTACACGACAGGCGTCCTCTTGGTACGCCGCCGCCCATTCACAATAATTCATTCAATTGTCCTTTCGATAGACTGCGTTTTAAAACATAGGTTGGCAACAGAGAACCGATTTGATCAACGGCATCAGCCGCTTGCGGAAATATCAAATCTATTCCAAATTGCGGTAACGTATTCAATTGAGTATGGGGCTACTCGCGCCTTTTCGGCAGTTTCAAAAGCGTAGCATCACCGCTTTTGAGCGGGATCACCATGATCGATCATATGTTCCCTACTATTATTATAGCAGATTTTCTGCGGTAAATCAATAGATTTTCGAATATTTGTTCTAATTGTTTAATAAAATATAACGGCAGAATGATCTGCCGTTTTTTATGATGTGGTTTTGGGTTCCGCGCTTTTGCGCTTTTTTTTATCCTTGCGTTCGATCTCCGCGGTCTTTTTTGAGATATTGACATGGTCGTAACACTGCTTGAATGTGATGCGTCCCTCAAAATCCCTGCGACATCTCAGACAACGGAAGTTCGCGCGGAAGGAGCGGTTTTTCAGCCGCCATTTAGATCGGCGCAGCGCGCGTCTGCCGCATTTCTCACAGTTGAAGTACATCTCGTGCCTGTTGATGTTGGGATTCTTGAGATCACAGATGTTGTAATTCTTGAAGTTGACGCGGCGATAAAAATCATCGTCGCAGGTATAGATGTACTGCTGCAGCAGCTCTTTGTCATAGAGCGCCTTAAAGCATGCCGCCGTCAGCTCGGCATCATTATACGCGCGATGCAGGCTGTTTTCCTCAAACGTGATGCCCAACATCTCGGCGCAGGCGGACAGTCCGAGCTGTCTGGCTTTGTCGCTGTAGCCGATCGCCCTCTCGCAGTACTTTTGTAGGTTGACATAGTATTTCATAAACGGCAGCTTATCATTGCCGTAGAAATACTTGTAATTCTCGATCAACACCAGCACATCGCTGTTGCTCCATGTCATCAGAACGCCGTCACCGAGGAACTTGCGGAATTTCGACATCACGTGAGAGAATGAGTTGTTGCTCTTTTTCAGCTCATCGATGGTGATATGGGTCAGAGCGCTGACATGAGAATTGAGCTTTTTGGAGATCTGGGGCTTGACCAACTCCGAAAAGATCTCGATGATATTCAGTTGTTCGTCACATTTGACCGCACCGAACTCGATGATCTCGTTCACAAACTTATGACGATGCTTCGAGTAGGTGCCGTTAAACTCCAAATCAAGTATGATGTATTCCATTAGATAGATTTAGTATCGGGTGCGGGTGTCCCGCCCACAACTGTTCACTGATAACTGTAAACTGATAACTGAACAAGTTTACTTGTTCCTGAACTGGTGCTTCATGCGCTGTTCCTTGCTGAGGATCTCCTTGCGCATACGGATGCTCTCGGGTGTGACCTCAACCAGCTCATCATCCGCGATAAACTCAAGGCACTGCTCGAGTGACAGGATGGAAGGCGGGGTGAGCTTGAGCGCTTCATCCGAGCCCGAGGCGCGGGTGTTGGTGATATGCTTCTTTTTGCATACGTTGACGGTGATATCCTCCGCCTTGGGACAAGCGCCGACGATCATACCTTCATAGACGTCCACACCGGGTCCGACAAAGAGTCTGCCGCGTTCCTGCGCCGCGTACAGACCGTAGGTGACGGTCTCACCGGTCTCAAAAGCGATCAAAGAACCCTGATGGCGGGTGACGATATCGCCCTTATACGGCTCATAGGAATCGAACACGTGGTTCATGATGCCGTTGCCGTTGGTATCGGTCAGAAACTCAGGACGATAGCCCATCAAACCGCGGGACGGGATGCGGAACTCGATATGAGTGGAACCGCCCTCGCGTGTGCCCATGTTGATCAGCTCCGCTTTGCGGGAACCGAGCTTTTCCATGACGGCGCCGACGTAGTTCTCGGGCACCTCGATCATCAGGTATTCGATCGGCTCGTGCAGAACGCCGTCAATCATCTTGGTGAGGACCTGCGGACGACTGACCTGAAACTCGTAGCCCTCACGGCGCATGGTCTCGATCAGGATCGAAAGATGCAGCTCGCCTCTGCCGGACACCTTAAAGGTATCGGCGGAGTCGGTCTCCTCCACACGGAGCGCCACATTGGTCTCCACCTCTTTGAACAGCCTGTCGCGGATGTTGCGGGAGGTGACATATTTGCCCTCTCTGCCCGCGAACGGCGAATTGTTGACGATGAAGTTCATCGATACGGTCGGCTCGTCGATCTTGACGAACGGAAGCGGATCGATATGATCGGGGGCGCAGATGGTCTCGCCGATGTTGATATCCGCGATACCGGAGATGCAGACGAGATCGCCCATTTTCGCCTCGTCACATTCGACGCGCTTCAAGCCCTCGAACTCATAGAGCTTGCTGACCTTTACATTGGAGGTGGTGCCGTCCTGATGGCACAGCACCGCCTGCTGACCGGACCTGATCTGTCCGCGCTCCACACGACCGATGCCGATACGTCCGACATATTCATCATATTCGATATTGGATACGAGCAGCTGTAAGGGAGCGTCGATCTCACCCTCGGGAGCGGGGATCTCGCGGATGATCGCCTCAAACAGGGGCTTCATATCGGGCGTCATCTCATAGGGATCGAGCGAGGATACGCCCTCACGCGCCGACGCGTAGACAACGGGGAATTCGAGCTGATCATCATCCGCGCCGAGCTCGATGAACAGATCGAGCACCTCGTCGATGACCTCTTCCGGACGCGCGCCGTCACGGTCGATCTTATTGACGACGACCAGCGGCTTCTTGCCCAGTCCCAGCGCCTTTTTCAGTACGAAGCGTGTCTGCGGCATACAGCCCTCGAACGCGTCGACCAACAGCAGTACGCCGTCGACCATCATCAGGATACGCTCTACCTCGCCGCCGAAATCGGCATGTCCGGGGGTATCGACGATATTGATCTTGGTATCTCCGTACATGACGGAGGTGTTCTTTGACAGGATCGTAATACCGCGCTCACGCTCCAAATCGTTGCTGTCCATGACACGCTCATTGACGACCTCATTGGAGCGGAAGATACCCGACTGTCTGAGGAGCTGATCGACCAGCGTCGTCTTGCCGTGGTCAACGTGCGCGATGATCGCGATATTGCGCAGATTTTCTCTTTTCTCCATACTATCACCTTGTTTTTTCATCAGCGCTCACGGCATCATGCCATAAGCGCAAACTTCCTTATTTTACATTGTATATTATATCATTCCCGTATGATAAATGCTATGTTCAAAATCACCGAAAAAGGAATCACTTCCCCGCAGATTATGTGAGTTCCTTTGCTTATACATCTAATATATCACTTTTTTGTTATAAAAAAGCGGTGTGCCGCCTTTACTTTGTCGACAAAAAGTAGTATAATGTCCATGTGTGTGAAAAGATTGACAAGCCGGATCAGGATTTTCACTGAGCCGGTTTTTCTGTTTTAGAAAAATACCACTCACGCGCACAGTTGTTTTTCCCCTCGCAATGTCATTCGATTATAAGGTTGAGATTGCCACAGCTCTTTGCAGAGCTTCGCAATGACTGTTAAAAAACATCGGCGGACTGAGGGTCGCTACTTTCAGACTGCCTTACCACATATAACATTTCTTTATGATATAGGAGGAACATTATGGGCTTAACTTTAGCGGAAAAAATCATTAAAAATCATCTGGTCACCGGCGAGATGGTCAAGGGCACCGACATCGGTATCCGCATCGACCAGACGCTGACACAGGACGCCACCGGTACGATGGCTTATCTGGAATTTGAGGCGATGGGCATCGACCGCGTTCGCACCGAGCGCAGTGTCGCTTACATCGACCACAATACCTTACAGACAGGCTTTGAGAATGCTGACGACCATCGTTTCATCCAGACGGTGTGCAAAAAGCACGGTATCTGGTTCTCGCGCCCCGGCAACGGTATCTGCCATCAGGTTCATTTGGAGCGCTTCGGTATTCCGGGCAAGACCCTGATCGGCTCCGACTCCCACACCCCCACCGGCGGCGGCATCGGTATGCTGGCGATCGGCGCGGGCGGTCTGGACGTAGCGGTCGCGATGGGCGGCGGCGAGTATTACATCACCATGCCCAAGATCGTCAATGTCGAGTTACAGGGTGAGCTGCAGGAGAACGTCTCCGCAAAGGATATCATCCTCGAGGTGCTGCGCATCATGTCTGTCAAGGGCGGCGTCGGCAAGATCATTGAATACACGGGCGAGGGCATCAAGACGCTGAGCGTCCCGCAGAGAGCGACCATCACCAACATGGGCGCGGAACTGGGCGCGACCACCTCGATCTTCCCCTCTGACGAAAACACGCTCGAATTCCTGAAGGCTCAGGACAGAGCGGACGCGTATACCGAGCTGAAGGCTGACGACGACGCGGTTTATGACGAGCACATCGTGATCAACCTTTCCGAGCTGGCGCCTCTGGCGGCTTGCCCCCACTCCCCCGACGCTGTCAAGAGCGTTGAAGAACTGGCGGGTATGAAGGTCGATCAGGTTTGTATCGGCTCCTGCACCAACTCCAGCTACGCCGATCTGATGAAGGTCGCGCATATCCTGAAAGGCAAGACGGTCGCCGACGGCGTATCTCTCGCGATCGCACCCGGCTCCAAGCAGGTGCTCAATATGCTCGCGCAGAACGGCGCGCTGTCCGATCTGATCGACGCGGGCGCGAGGATCCTCGAGAGCGCTTGCGGTCCCTGCATCGGCATGGGTCAGTCCCCGAACTCCAAGGGTGTTTCTCTGAGAACCTTCAACCGCAACTTCCTCGGCAGAAGCGGAACCAAGGACGCTGAGATCTATCTGGTATCCCCCGAAGTAGCGGCTGTTTCCGCGCTGACCGGCGTGATGACCGACCCCAGAGAATACGCGGACGGCTACAAGGTCGATATGCCCGAGCACTTCCTGATCAACGACAACATGGTCATCGAGCCCGCGTCCGTTGACGAGATGGACAAGGTCGAGGTACTGCGCGGCCCGAACATCAAGGAATTCCCCAAGACCTCCGCGATGGTTCAGGACATCAGCGCTTCCTGCTCTTTGAAGGTCGATGACAACATCACCACCGATCACATCATGCCCGCGGGCGCGAAGATCCTGCCCCTGCGCTCCAATATCCCCGCGATCTCCGAGCACTGCTTCACCGTATGCGATACCAAGTTCCCGACCCGTGCCAAGGCACTGGGCTCCTCGATCATCGTCGGCGGCTCCAACTACGGTCAGGGCTCATCCCGTGAGCACGCGGCTCTCGCTCCGCTGTATCTCGGCGTCAAGGCGGTACTGGTCAAGAGCTTCGCGCGTATTCACAGAGCCAACCTGATCAACGCGGGTATCCTTCCGCTGGAATTCGCGGATGAAAACGATTACAACAATATCGACCTCGGCGATAATCTCTATATCGAGAATATCCGTGATCAGATCGCGGCAGGCAACGGCATCACTATCATCAACAAGACAAAGAATGTTGAGATCAACACCAAATGCGCGTTGACCGAGCGCCAGAAGGATATCATCCTCGCGGGCGGTCTGCTCAATTACACGATGATGAAATAATAAGCCTCCCTTTTCTAAGGGAGGTGGTGCGAAGCACCGGAGGGTTGACGTAATGACATAAAGCACTGCACAGCAACCCCCAGTCGCCGGACACGGGTGTCCGCGACAGCCCCCTTAGGAAAGGGGGCCTCAAATCAGATAAAGATTGATACGGAGGTAACTATGGCTAAAATTCAAATGAAAACACCGCTCGTCGAGATGGACGGCGACGAGATGACCAGAGTCATCTGGCAAATGTTAAAGGATAAACTCATTCTCCCCTTTGTTGACCTAAAGAGCGAGTACTATGATCTGGGTCTTGAGAAGCGCAATGCGACCGATGATCAGATCACCGTTGACTCCGCAGAGGCGACAAAGAAATACGGCGTAGCGGTCAAGTGCGCGACCATCACCCCGAACGCCGCGCGTATGGATGAATACAACCTCAAGGAGATGTGGAAGAGCCCCAACGGCACGATCCGCGCGATCCTCGACGGTACTGTTTTCCGTCAGCCGATCCTCGTCAAGGGCATCACCCCCTACATCCCCACATGGACAAAGCCCATCTGCATTGCCCGTCACGCTTACGGCGACGTTTACAAGAACACCGAGATGATCGTCAAAGAGGGTTCCAAGGCGGAGCTTTGTGTGACCGATAAAGACGGCAATGAGAGCCGTCAGCTGATCCACAGCTTTGACAACAGCGACGGTATCATCCAGGGTATGCACAACCTCGACAACTCCATCGCGTCCTTCGCGAGAGCCTGCTTCAACTACGCGCTCGATCAGAAGAAGGATGTATGGTTCGCGACCAAGGATACCATCTCTAAGAAATACGATCACACCTTCAAGGATATTTTCGCGGAAATATTCGAGAATGAGTACAAGGCGAAGTTTGACGAAACGGGTATCGAATACTTCTACACCCTGATCGACGACGCTGTCGCGCGTGTGGTACGCTCCGACGGCGGCTATATCTGGGCTTGCAAGAACTACGACGGCGACGTGATGAGCGATATGATCGCTACCGCGTTCGGCTCTCTGGCGATGATGACCAGCGTACTGGTATCCCCCACCGGCGTCTATGAATATGAGGCGGCTCACGGTACCGTACAGCGTCATTACTACAAGCACCTCAAGGGTGAGGAGACCTCCACCAACTCTGTCGCGACCATCTTCGCGTGGTCGGGCGCGCTGAGAAAGCGCGGTGAGCTGGACGAGATCCCCGAGCTGGTCGATTTTGCCGACAAGCTGGAGAAAGCCACCATCGACACCATCGAGAGCGGTATCATGACCGGTGACCTCTATCTGCTGAGTACCCTCGAGAACAAGAAGAAGGTCAACACCGAGGAGTTCCTCGACGCGATCCACGACAAACTGACTGAAATCGTTGCGTAAGGAGTAAGCACCTATGCCAAAAGAAGGCGTTTCCATACAGGTCATCAGACGACTGCCCCGCTATTACCGTTACCTCTCCGAGCTCGACTCAGAGGGTATCGAGAAGATCTCTTCCACGAAGCTCGCCGCTATGATGAATTCCACCGCCTCACAGATCCGTCAGGATCTGAACTGCTTCGGCGGATTCGGACAGCAGGGCTACGGCTATTCCGTTGCGGGACTCCGCGCGGAGATCGGAAAAATCCTCGGTCTGGAGCAGCAGCACAACATGATCCTGATCGGCGCGGGCAATCTCGGCAAGGCGATCGCGACGCACCTGAGCTTTGAAAAGCTCGGATTCAAGCTGACCGCGATTTTCGAGAAGGACAAAAAACTGGTCGGTACCTCCCTGCGCGGGATCGAGGTGATGTCGGATGATGAGATCGAAGACTATGTCAAAGAGTATCAGATCGACACTGCGATCCTGACAATGCCGAAGGATGCTGTGGAAAAGATCATCGACAAGCTCTATGCGTGCGGAATCCGCAGTTACTGGAATTTCAGTCATTATGATATTTCCAAAAAGTATCTGGACGCCACTGTCGAGAATGTACACCTCAGCGACAGCTTGATGACCCTGTGTTACAGAATCACCGAAAAGAATCAAATCGGTTAAAACCACTACAGTCCGTACACACGAGGATTTCGCGTATTCATGGACTTCGCAAGAAAGCATCATAAAAAAGTATAAAGCCGGCGCTGATCTCAGTTGAGTTCAGCGCCGGCTGTCTGTTTTTTAGGTATCAGTATGATTATGCTTTGGTTACGGTATGGCTCCATTCGAGGAACTTCGACTCATATTTCGAATACTGTTCTTTTGTTGTATAGAACTGAACAAACCAGTAGTAATCATCACTTTCAAAAGCTGTTGAAAAATACTTGTATATTGTACCGTTGGTACCCTCAGCTTCATAGTCAAAGTATTTAAGACCATTATCTTCTTTGATCTCACTTGTTACCGAGCCCTTCGAGTTTGTATGCTGAACCTCCAGATAATCATCAAGAGATTGCACTTTGGTCTTCGCAAAATCGCTTTTTTCCTCATTAAGCGCGGCAAAAGCCAACTCCTCTTGCGTATTTGTGTAATAACACTTTATGTCAGAGTCACTCGGGATCAAGGCTTTATTATCGACGAACTCTTTGGGAAGGGTGATTTTCATATCACCGAAGACAACTTCTTTATCCGGAGATTCCGTCGGTTTGGGAGCCGTAGTGGGAACAACAGAGGAACTGCTGCTGTTATTGTTGTTATTATTGTTATTATTAGTGTTGTTTGGTTTTTTGTTGCCGCATGCCGCAAGAGCACATACCAACATTACTGCTAAAATAACCGCGATCCATCTTTTCATTTCATATCTCTCCTCACAGTTTATTTGCTATAATCATAACATGGGATAAACTGAATAGCAATCCAAAAAATCAATCGTATATTTGTATACTTTGCACACACTAAAAGGCTATTCGTGGATCTTGATCTTTTTATTCTCTATCGTCACCGTCTTGTCGCAGAAGCGCTCGGCGGCTTTTTTATGTGAAATGAGGATACAAGTCTTATTCTTCAACTCTCTCAAATTATGCAGCAGATCAAGCTCTGTCTGCTCATCCAACGCTGACGTCGCCTCGTCCAGCAGGATGATCGGCGCACCGGTCAGGATAGCGCGCGCGATCGCGACACGCTGAACCTGTCCCTCGCTCAGTCCGCCGCCATGCTCCGCGATCACAGTATCGAGTCCCTGCGGCAGCTCGGCGATGAACTCCTGCGCGCAGGCGATCCGTGCCGCCTCCATGATATCTTCATCCGTCGCGTCGGGTGCTACAAAGGCGATATTCTCGCGTAGTGTACCGGACAGCAGGAAATTGCCCTGCGGCACATAGGAAAAGAGCTTTCTCAGGCTTTTATCCATGACGAGCTTATCGTTTTCGGTCTTGATATAGATCTCGCCGGATTTCGGTTGATACACGCTCAGCAACAGCTTCATCAAGGTGCTCTTGCCGATGCCGGAAATGCCTTCTATCGCGACAAATTCATACTTGTCGATGGTCAGCGAGGTGCTGTCCAGAACGATATCCCGGTCAAAAGAAAAGCTGATATCATCAAAGCAGATCGACTTCATATTACGATAGACCTGCGCCGTATCCACATCATCGTGCAGGATCTGCTCATCAGGCATATTCTCGATCTCCATGATCCTCTCGGCGGACGCCAGCGCGTTAAAGTAGGTCGGGAAGATATTCGCCATGCCCTGTATCGGAGTTCGGATTTGACCGATCAGCGTAGTGATCTGCATCAGAACACCGTAGGAGATCAGCCCGTAGAAGAGATTATACGCGCCCCAACCGAGTCCCCATACAAACGCGAAGGAGAACACCGCGCTCATACCGGTACCGGTGATGATGGAGAAGATATTGCGCTTGCGCTGGGCTCGATAGGAATCCTCCTGCAGTTCATAGGCGGAATCTCTCATCTTTTCCTGCGCGTCAAAGGTCTTGATCATCAAAAGCGAGCTGAGACCCTCCTGCATAAAGGAGCGCACCTTGCCCTCTTTCTCCTGCACATTCTTATGTATTCTCTTTGTCATCGGCTTGAACAGCGTAGAGATCAGGAATACAAGAGCGCCTCCGACAACAAATACCAGTGCGAAAATGACGTCGATGCGGATCAGCACGATGAAGATACCGATGATCTTGACGATAAAGAATACCAGACTCGGGATGATGGAGACGATCGCGGACGTAACGACATTGATATCATTGGTCAAAAGGTTCATCAATTCGCCGGAATGGTACTTTGAGATGTCGCCGTACTCCTTCATCATCATCGTGTAGAAGAGATCGGATTTCATGCTCATATCCAGACGCGCGCTGACCTTGAAGCCGAAGTTGCGCGCCAAAATCAGTGTGATGATCTGGATCACGGTCACGCCAAAATAGAGCAAGCCGTAGCGGATCACCTCGTTGAACGATCCGCCCTTTGCGCCATTGACAGCCGCGTCGACCAGCTCACGCGCGTATTCGGTGTTATATACACCGATGAATGCGTTCACGCCGTAGACGATCGCTAATATAATAATGTTGATAAACTGAGGCCTTGAGCTGCGAACAATCCAGCTCAAGGCGCTTTTATGTTTTTTGGACACAAGTCCCTCCAAAAGAACTACAATTTGGATGGTGGGCTCTACCCACACTCGATTGATACGGGAGGAGCAAGCCCCTCCCCTACAAGTAAATGACAGAAGTATTTACACTCGCTCCAGAATGAAGTCGAGATCGTTGACGTCGCCGACGCCGAAGAACTTCACACGATGCATCACGCGCTCGAGAATGAACAGCGTATGCTTGGTGCGTTCCTGACGGACGTTCTGGGATACGGCGTGCATGAACAGCGGCACAAAATCCTTAGCATCGATCGCTCTGAGCGAATCAAAGCGTCTACTGTCGACAAAGACGATCGATTTCAAAACGAGCTTTTTGCCGATCACGGACTTGCCGCCGAGATCGCCGAACGGTGTATCAAACACGTAGTAATCATCGTCCTGCATACGGATGCCGGGATAGTAATAGACAAACGCTTTATCCTGAGGGATCATCAGCGACAGATCGATCGAGCTGTCATCCGGCGCAGCAAACAGCGTGCATTCGCCGTCATTCTCCACACCGACCGCACGGATGGGAAAGCCGTTGAAGTCGAAGATCGCCCATGAATACAGGGTCGCCATATACAGGGATTCCACCTTATCGGCGGTCATTCCCTCATATTCCTCCATCATTTCGATCATGCGGTCATCACTCATCTCGAGCGTGATGTTCGGATCCGCCTGATAATCCACCTCATACCGACGAATATTCTCGGCAAAGGACGGTGAATTCGTTTTGATTTCTACATTCAAATCAGAAATACGATATAAAGCCATAATGATTCTCCGTTTTCGTTGTTGAACATCTATTGTTTTCGATCAAATAATTTATGATACACTCTTCCGCCGAAACGTCTCAGCCGCTTTTTGAGCATCATGCGGCGGATATAGAAGCGATACGAAAGATCGCTTGTCCGATATGTTTTTCCGTTATGGGTAAACGAGGTCATCAACGCGAGAACATCGTCATCCCCTACCCCATATTCATAATCATACTGGTTATCGCCGCAAAAAACATACGCGCCGTCTTTGGTGAAACCGATCATCCGATGCAGGACAAGCTGATTGGTTCTGCGGCGCACATAGAACGCGACGTCGTATTTTTTCAGCTTATCGGGCTTCCGCGAGAAGGTCACTTTATCGTTTTTGCCGTCGAGCATCGGGAGCATACTGGAGCCGGACGGTGTAAAGATCAGCTCCTGACCGCGCTCAAAGCTCTCTTGCATCACCACGACAAACTCAGCGGGAGAAATGATCTCACTCAATGAGATCAGCCTCGCGGAGCTTCGCGACAAAGCGGTCGATATCAGCGGCGGCGGTAGCCTCATCCACCGCGTATTCTTCCAGCATCTTCGCGATCAGCTCTTCCCTATCGGCGCCGTTTTCCAGAATCCTCCAGAGGAAAGCGCCGCTCTCGGTCAGCTTGATGATACCGGAAAAATCAACCGCTCTGGTTCGAACCGGAACCACGACGTAGGAACCGGCGATTTTCTTCAATACAAAGTTGTTTTTAATCTTCATATGATCACCACCAAAATTATATCCTATCACGACAATTTTTGCAAGTATCAAATGGACTTTTCGATAAAAGAGATACAGAAACGATCACGAGAAACTATCCCAACAGATGAACATTTTTCTTTAGCATATTATTTGGATATTTACTAATAGTATGAATACATCAGCGGTTTGCATATTATGTAAACATTTAATAATCCCAAAATGAAACACTGCTCTATATTTCGCTTTTGGAATTGTTACAAACTTGTTACACAAAATCGTCATTTTGTGCAACATGCACAAAAGCATAAAAATCCAATCGTCTAATTTAACGAAAAATTGCGTATTCATCGTATGCTGAATATATGCTGAATATATGCTGCATAAACGGTACGCAAAACACGTGAAAATCGGCTTAAATCCTTTGAATTTCAGCTGTTTTTCACACACAGGCAAGTATATTTTAAGCTGTTACGGTTACCTGAGAAATGAGCCTCGGGGTGTAACACAAGCGATGTCAGGCGGAAGGGC
>JAHKVW010000116.1 GCA_020624805.1 bacterium | reverse complement strand
TTAAAAAATCTAAAACAGAGTTTTCCAAAGACGCGACGATCTATTTCTGCCCGTACCTGAGGAATCAATCGGCAGTTGACTATTTCAATCAGGAAGATGGGATATCTACACGGCTCACGGTGACCGACGCGCAGGAAGAGGTGGTTTTGCAAAAGAGCTATGCTCTTCCGAGCTCTATTCGTATCCCTACTACAGATTACTGTTCGGGTTATCTGTTTTACAGCTTTAAGGCGCAGCTGCCGCCGGGTGATTATACGGCAACCGTAGAAGTTAACCCGAACCATACGGTGCCGGAGGCGCTATATTTCAACAACACAAAGAGCGTCGACTTCAAGGTCATAGGACCTCAACTGCTCGGCGACGCCGATGAAGACGGCAAGATCACGATCCTCGACGTGACCCAAATCCAGCGCGTGCTCGCCGGCTCAAAGAACCCGACCGCTTCCCTCAAAAAGCGCGGCGACGTCGATCAGAACGGCGATCTTGATGTAGTCGACGCGACCCTGCTCCAGCGCTGGCTCCTCGGTCTGGATCAGGAGCTTACCATCGGCAAGAAGGTCTGATCCCCGTTTGCGTTGAACAATAGAATCAATAAAGCTCCCTCTGCTTTTTGCACAATTTCATTAAGTTAAGGAAATTGTATCTCGCTGACGCTTGGACGATTGATACAATCCCTCAGTCACCGGACACGAGTGTCCGGTGACAGCCTCCTCGCCGGAAGCGGCTCCCCCCTTGTCCTTCGGACATTCCCCCAACGGGGGTACCTTTACCAAAGGGAGCCTTCCATAACTTATAATGAAGCTCCCTCTGTCGGTGACAGAGGGAGCTTTTTAGTTGAACGATCGTTAATCACGGATAGAGGGTCAGGGCTTTCTCTACATAGGGCTCGCCGGCGAGCTGTTTTTGACGGTAGAGTACCGTCGGATTGCCGGCGTCGTCAAAATACATAAGGTTGAAAACGTCGACAGGGGAGAACATCTCTACCGTTTCCCGGTACAGGCCGTCGATGACGTCCTCGGATGTTCCCGCGGGAAATTGATCTTTGGTGAAGAACTGCCCGACCTGCTCTGTAAAAGCGGTCTCGATGAGCTGAGGATCTACGCCGTAGCTGTTGAGCAGACAGAGGTTGTCGATCTTCTTTTTGGCGGTAATATCGATGTTATAGATGAAATGCTGATCGGGTGAATCCGAACCGCCGAAGCCGATCGTGCTGATGACCAGGGACAGTACGCCGTTTTGACCGTATACCGAATAATCGGCGGTCTGATAACCAGGGTGATCGGTCGCCTTGCGGTCGGGGTTCTCGATCATAGCGACCCCTTCATTGAATAATTCGAGGATCTCTTTGTTGATGGCTTCGATCTCTTCACCCTCCAGATCGATCTGAGGGATGCGATAATGCAGGGTTTTCTCTTTATTGGAGATGACCACCTTGCCGGATACGTCCTTGTAGGTACTCACGAGAGAATGGACATCGCCGCTGTAGTCGCCCGCCTTACGATCCGGAGCCTTCCGATCGCCCTTCAAGCTGTCGATCATACCGTCGACCGACATAAACTCGGGTGTTTTTGCCTGATCGACGTCATAGTAATCCTTGATCGCCGTGGGAAGATCCGCTTTTATCGAAACGGAAGGGTTTTGGGTCAGATCCGAGATCTTGGTGTACGGATCCCCGTCGCCGAGACGGTCTTCCGTCAGATAATAGGTGATATCCTGCAGTTCTCCGTTGAAGTAGCAGATCCACGCGTAGCGGCTCCTTTGCGTAGTGGCTTTCCCGGTGGTCTTGTCCGCGACATTATTGATGATTTGGCTGTCCTTGTTGCTGAGCAGGAACCTGCCTGTCTTTTCGAGATAGGAGAAGTCGGTCTGCTCCGCTGCCATGAGGTCTTCCGAGATAGTGAACAGACCGTTCTCGGTGACATAGGTCAGCATATCGTCATGCTTCTCGTCGTCGGTATCCAGAAACAGCTCGGGCACCTCGTCGTTGTTGAGATAGATCAGAGCGCATCGGGGATATGCCTCGCTGTCGAGCGAGCGTAAACGCTCATAGTACAGGCTCTGCCAGTCGATATCGGCGCTCAGCGTCACTTCGGGCATGTTATCCGGATCCTTGAGCATCGGCGCGGTATCCGATGTGGCGGTTTCTGTATCGCACGCCGTATTCTTGTTGTTTCCGCAGGCGGTGAGGCAGAACAGCAGCGCGAGGATACAGACTGCGGATGAGATTTTATGAACAATGTTGTATGACATGGCAGTTCTCCTGAAGAAGCGAATTATTTAGCCTGTTTGTTGATGTATCTCGCCCGGCGCTTGGAGTACATGATCTTTTGTCCGGAATACAGGCTGTAGTAGCCCGACAGCATGTAGCTGACGCAAAGGGCAACAGCAAAGAAAATGAGCCCGCTGCTCCCGAACAGCTCGATCGAGAGGATGACGGAGGCGATGGGGCAGTTGACCACGGCGCAAAACAGCGCGATCAGTCCGACCGCCGCACCGAAGGAGCCGGGTAACCCCAGCAGGGGAGCGATGGTCGCGCCCATCGCGGCGCCGATGAAGAAGGTGGGAATGATCTCGCCGCCCTTGTAGCCGAAGCCGATGGTGATCACGGTGAACACCATCTTGAGGATGAAGTCATAGGGCAGCGCCTTGCCCTGCGTGATCGCCTCGGCGATGACCTCGCCGCCGATACCGTTGTAGCGTGTACCGATCAGCAGGGTCAAGAGGGCGATCGCCGTACCGCCCACGGCAGTGCGCAGGTATTCGTTGCGGAAGAATCGCACAGCGTATTGATGCGTTTTCTCCAGAGTGAAGCAGAATATGATGCTCAGCACCGCCGCCGCGATCCCGATCACGGCGACCGTGAGGATGTTGACGATGTTCAGCTGGGGGATGTCCTCAAGCGCGTATTTGGTCGGTGACAGTCCGAACAGGTTGGTGACGCCGAAGGCTGTCAGCGCCGCGACGATGCATGGCAGAAAGGCGCTGTAATAGATAATGCCGACCGAGATGACCTCCATCGCGAACACGGTAGCGGTCAGGGGTGTGCCGAACAGCGCGGAGAACAGTCCGCTCATGCCGCACATCAGGGCGATGGGCATGTCCTTTTCATTGAGTCTGACGACCCTGCCGATGAAGCTGCCGATACAGCCGCCGAGCTGCAGCGCCGCGCCCTCTCGACCCGCCGATCCGCCGAAGAGGTGGGTGATGACGGTGGACAGAAAGATCACGGGCGCTAAGGTGATGGGAACCTTGTCTTCGGAGCGCACCGAGTTAATGATCAGGTTGGTGTCCGCGTGACCGCTGAGCTTGGTGACGCGGTACAAAAAGGCGATGATGACGCCGCCCGCGGGCAGCAGATAGCACAGCCACGGATTCGCCGTGCGGATATCGGTGACGTAGGTGATCGCCCAGCGAAATCCCGCGCCCAGCGCGCCGCCGATCCCTCCGGTGACCACCGCGATCAGCGACCATTTGAAGAATGAGATGATATATTGTCTGACACGCACGGCGTCATGCCGCACGGTTTGTTTGAAATGATCCATAATAATCCCTTCGATTAATGAGGAATTAGGAGTTAGGAATTAGGAATTGATGGTGGGCGCTGCCCACACCCGATTATCGTTGATAATGAAACGCGATACGAATCAAAACGCGGTTACGCGTTTTCCGAAATTCCTCATTCCTCATTTCTAATTCCTAATTACATCGTCAATCTGCCTAAAAGTATACCTCATTTTTCAGTAATATTCAATATCGAAGGGGAATTATTTTCTTGAAAAACCATTTTGCGTATGTTAATATGAAGATTAGCGAACGAAGGTTGACTGATTGATCCGTCAACCCTCCGTCACTTCGTGACACCTTCCTCGCCGGAAACGGCTCCCCCCTTGTCCTTCGGACATTCCCCCAACGGGGGTACCTTAGGAAAGGGAGGCTTTGGTTTCGCTTTGATAAGTATAATACTATTGATATAAAAAGGCTACGGTGATGGTTTGCGTAATATTTTGACTAAAATCGCTGAATTCATGCAGGGTCGTTACGGAAACGATAAACTGAATACTTTCATCTGGATCATCACGGCGGTATTGTATGTGATCAATCTGTTTGTCCGCAACTCGATCATCATGATCATCGTATTGCTGTTGGGCGCTTTGGCGATCTTCCGCGCGCTGTCCACCAATATCACCAAGCGGCTGTATGAGAACAACCGCTTTCTCAGTATATATAATGTTGTGGCGGGCTTTTTCAAGCGCCAATATATGAAGATCCGTGATTTCAAGACCCACCGATATCTGACCTGTCCCTACTGCAAGGCGCAGTTAAGGCTGAAAAAACGCACCGGCGTACAGCAGATCCATTGCCCGAAATGCGGCAAGGACTTTAAAAAGAACATTTTTATTTAATTAGGAAATAGGAGTTAGGAATTAGGAATTCCGTTCTTGATTGGAACAGGGTTACACAAATGAAAGAGAATGCTGTATTCATAAAAAGCAAAGAATTTGCCGTTCGAATCGTGAATCTGTATCGCTACCTGCGAGAAGATAAAAAGGAATATGTGATGTCAAAGCAATTACTGCGAAGCGGAACAAGCATCGGCGCAAACATTGCAGAATCAGAATGTGCGATCAGCGATAAAGACTTTTTATCAAAACTGTATATCGCTTTTAAAGAAAGCGCGGAAACACAGTATTGGCTTGATATCCTGTTTGAAACATCGTATTTATGCTCTCAGGAATATGAGTCGATCAGTGCTGACTGTACAGAATTAAAGAAAATGTTATCATCGATCACAAAAACTATTCGTAATAAAGGAAACGCTGAGGATAATCAATAATTCCTCATTACTAATTAAAAAGAAAGGAGGTTCGCATATGGTATTTTCATCACTGTTATTTTTGTTTATGTATCTGCCGATCGTGCTGATACTCTATTACGTATGCCCGCGCCGCTGGCGTAACCTCCTGCTCTTTATCGTCAACCTCGTCTTCTACGGATGGGGTGAGCCGGTCTTTGTCACTTTGATGATCTTCTCCACGATCGTGGACTACACCTGTGGTTATTTCATCAACAAATACCGCGAGACGAACAAAAAACGAGCCAAGGGATTTTTGATCGCCTCGGTTTGTATCAACCTGAGTTTGCTGGGCTTCTTCAAATACGCGGGCTTCCTTGCGAACACGCTCAACTATCTGCCGTTCCTGAATATCCCCGCGCTCAAGATCCCCCTGCCGATCGGTATCAGCTTCTACACCTTCCAGACGATGTCCTATTCGATCGACGTCTATCGCGGCGACGCGCCGGTGCAGAAGAATATCATCACCTTCGGCACCTATGTATCGCTGTTCCCGCAGCTGATTGCGGGCCCGATCGTCCGCTATAAGGACGTCGCCTATCAGCTTGATCATCGTCGCGAGACCCTCGATCAGTTCACCAAGGGCGTGTGCCTGTTCTGTGTGGGCTTAGGCAAAAAAGTCCTGATCGCCAACCAGATGGGCGCGTTATGGGACAGTATGCGTGAGACCGGCGAGATGGGCTGGCTCGGCTCATGGGTCGGCATCATCGCCTATACCTTCCAGATCTACTTCGACTTTTCCGGTTACTCGGATATGGCGTGCGGTCTGGGCAATATGTTCGGCTTTGAGTTCCTCAAGAACTTTAACTATCCTTATATCAGTAAGAGTATCACCGAGTTCTGGCGCAGATGGCATATCTCGCTGGGCACATGGTTCAGAGAGTATGTGTATATCCCGCTGGGCGGTAACCGCAAGGGCGTACCGCGTCAGATGCTCAACCTGCTGATCGTCTGGTTTTTGACCGGCTTCTGGCACGGCGCCGATTTCAACTTCATCTTCTGGGGCTTGTACTTCGGTGTGCTGCTCGTGCTCGAGAAATTCGTGCTCAAAAAGTGGCTCGACAAAGCTCCCGCCGTGTTACAGCATATCTACGCGCTGTTCTTCATCATCCTCGGATGGGTGCTGTTCTACTTCAGCGATCTGGGCGAGATGGGCTCGTTCTTTACGTCGATGTTCAGCTTCGGCGGCGCGGCGATCACCCCCGACGCGGGCGCGCTGACGCTCTCATATCTGCCGATGCTTCTGGTGGCGGGACTGGCTTCCACACCGCTGATGGCAAAGCTCTACAAAAAGGTAGAGAACACCAAGGCGGCTCCGGTTTTACAGGCGTTGTTCTGCTGTGTGGTGCTGGGCATCGCGACCGCGCTGCTGGTATCCCAGAGCTATAATCCGTTTTTGTACTTCCGTTTCTGATGAAACAGTAGGGGAGGCTCTTGACCCTCCCGTTCGCCAAAGGCGATTATAGAATGAAATCTCTGATAGTATCCTCTGAAAATCAACTTTGATTTTCAGTCGGGAGGGTCGAGACCCTCCCCTACAAAAAAGCATGAAAGGAGGAGCATGATGAAAAAGGCATATAAATTCCTGCCCGCGGCGATCTTTTTGATCTTCATTATCGGGATGATGGTACTGTTCTTTGTACTGCCGAAAAAAGAATACAGCTCCTCCGAAAAGCGCTATCTGGAGCAGGCGCCGAAGTTCACCGTTGACAGCCTGCTGTCCGGCAAATTCGGCGAAGATTTTGAAAAATTCCTGTCCGACCAGACCGCGGGTCGTAATTTCTGGGTGGGCTTATCCGCCTATTACAACTACGCCATCGGCAACAACGGCTCCAACGGCATCTATCTGGGCAAGAACGGTTATCTTGTCAACGATCCCGAGAAGATGGATGATCTGAGCCGCAACATCGGCTATATCAATGAGTTCGCCGAGAAATGTCCCGTCGACACCACCGTGCTGGTCGCGCCCTCAACGGGCTATGTCTGCGCCGATATCCTGCCCGACGTCCATAAGCAGTACCGTGATGACGAGCGCTTTGAAGAAATGATAGCGGCGCTTCCGTCCGCGAAGTTCGTCGATGTGCGCGAGGCGTTCAAAAAGGAATACGCCGACGGCAATCAGATCTATTACAAGACCGACCATCACTGGACGGCTTACGGCGCGTATACCGCTTACCGCGAGCTCGGCAGCGTGCTCGGCTATACCCCTCACGCCAAAGAGGATTATACCGTGACCTCGTACCCCGGCTTCTACGGCACGACCTATTCATCCTCGGGCTTCTGGCTGACTGATCCCGATACCGTTGAGGTGTGGGACAACCCCGCGAATGATACCACGATCGTGACCGCGATCACCGATAACGGGAATGTGACCGAGCAAAAGGATATGTTCTATCTGAACCATCTGGAGGATGACGATAAATATCCCATCTATCTTGACGGCAACCACCCCTACACGGTGATCAAGAATTTCGCCGCGAGCTCGAACGAAAAGCTGTTGGTCATCAAGGACAGCTTTGCCCATTCGATGGTGCCGTATCTCGCCGACCATTACAGCGAGATCATCATGGTCGACCTGCGGTATTACTCTCAGCCGGTAAGCAGACTGGTGGAGACCGAGGGGATCGACCGTGTGCTGGCGATCTACTCCATCGATAATCTGGCGACCGATACCAACCTCGGCTGGCTGGAATGATGAATGTCGGTTGAGATTACCACGTCGGAAAAATGTTCCTCCTCGTAATGACGATTCGTGTCGGTTGAGATTACCACGTCGGAAAATTGTTCCTCCTCGTAATGACGATTCGTGTCGGTTGAGATTACCACGGGCAAATCCCTCGTAATGAGGATTCGTATGCGCCCCGTTTCAATCGGAGATCGTTACGATCCCTCTGAGGTTATCCGGCGGTATTCCCACTTCCCTTTGATAGGGAAACTGATCATAATAAAAAGTAAGGAGAGAAGCGCTTGCTTCTCTCCTTTTTGTATGGATGTTTATTTACGAATGGTTGGCCTTCCACTGACCGATCGCGTCCTCAAACGCCTTCACTTCATCCGCGCTGTCACACTGATCCAGATAGGCGGTGAACAGCTTGATAAAGCTGTTGTCGGGGTTCTCGTTCAGATACTCTCTGATACAGTAGCTCTCCTTGCTCAGCTTGGGCACGAACTTGCGCGCGTAGCTGCGAGAGACAAGCTCGAACGAAACGACCTCGACCAGATCCTTCTTCATCAGGGATTTGATCAGGGAGTGTACATAGCTGTCTTTCCATGTTTTGTCGCCGGACATTTGGATGATCTCGGTGCAGGAAAGCGGCTCGTCTACGCCCCACAGCAGATCCATGATTTGCTTCTCGCTTTTTGTCATCATAACATACCTCTTTCTTGTAGTCGAAAACATCGGGATGAATCGAAAGATAATGCAATTTGTGTATGTTTATGGCGTGATTATAATATAAAAACGGGAATTAGTCAACAGTTATTTGCAATATTTTTATATATTTTTGTGAACGGAGCAAAAAAAAGAATGAATGTTAAATATTTAACGGATTATTCGGAAATTTGACGATCGGGAACCGAGGCTCACAGTTTCAGGATATCATCATACAGCGCTTTGTTCGCTTCGATGTTTTCGGTGCTGCCGACGGTGCAAAAAGAAGCACTGCCTGCATATTTATTCAATTTATCGCCGATCGCGTTCAGATCGCCGAGGGTCGCGGACAACAGCTCGTCGCGCTCCCTTTGGATCGCGGCGTTATCTCTGCCGAGCAGATGATAGACGGAGCTCAGGTACGCGGTCACGCGCGGCAGCTGCGGGTTGTCGAGCGAGCGCACGACGCTGATGATATAATCCTCAAGAGCACGGTCGCTGAGCTGTAAGGAGCTGAGGAACCGCGCCGCGTTTTGGAAGGTGTTGAGTGTGATCCCGATCTGCGGGTCGCGGTAGCTCCACATATCGAGGCGCTTGGCGGAGTTCGGGATCGTGCCGCAGCCGTAGGCGCCGTTTTCGACGCGGATCTTCTGCCACAGATATTCGAGGGAGAGGATCTTTTTGGCGAGCAGTAAGCCGCCGCCGCTGAGCTCGTTGTCCGCGTTGAAGCTGTAGCCGTTGAACACGATGTCACAGGGCGCGCACAGCGCGACATTGCCTGACAGCAGGGAGCTTTGTGCCTGACTGAGCGCGTCGGTCAGGCTGCTCTGCATCGGCAGGGGAATATCCTTGATCTTGCCGCAGCTTTCTTCATCGCACGCGAGGGAGAATACCGCCTTGCCGTTTTTGATGAAGCGATCGTAAACATTTTCAAGACGGGCTTTGAGCGCTGTGAAGCTGTCAGGATCGCTGTTCAACGACTCTTTGAGCGCTTTGAGTCGCTGATAGAAGCTCAGTCCGCCGGTCTTGTCGAGGATCGCGTCACGTGTGTTGTGGGTCGCGGCGGCACGGATCGCGGCGATCTGGCTGGAGTTGTTGATGAAGCCCAGCTGCAGCTCGGTCACCATTTGATCGATCAGATCACAGATCGCTTTTTTGTCGTCAAAGACGGTTTTGGTGAGGATCTCTTCGGCGAGCTCTGCCGCCTGACTGTAGTTATCGGCAAGCGCCTTGAAGCGCAGGACAGCGGCGGAGATCACCCTGCTGTCATAGCTCGAAACGGAGCCCGACATACTCAGCGAGCCTGTGTAGAGCCCGAGCTTGGTTTGCAGAGTCTTGCCGTCGGTGTTTGCGGTGGCGATGTTGCCGAGCAGGGAGGACAGGATGCTGATATCGAAGAGTTCGTCATCATTCGCCTGTCCGATGTCGAAGAACAGATCAGCATAGACGATACCGTCCGTTTTCAGCGGATGATACAAATACGAAGTTTCTGTTCCTTTTACTTCTGTCAGGAAGGGAACGGCTTTTTTATCAATGTCACCGATGTTCAAATGCGGGATGCGCGCGTCTTTTTCGGCTTTTTGATCGGAGACGCTGTTTTCGTTCGCGGTGACAGCGGCGTCCGCGTCGGGCTCGGCATATTTCTTCTCGGCCGCGGTGGGCGTCATTACGACGATATTCCGCTCTTTGTTCCACAATAAGAATACCCGAATCAGATCCTCAAAATAGCCCTTGTCGATAATGGATTTGATGGTTTCGAGCGACTCCTCGTATTCGAGATAGCGCCACGGCTCATAGCCGTACAGCCATGTGTCGGCGATCTGGATGTTGTAGTACAGTCCCTTGGTCAGTCCCGCGGCACTGCCCTCGCGCAGATTGAACTCGGTGGTGCTCAGCTTGGCGCGCACCGCCTCTTTGTCCAGTCCCTCAGCACATTCCGTGAGGCACGCGGTGACCTCGCGCTCGATCTCGTCGAGGCGGCTCGCGTCACAATGGCGGAGCTTGATGGTAAAGAGGGGATAGGCGATATCCTCGATCATCTCGCACTCACACTCTACCGCTAAGCCCTTGTCGAGAATACGCTTTTTGAGCGGATCGTAGTTGGTGTCGGCAAGGATATCGGTGAGGACTGACAGTCCGAGGTAGGTGGTGAAGGCGGGCATTTCGCAGATGGGATAGGTAAACGCGATATAATCCTCATTCGTCTTTTCACCGTCCGCGGTGTAGGTGCAGTAGAAGGGCTTATCCTGCTTTTTGACCGTGATCTTCGGCTCCTTGACCGCCTCCCGCGGCTCGACCTTGCTCAGATACTCCTCATCGAGGAAACGAAGCTTCTCTTCTATCTCCATTTTGCCGTAGAGATAGAATCTGGCGTTGGACGGATGATAATACTTTTTGTGGTTGGCGATGAAATCTTCATAGGTGAGCTTGACGATGTGGTCGGGATGACCGCCGGACACGGTGGTATACTGGCAGGGCTCGTAGCTCTCGCCGAACACCGCCTGATAGAGGTTTTCATCGGGGTCGCCCAAAGCGCCCTTCATCTCGTTGTAGACGACGCCCTGATAATAGAGCTTTCCGTTCTCGTCGCGCTCGATGTGCCAGCCCTCCTGACGGAAGGCGTTCTCGTTATCATAGATCAGCGGACAGAACACCGCGTCGGTGTAGACCGACATCAGGTTCATCAGATCCTTGTCGTTCATGCTCGACACGGGGTACATCGTCTTGTCGGGGAAGGTCATCGCGTTGAGGAAGGTGTACAGCGAGCTTTTCATGAGCTCGACAAAGGGATCGTCAACGGGATATTTCCGTGAACCGCAAAGCACACTGTGCTCGAGGATATGAAACACGCCGGTCGAATCATGCGACGGAGTCGCGAAGGTGATCGAGTAGGTCATGTTGCGGTCGTCGTTATCGACGTAGCATAAGAGCGCGCCGCTGTGGGTATGGCGCAGGATATACAGGTCGCCGCCGATCTCCTTGACATGACGGCGCTGTTCCACCACAAAGCCGTGGATGGTATCACCAATGTTGTATTTCATATTGTTTCCTTTCTTTAGGAGATTGTATCAGAATGGTAGGGGAGGGGCTTGCTCCTCCCGAAACGTATCATATCAATGTATTCTAAAATGCGAAGCAACTGCGACCTTTCGCTTCGCGAATGTCGTCGTTGACGACACGGGAGGAGCAAGCCCCTCCCCTACATCATTATATCATCTCTTCAACCGCTTCGATCGCGTTTTTTACGCAGTCCTCGCAGGAGCAGAGCATATGCCCCGTCACCACGCCCTTGAGGTCGATGCAGCGTGACGCGCCGCATTTTTCTTCAAACGCCTGAAACAGCTTGCGGCTGACAGGGTTCATGCCGCGGGTCTGCTTACTGAGGATGCCGAGCACCATTTCCGCGCCGATCAGCGCGCCGCAGGTGCCCATCATGCCGCCCATGCCCGAACCGAAGGTCGAGCCGAGCATCAGGAGGGATTCTTTGTCATAGGGGAGCTTGTCCTCAAAGGCGAGCAGCACCGCCTGACAGCAGTTGTGGGAGCGCTTGAGAGAAGCGCCGAGTTCAGATCGGTTCATCGTATCATTCCTTTATGTATGTGATTAGTATTAGTATAGCTTTCACGTTGCTCATTATCCTACTTTTCTGTGATGATGTCAACCGCCGTGTTTATTATTTTCTCAAAAACTTTGCTCGAAAAAGCATGCCGTCTGTACAAATATCCGAAATCTCGTCGGGATTATTGACACACCGCCTTATCTGGTGTATAAAACCTAATGTAGGGGAGGGCTTGCTCCTCCCCTACAATAAACGTTTGCAGAGAAATCCGGGAGGTAATTATGGAAAAACGTGAACAGCTCTATGAAGGTAAGGCAAAGAAAGTATTTTTGACCGACGACCCCGAATGCTATATCGTGTCCTATAAGGACGACGCGACCGCGTTCAACGGTCTGAAGAAGGGCACCATCGTCGGTAAGGGCGTCATCAACAACAAGATGAGCAACCTGCTGATGCAGAAGCTCGAAAAGGAAGCGAATATCCCGACTCACTTTGTCGAGGAGCTCAGCGACCGTGAGACCGTGGTCAAAAAGGTTTCCATCGTACCTCTCGAGGTCATCATCCGCAACATCGCCGCGGGCTCTTTCTCCAAGAACTACGGCGTGGAAGAGGGCGTTGTTTTTGAGCAGCCCACCATCGAGTTTTCTTACAAGAACGACGATCTCGGCGATCCGCTGATCAACGATTATCACGCGCTGGCGCTCAAGCTCGCTACCGAGGAAGAGATCGAGACCATCAAGAAATATGCCTTTGCCGTCAACGATTACATGAAGGCTTACTGGAAAGAGCGCGGCGTTATCCTCGTCGATTTCAAGCTCGAGTTCGGCAGACTTTCCGACGGTACCATCGTGCTGGCTGACGAGATCAGCCCCGACACCTGCCGCTTCTGGGACGCTGAGACCAAGGAAAAGCTCGACAAAGACCGCTTCCGCCGCGACCTCGGCGGCGTAGAGGACGCTTATGCCGAGATCATGGGAAGACTGTCTTAATTAGGAATTAGGAGTTAGGAATTAGGAATTGATGGTGGACTCCGTCCACACCTGATTCCGGTAACAGTCATTGCGAGTGGCGATACAGCCAATGACACGACAAAAACAACATGAACAACGCTTGCAGTTCTGTACAAAGAGCTGCAAGCGTTTTTGTATTGCTGACGATTCAATCTAAAAGCCGAAGGCTTTCCCTTAATTCCTCATTCCTCATTCCTAATTCCTAATTCCTCATTAAATCGCCCGCTTTATTGACTTAAAGTATACGGTGTGGTATAATACGATCGGATAAGTATTTGGAGGGAAAATATGAGAATCGTGATCAAGGTGGGCACCTCGACGCTCACCCATTCGACGGGACTTTTGAATATCAAGCGTGTCGAGAAGATGTGCAAGGTCATCTCCGACTTGAAGAACGCCGGTAATGAGATCGTGATGGTGTCGTCCGGCGCGATCGGCATGGGTCTGAGCAAGGTCGGCATCCATCGTCGGCCCGATGACATCTCGACTCTGCAGGCAGGCGCGGCGATCGGTCAGTGCGAGTTGATGTATGTCTATGACAAGCTCTTCGGCAAGTATAATCACGCGGTCGCGCAGATCTTGATGACCGGCGCGTTCGTCGCGATCGACGACTACGGCAAGAATCTCGACAACACCCTGCACCGCCTTCTGGAGCTGGGCGTGATCCCGATCGTCAACGAAAACGATACCGTCACGACCGATGAGATCGTCATCGGCGACAATGATACACTCGGCGCGATCATCGCCGACCGCGTCGACGCGGAGCTGTTGATCATCCTCTCCGATATCGACGGACTGTATACCGCGAACCCCGCCGTCGACCCCGACGCAAAGCGGCTGGAGGTCATCGAAGAGATCACCCCCGAGATCGAGGCGCTCGCCGGATCGGCGGGCTCCAAGCTCGGTACCGGCGGCATGGTGACGAAGCTCAAAGCGGCTAAGCTGGCGACGGAAAACGGCATCGAGGTCGTGATCGCCAACGGCAGAGATCCGGATATCCTGTATGATATCATGGACGGCAACGCTGTTTGTACTAAATTTGTAGCGAAGAAGTAAAAATATAATGAGGAATTAGGAATGAGGAATTAGGAATTGCGGGCGGACGCTGTCCGCACCTGATCGATAAAGTGAAATGAAACGATTTCGATTCATCCAATAGGAATCAAAAGCCAAAGGCTTTTCCTTAATTCCTAATTCCTAACTCCTAATTCCTAATGAAAAGAAGGGATCTACTATGACGACACATGAACTCTTGGTAAAAGCAAAAGAGGCGAAGGCGCTGCTCGGCGCTGTGGAGCCTCAGGATATTGACCGCGCATTGTTATTGATGGCGGATAAGCTCGAAGAAAACACCGAGGCGATCCTCAGCGCGAACGCCCTCGATATCGAAGCGGCGCGCGGCAAGATCAGCGACGTGATGATCGACCGCCTGATGCTCAGTGATGAACGCATCAAGGGCATGGCGCTGGGCATCCGCGAGGTAGCGGCGTTACCCTCGCCGCTCGGCAGAGTGCTAAAGCACCATGAGCGTCCCGGCGGACTGGTCATCGAACGCGTATCCGTCGCGTTGGGCGTGGTGGCGATCATCTATGAGAGTCGTCCGAACGTCACCTCCGACGCCGCCGCGCTCGCCTTGAAGAGCGGCAACGTCTGTGTGCTGCGCTGCGGCAAAGAAGCGCATAAAAGCGCCGCGGCGATCGTCGCAGCGCTCAGAGCGGGTCTCAAAGAGGCGGGGCTGAACGAAGATATGGTACTGCTCATCGAGGACACCACCCGCGCGAGCGCCAATGAGCTGATGACCGCCGACGGCTATGTGGATCTGCTGATCCCGCGCGGCGGCAAGGGTCTGATCTCCGCTATCGTGAAAAACGCTACCGTGCCCTGCATCCAGACGGGCACCGGTATCTGTCATATTTATATCGACAGCGCCGCCGACATCGACATGGCGCTGAAGATCGTAGAAAACGCCAAATGCTCGCGACCCTCTGTCTGTAACGCCGAGGAGGTACTGGTGGTCGCCGAGGATATCGCGGAGGAATTCCTGCCCAAGCTCAAAGCGCTTTTGGTCGATAACAGAGAGGTCAATCCCGTCGAGCTGCGCCTCGATGAAAAGGCAGCCGCGATCATCGACGGTACCCCCGCGGGGGAGGATGACTTCGACACCGAGTTCCTCGATTACATCTTAGCGGTCAAGATCGTGAAGGATGTGCGTGAGGCGGTCGCCCATATCAACGCTCATTCCACCGGTCACAGCGAGGCGATCGTCACAGCTGATGAGAACGCCGCCGCGATCTTCACGCGCGGTATCGACAGCTCGTCGGTCTATGTCAACGCGTCCACCCGCTTCACCGACGGCGGTGAGTTCGGACTCGGATGCGAGATGGGGATCTCAACACAAAAGCTCCACGCGCGCGGCCCGATGGGTCTCGAGGAGCTGAATACCTATAAATACATTATTACAGGGAGGGGCAATATCAGATGAGTCACAAATTCGGATTCAGCGGGATCGCGAACTTCGGCGCGCATGTGCCGAATATCCGCGCGATCAATTATCGCTTTGGTTTTATCGGCGTCGGCAATATGGGCGGCGCTCTTGCAAGGGCGGCGTCACGCTCTACCAAACAGATCATCGTCTGTGACCATGACGCGGCAAAAGCATCCGCGCTGGCACAGCGTATCGGCTGTGAATTCGCCGACAGCCGCACGGTCGTAGCGGAAAGCGAATATGTTTTCCTCGGCGTCAAGCCCCAGATGATGGCTGAGATGCTCGGCGAGATCAAAAAGGAGCTCGAAAAGCACAAGGATGTGATCCTGGTCACCATGGCGGCGGGTCTGTCCATCGAAACGATCCGCAAGATGGCGGGCGGCGACTATAAGGTCATCCGCATCATGCCTAACTTAGCGGTCGAGGTCGGCAAGGGCGAGATCCTCTATACCACCTCTGAGAACATCAGCAAGATCGAGATCGGCAAATTCCTGAACCTGATGAAGCATGCGGGTCATCTGACCGGTATGGAAGAGGAAGAAATGGACGCGGGCTGCTCCGTATCCGGCTGCGGTCCTGCCTTTGTCTACAAATTTGTCCGCGGTCTGGCGCAGGGCGGCGTCAATGCCGGCTTGGATGAAGAGACCGCTTTGGCGCTGGCAATCCAGACGGTACGCGGCGCGGCAAAAATGCTGGAGAGCAATGACGCGCCCCTCGACAAGATGATCGAGAACGTCTGCTCACCCGGCGGCAGTACCATCGAGGGCGTCAAGAAGCTCGATGAGGCAAAAATGGAAGAGGCTGTCCGCGACGCTGTCGCCGCCGCTTATCAGCGCAATATCGAATTAGGTAAGACGGAATGAGCATGGGAACAGGTCTGGTCTTAGAGGGCGGCGCGATGCGCGGTATGTTCACCGCGGGTGTGATCGATGTGTTCATGGAGAACGGCATCGACTTTCCCGCGATGGTCGGTGTGTCGGCAGGCGCGGCGTTCGGCTGTAACTTCAAGAGCCGTCAGCCCGGCCGCGTGATCCGCTATAACAAGCGCTTCTGTCGTGACAGCCGCTTCTGCTCGATAGGGTCACTGCTTAAGACCGGCGATCTGTACGGAGCGGAGTTCTGTTATCGTACCATCCCGGAAGAGCTGGATATCTTCGATAAGCAGACATTTGAAGAAAACCCGATGGAATTCTATGTGGTCTGTACCGATGTGTTCACGGGCGAGCCTGTTTACAAGCGTGTGGATCGCGCGGATGAAAGCGGTTATCTGTGGATGCGCGCGTCCGCTTCGATGCCGATGGTGTCAAGACCCGTCGAGGTGGATGGCTATACCCTGCTCGACGGCGGCATGAGCGATTCGATCCCCCTGCGCTTTATGCAGCATAAGGGATTTGAGAAGAATGTGGTCGTCCTGACCCGTCCGCGCCAATATCGCAAGCAGGCGAACAATAAGGCGTTGATGCGCGCGATGCTCCGCAAGCATCCCGAGATGGCGCGCGTGATGGCTGACCGCCACAAGATGTACGCCTTCCAGCGGGAATATGTTTTCGCGTGCGAGCGCATGGGCAACACGCTGGTGCTCTGTCCCGATACGCCGCTCGATATCTCGCGCACGGAGCATGATCCCGATCGACTGCAGGCGGCATACGACGAGGGCAGAAAGGTCGCGACCGGAGAGTTGGATCGGATCAAAGAATTTATCAAGTAATCAATGAAAGACGAAGATGGCGACTGTCACCTTCGTCTTTTTTCTTTCCGCGAGGTACGGCTTTGCGAAAACTGTCTGATTCGGAATGGATAATCCTGACAGAACAGCTAAAGGCTCCCTTTGGTAAAGGGAGCTGTCACCTATGGTGACTGAGGGATTGTAAAAATGTACGAGTGTTGGCGAGTAACTATTGATTTATGCGTCGGTTTGGTGTAAACTATTTTTATTGTAACCGTGAAATGACGATCGTTATCTTGTCATCGCGCCAAAGCGGTGACGATTTGAACTGTTTGGAGGGTATTTATGTCGAAAGAATTCAAGATCAGAACCAGAAATCCCGAATTGTTCCTGCGTGTGCAGAAGGGGCATTTCGCGACGATGCACAGCCACACCAATTACTATATCGACGTCACGACACAGAAATATCGTATGTCGGAGGCAAAGGCGGTCGCTCATGAGATCGTGTCCTTTTACCGCACCAATACCATCATCGACACCATCATCTGTCTGGACGGTACCGAGGTGCTGGGCGCTTTTGTCGCGCAGGAGCTGTCCGACGCGAGCTTCATGAATCTGAACGCCCACCACACCATCTACATCCTCTCGCCCGAGTTCATGGGCAACGGTCAGATGGTGTTCCGCGATAACACCAGTCCGATGATCGAAAACAAGCATGTGCTGATCCTCGCCGCGTCCGTCACCACCGGCAAGACGGCGCTTGCCGCGATCGACGCGATCAAGTACTACGGCGGTCATATCGTCGGCGTATCGTCGATCTTCGCGACCGTTGGCGAGTGTGACGGGATCCCGGTCACCTCGATCTTCAACCCGCATGATCTGCAGGATTACCAGAGCTTTAAGCCCCACCGCTGTCCGATGTGTCAGAACGGCGAGAAGCTCGAGGCGCTGGTCAACAGCTACGGATACTCAAAATTGTGATCAACATGATAAAGACCCCGCTGTCATTCGAGTGAATGGCAGCGGGGTTATCTTTTTGTAGGGCGGGGGCTTGCTCCCGCCGAAAAATATTTACTCTGTCAAAACAGCGGAGGCTGTCGCCCGACAGCATTTACATTATTGCTTTTCGGGTAGGTCGGATCATCAGGAAGGTCAGTGTGCCGATCAGTCGCCCTTATAGGTGTGACCGTCCATCGTGTCGGAGAACACCGCCTCGAGCACCCATCCGGTCTGACCGCGATAGATCACCTCGAGGTAGCGCTGATCGTTCACATCCTCGGATTTGCCGGTGCAGCGGACCGGTGAGTCGGTGTAGATAGAGGCGATGTTGTTGTTATTGTCACTGCCCGGCTGTGAGCGCAGGTTGGCTTGCTGACGGGCGATACAGTATTTGACATATCTGCCGTTCGCGGAACTCTCCGCGGTGAAGAACGCCTCCATCACATAGCCGATCTTTCCGTTGTAGCCGACCTTCATGAAGTCGGAATCCTGCACATACGCGATGAGATCGACAGCGGCGTATTTGGGGATCCGGGTGATCTCGGACGCTTTCATCGAAGCGGATGAGCGCAGGGTGACATATTCTTTGCAAAGCGTGTTATACAGGACGCCCTGTGAAGCGTATGCCGGAGGCGGATCGCTCGTGTCGTTGCCCGCGTCATTGGAGTTGTCCGCGTTGTTTGCGCTGTCTGTATCGCTGCTTGACGGTGCTGACGCGACATACAGCAGGACTGTATCGCCCTTGTTGAGCTCTCTGCCGGCGTTGACGCTCTGGCGGATCACATAGCCCTCGGCGACGTCGTCGCTCAGCTCTTTTCTTGTCGCGACGACCAGCCCCTTTCCTTCCAGCTCGGAGGTCGCGTCGGAGAGCAGCTTGCCGCTTACGTCGGATACGACAACGGTGTCGCCCGACTGTGAAATGGAGGTCGAGTCACCCGATGTGAACCACTGCTGTCCGAACAGCAGGAAGACGACTACCGCGCCGATCACGATCAACGTGAGCGTGACAAATAACGCGATGAGTCCGGCGTAGCTCTTGCGAGGTTGTTCCCGCGGCGGTTCGCGATAGGTGTTTTTGGGAGCGCTGTAGGGATACTCACGGCGCGGCGGAGCATAATCATAGCTGCGTCGCGGACGGGACGTCGTGGGGATGTCATCCGCCGCCGCGGTGCGATATATGGTATCGTCCGCCATCCGCGGCGGAATGTCGTTTCCGGAGCTGAATGCTCTTTCGGTATAGCCGATGAGCTCTTTCATACTGCGGCACCGCTGTTCGGGGAATACCGCCAAGCCGTACATCAGAACAGCTTCCAGCGCCGGAGAAATACCGATGCCCATTTGAGAAGGCTTTTTCAGTGTATCGGATTTACAGCGCAAAAGAGAGTCGACGGGCGTGTTGCCGGTGATACACTTGTACATCGTGGCGCACAGTCCGTAAACGTCCGTCCACGGTCCCTGATCACCCTTGGAGCTGTACTGCTCATAGGGTGCGTAACCGGGCTTGAGCATGACCGACATGGTTTTCTTTTCGGATTCGGCGAAGTATCTGGCGGAGCCGAAGTCCATCAGCCGCACGGAGTGATCCTCGGTAAACATGATGTTATCGGGGGAGATGTCGCGGTGGATGATGCCGGTGTTGTGCATCTTGTCAAGCGCGTGCATGACCGGCAGCATGAGCTGAAAGACTGCCTGCGCCTCCATCCTGCCGTGCTTTTTGAGATATGCCGCCAGCGTATCGCCCTCCAGGTATTCCATGATGATGTAGGCAGTGTTGTTCTCGGTAAAGTAATCGCGCACATCGACGACGCCGTCTTCCTTAGAGAATTTGGCGATATTCTGCGCCTCTCTGAGGAACTGTTCCTTGCCGTTTTTGAAGTACTCGCCCTCGTGCTGATAATTCAGCGTGACGTTATTGCCCAGCGTATTGTTGCGGTTGGCGTAGCCGTTGGGATAGAATTCCTTGATGGCGATCTTCAGCTCAAGGTTCAGATCGAAGCCGACATACGTGATGCCGAAGCCGCCTTCGCCGATGGCGTCGCCCACCAGATATTTGTTGTTGAGGATGGTGCCCTGACGCAGGTGATGCGGCACCACCTGCACTTCGGTACTCTGTCCGCAGTGGGAACAGTGTTGAGCGCCTTCCTCCAGTTTTGTCATACAGTGATAACAGTACATAGAATCCCTCATTCTGCGAAATTGGATCTTTGATAAATTAATGCTATCACAATCGGACGAACTGTGCAAGGTGTTAAAGGAATAATAAGGAATTTATTTGGAGGATGCTGTCGAAGCAGACCGGTGAAGGATCGTTTTAACAGGGATTAGTGCAGATAATCATGGCTCACTGCCGCAAAAGATTATGACGGAGGCACCTTTACGCTTCCTCCTCATAATTTTAATGGTGGGCCATCAGTATGTTAAGCAACCGAGAACAAATCCGAACCCGGTTTTGACAGGCAAATTTCCGCCTGCTCTTTGTTAAAATCCTCGCGAACCCGTCAGGGTTCGCTGTGGTTTTGCCGCGATCAGACATAAATCTGCTCCGTCAAAACTCCTTTGGACTGAAAATGAGCAAGATTTTGAGAAAAATTCGGTGCAGAAAGCGCGGGCAGGCTGGCGCCTGCCAAGATTGATAAGCCGAATTTTACCGAAATATTGCCATTTACAGCGTGTTCGGATTTATTCTCGATTGCTTATATTAGGAGGAAGAAGGTTACCTCGCCTTGGGAGCGACACCTCGTCGTCGCGCACTTCGCTTAGTCGCCGTATCAGGCGTGATACGGCTTGTTCGCTCCGTGGCTCCTCCTCTCCCCACCACGCGGGGCGTGTCGGGGACCCCAAGTTGATCTACGCTCTCGCTCAAAATGATTCACCGGATCATTTTGCCCCTCAATATGCGCTCACGCTTATATTGAGGGTACGCTCGCCTTCGAGTCCCTGATGGTGCCACTGCCGTAAAAGATTATGACGGAGACACCTTTACGGTACCTCCGTCATAATTTTAATGGTGGCGCAGATGATGACATGGACGAACAGTCAGAAACGGGCTTGTTTTCTGCGTTTAGTGCTGCTTTGATATCCTCGAAGGGGATGTTTTCTTTTGATACCGGTTTCTTGCCGGTGTTGAGAATCAGCGTATAGTGATCGTCATACAGATAGACGCAGTTCACAAAGATATTGATAATGGCACGCTTCTTGTTGACATCCTCAAAAGCAGTTTCGCTGACATAATCTAGGAAAGCTAAGATTTGCGGTTCTGTTAAATAGACCTTTTTGCTTTCTTCAACAGTCAGTTGAACTTTCAGATAATCCAGCTCTGCCTGCCGCTGATTGATACGCTCCATCAGCATATCTACACCCTGCCCGCTTTCGATTCCGCGCCAAAGATTTTCGATGGCGTGTTCCGTCTCACGAATAGCCTTTTTCAATCTCTTGACAGTCAGGTTATCGGGATCCTTATTACATTCCTCCGAGACCTTTTTTGCAATGTAGCGGATATTCTCATCCGTCAGCATTTTCAGACACTCGGCTACAACGCTGTCCTCAATCAGTTCTTTGCGAATGATCTTTTTGTCACACTTTTTCTTGCGGGCATTCTTGCAGATGTAATAGTGATACATATTGCCTGTTTTGCTTTTGCCGCAATAGCCGACCATCATCTCTCCACAGTGTCCGCAGAATAATTTGGTGGTCAGGAGGTATTCTCCGTCGCCTACAGCTCTCGCAGGAACCTTCCTGTTTTTCTCCAATCGCTCCTGTACCTTGTAGAATAAATCGTCCTCAATGATACGCGGCATACCGCCCGGCGTTTCCGTTCCCTTATACATATAAACTCCTAAATAGCGCCTGTTTTTCAAAAGGCGGGTAATACTGTTCTGGTTGAATTCTCGACCTAATGGGGTAGTGATTTTGCGACGATTCAAGTCCTGTATGATCTCAGCTTTGGTCTCGCCCTTTGCATATCGTTCAAATATCTCCCGAACGACTGCGGCTTCATCCTCGTCGACATAGAATTGCCTGTTCGCATCGACACGGTATCCTAAGCCTGCATTACTGCCGTTGCTCAAACACTTTTGAGCATTGATATTCATACCTCTCTGCACCTTCTGCGACAACTCGGCAGAGTAGTATTCCGCCATGCTTTCAAGAACACCTTCGACGAGGATACCTGAAGCGTCGTCGGTGATATTCTCTTTTGCCGAAAGCACTCGCACGCCGTTCTTTTTCAGCCTCGCTTTATTGATCGCACTGTCGTAGCGGTTACGAGCAAATCTGTCAAGCTGATATACAAGGACAGCCTCAAATGTATGCTTGTCGCTGTCTGCGATCATCCGCTGGAACTGTACGCGGTTATCGTTTGTACCGCTAAGTGCTCGGTCGATATATTCACCGACAACGGTATAATGATTTTGCTCCGCGTAATCGTAGCAGACCTTGAGCTGACCTTCAATGGATTGCTCTGTTTGGCTGTGACTTGAAAAGCGGGCATATATTACTACTTTCATGGCTTCACCTCCGTGCCCCTCCCAAACTTCGGAAGGGGCAGTTTTATTATAAAATGTCATGCGCTTTCTGTCGAATGTGCGGATGGGTTATCGGAATACTCCGGGTGTCTTTTGAGCCATCGTTCAAAGTAGTGCTGACCTTCTTCACTTTGATAAAATGCTCTGATCTCCGGCACCAATGCTTTTGCAAATGAAGTGAGAGTCTTTTCAGAGAATTCAAACTTTGTGTCCATACTCATCGGCTCACCCCTCTATCGCACTTTCGGTGACGATATTCATTGTAGTGCTTGATAGCGTCCATAATGAATGCCTCGGCATCCTCCTTACTGTATCCTTTCGGAAGAACGCCATCGAATGCCTTACGAGGCAGGACGATTCGTTCACGCTGATTCGGCTTTTCCTCGGACATTACCGCCCAAAGTCCCTCACGGGTCAGGACATGGTCATTGAAGGCTTTGTGCAGTCGATATGCCTGAGAATAGGACGGCGTGCAGTCCTCACGGTCGATGATCTCGAACAAATCCTGCTGTATCTCAGGCGGGAGATATGACAGCTCTACGCCGACGGAGAAAGCGATCTTGCCCTCGTCCATCAGGTCGAGAAGTTCTGGGATGAGGTTGGTTAAGCGGATGTAGCGCTGAACTTGATTGCGGCTTTCACCGTTCTCCTGCGCGATCAACTCATCTGTTCGCAACTTCGTCCCAAGTTGGGACGAAGTTCCTTGGTGGCGTAACGCTTCATACTTCATCTTATAGGCAAAGGCTTTTTCCGAGGGCAGAATATGCTCACGGTGGAGGTTACTGTCTACGAGCATGATTGCCGCCTCGTCACGGCTCACAGGACGAATTAAGGCAGGGACTTCACTAAGCCCTGCCTTCTGTGCCGCACGGAAGCGGCGGTGTCCCGATATGATCTCATATTGGTCTGTTGTTCCCTCTAAAGGTCGGACGATCAGAGGCGACATAACGCCATGCTCCTGAACACTCTCGATCAGGCTGTTCATCTCGTCGTTGTCGAGCACCTTGTAGGGATGATCTTTGAATTCGTGTAGTTTGTTGATTGATATATTTGTCATCGTTCGTAACTCCTTGTATGATATTTTTGTTTTGTATCCAACCCGTAGGTTTTGTTGATAGCCTGCGTTTCGATACGGATGTTTTCTTTGATCTTGGGATTGTCCTCAATAATGGTTTGGGCAATCCGCTTTTCTTTGCGTAGCTGTTTCAACAGCGTCGTGCAGTCATCTCGGCGGGACAGTAACTCCGTCCTCTTGTCGTCGTCATCACAACGCCGCAGCTTGTTGTAGATCTTCTGCCGTGTTTCGGTGACCTCTTTGATGGAAAAATCCGTTTCTTGTATAAAGCCGCCGACATCCTCCAGCGAGTGTAATTCACGCTTTGAAATCAGCCGAACCTGATCGGACAGTCTGTCCAAGTGACGCCATGCTTCTCTCATCTCCGGCGACAGCGGCTTGCGCTGGTGATATCTCGGCAGCTTGCCAAGCAGATAGCAATAGTGAAGATAAAGGGCGTATATCCCTGTATACTTCTTTGTCTTTTTATAGTCGCCTCGGAACACAATACGCCTCGGCTGGAAATACCGCTTTTCCTTTTGCTCGGCGTAGTATTCTCGATTGCGCTGCCATGCAGATCGGTCAGACTTTTCATAGATACGACGTTGTATCTCTTGATTGCCGTATTCCTCACCCAACCGGATCATACGAACGCTCTTTTTGCTGTTAACGGAGCGGATCGTCCAGTAGGTGCGGTTTTCATTGAGGTTCACGACATAGCCCTGATTGGACAGAATGCTTTTGAATTCCTTAAAGCTCAGAGAATGTTCAACAGCGTAGTCGATCGCCTGCCGCATGAGATTGAACTTGGTCGGATCGCCGTTCTTTTCGGCGAAATAAATGCTGCGCGGCGTTTTGCCCATCGGATTCTTGATAACTGTCAGATTGTGCTCGGCACATAGTTCATCGGACAGTGATCGGAACCGCCAGTACACGCCCTCGTTGCAGTTGAACTTTTTGCCGTTCCACATATTCACGGCGTTTACGACGAAGTGATTGTGTAGAGTTTGAGTGTCGAGGTGGGTAGCGACGAGCACCTGATACTCGTCGCCCCACATCTTCTTTGCCAACTCCACACCGATCTGATGACATTCCTCACGGCTGACCTCACCTGTCTTGAAGCTCTGGTAGGCATGGTAGGCGACGTTACCGCCGGTCTTGCCGAAGCGCCGCTGAACAGAAAGCATTTCATCAAAGGCTGTCTCAGCGTTACAGTTCACACCGGTCACAAAACAGGTCTCTTCATCGCTGACGGTTTTGGAACCCTGCTCAGCATAATGCAGTACCTTTTGCAAATCGGTATAGACGGTCTTTTTCGGATTGGAAGCGTAGTCCAGCACGCGCGACAGGCTATCCTTAATCGCCCAGATCTTGGTCGTTCCCACCGCTGTCCGCCTCCTGTCCGTGGTAGACAACCAACAGCTTGTCATGGAGATAATTCAACCGATGTTCAACAGAGCGCGCGGTGGACTGACGGAAGGTCTGCTGTAGATCCACGACAACGCTGTAACAGTCGTGAAGCGCCTTGCTCGGCTTCGCATGGATGGGCTGATTCATACCGGACATCAAAAGATAGGCGGATAGAGAAAGCCCCGCACGCTTTGCATTGCGTTGCAGGGCTTTCTTGTCTTTCTCGCTGACGCGGATATGGATGTCTGTATTCTTTTGTATCATATATTATTCCTTCTTTCATTGTAGTTTTGGGGTTACAGGGGCATGAGCCCCTTTCGTCGTTAGATGTTCCGGTTTTGTGGTAACAAAGCCTATGCTCGCTACAGTATAAGACAAACCCGCCCTGCGATGATACAGGACGGATTCTGTTTGCCTTATACTGTTGTATAGAGTATCTTTTTACAGATGATATCTTCTGTGCCAAAATGGCACGATCTGTTCTTTCTCTCATAGAATCCTGTGCCATTATGGCTCAATCGAACATCGATAATGAATCCAGAACCGCTTTCGGATCCAGCTCAGACATATCGCTGTCCGGCTTCGCCTTATCTGTCTCCATTGTATGGGGCGAAACCGCTGTCGCCTGAAATTCTTCTCTGACGACCTTTCGGATATCGCTGAGGGAAAACGGCGGAGCGTGATCCTGATTTCGGATTTGATTGATTACCGCATCAACAATGAATTGATTTCTCGATTTGCCGAGAGAGCTGAGATAATCCGCAGCCTTTTTCTCATCTGGACGATCCGGTCGGAATCGTACATTGATCCTGTACTCATTTCGCACGACTCTCATCCGCTTTCAGCATGATTTCCGCAAGTGCTTCATATCCTTTTGCCGCAGCGCAGATGTCGTCGATGAAGCTGACGCGCTCAAGGCTCCCGGAATAGAAATGCTTGACCAGGCAACCGCCGCCTCCGCAGATATACAGGCGCATCGTTTCGGCGTCGTACCCATGCTCACGCAGTCGGCGGAAGATGCCCTCCACATATTCCTGCGCGGTGGCTGTGATGATTTGCAGATCTGATTTAGAGATATCAGCCGTGCCCTCTCTGAGCACCGTGTCGATGATGAAGTCATCGATCTCACGCTGCGTCAGCTTGGAGAAAGCTGCGCGGACGGCAAGCGTGCATTGATATACGCCAAACTTCTCGGTATACATCTTGCTTTCCGCTTTCGGTCTGCCGTTCTCCAAAAACATCATATTCATGGTACCGTTGCCGATATCCGCCATCACGCTCAGCCCCTTCATTCGGGGCGTGTACGGAAGGATTGCGGAATATCCCTGTGGGAAGATTTTCACATCGGAGATATGGATATTGTAATCTACATCCCGAAAAGTAAATGCGACATCTTCATTCTGCGACAGATACTTCGCAAACGCTTCTTTCTGACCGCTCGTCCAAGCTAACGGAAGTCCTGCGGCGATGATGATGTCGGCTTCATAGATATTGGCATCGCTCAATTCCATAGCAATAGCGACAAGGGTAAGGCAGTAATAATCGTTATCCTGTACCTTATCCCGCAGGAATTCCTTGTGACCTTCGCCGATCAGATAATACTTGCCGTTGTAGATGAGCATATCCTTTGTAAACAGCGGCTCAGTGTCATAGGATGTAATGCCGGTCTTGAAGCAATGGTTTGCGGTTTTGATATTGCCATATCCATGGTCAATACCAATGATAAGTTTGTTGTTAAATGTTTTCATGATAGATTATCCTTTCTAAATTTGATTTTTTCGGATGATAGATTGGTACAGCTTATCATCGGTGGGCAGAACTGACGTCAGGAAATACCGACAGCAGATTCCCGATACCGACAACAGCTGTACGCAAGGGTGGCTGTCGCCGTCATCCAGCAGCAGACAGCACCCGTCTTGGCAATTGGCACAGGCAGAACACACAAGGGCGTTTACCTGTCCAATCTGCTCAGGTTTAATGGGAACAATCATAAGGCATCGCCTCCTTTCAAGTGATATTTGATCGCGGTCCCGTAAAAAAGTGGGGACAGTTATCAAATAACAGATACTTGAAAATATAGAACAGATGTGCTATAATGTTGCTATATCATTTTGGAGTATGCTATGAAAAAGTATTTGATCCCGCAAATCTCAGCTTTGAGCCTCTTATCCTCTGCCGTAAAACAAGACGATGGGTGGAGGTTTCATTTCGATGCAACCGATCCGTCAAAGGAGTACCTTGTCGAGCTGTCCGAGCAGGACGACTGCATGATGTTCTATCAGGCGATGACGGTTCTGTGCGGTTCGGAAGAACCATCATCACCATGTGATCGCTTATCCGATGTGTTTGTCTATATTGATTTCTCGGGGATCTTCGACAGAAAACCTGTAGGCAGGATCGCTGAGTTACAGAGGAAAGCAGAATATCTGTTTCGTCCCGAGGGAATTGAGATCGTTTTGGATGAAAGATATCCCGCACGTCAATATATTGCTTTTGAACGCTCAGCCAGTATGAGCCGCCATAATGTACTGTCGTTTGTCCGTGAGGATGTGTATGATCCTCTCCGGGAGCGGATGATGCTCGAGATGAAGATCGGGGATTGTCAGTTATCTAAGCTGTATGCATATAACGGATTGATGTTCACAGGCGGTCGTCGGGTAGTAATACAGAATTTACTGCAAGAAAAAAGGATCGTCGTGATAGACAATCCGAAAAGCATCGTAAAGGACGCGGATATCATTACCGTCGAGGATGACGGCACAGATAACCCGGTTCGGAAATACAGCCGTGTGGAAACCAAAGCAGATGTTGAGGTATTGGAGTTTGACGGCGAGGGTATCATTTCAAAAGAGCTTTCGTATATGCTGACTGAGTCGGGACAGCACCATTCTTTTCAAATCCGCCTGCCGTATATCAAGGGCGTTGTTCACGAGGTCGATTTCAAAAAGCTGTTTTCCGAGCTACGTGTAACAAAGATGATAGATATTTGGGGTAATGCTCATGCCGTTGCCGATGTAGATATGATTCTCACCAAAAGTATGTGCAAGGGCTTTGGATGGATGACGGAAAACGGACTGACATGGGCAGAGTATTTGGAACGATGCAGGAAATACAACTACGCTTTGTATATCTCCGGTATGGATAAAACAGAGCCGCAGGAAACAACAGAGCTGAATTATCAGTTTCTGAACACGCTTGCCTTGACGGAAGAAGAATTCAGACCTTTGGACTTGCCACTTGGCTGGGATAAATCCCCGAATGCCGATCCGCGCCACTGGCTGACAAAAACGACCGAAGCGGCGTATTATGATTACATCGGCGAGCTTGGCGATAGGCAGAAGCACTTTACCGACATTCTTGACGATGAAGATGTCGAAATCACAGATAAGCGTAAACAGCGCGCGGAGATAATCGAACATAATCCGCTGTTTATGGAAGAAGCGATATACGCAAAAGAGCTCTCCGACAAAGCGGAGAGCATTAGACAAAAGTACGCTGTCGGACAGTTATTGGTTGCAGGAGATAACCGTTATTTGTCCGATGATTTGATGCGGTTATTGGCGTACATCGTAAGGTGTGCCGAGGGTGAGAGTAAGGCTTACAAAAAGTTGGAGGAGGAGTGTTTATCAGACAATATGGTGTACGCACCGAAACCGACATATACAAAGCAGAAGAATTATACGCTCCTGCGCAGTCCTCATATTGCAAGAAATGAAGAAGCGCTTGTTTGCCCGTTATCAAAGGTCGGTAAGTTACGAAAGAAGTATCTTTCTCATCTGCGTTATGTCGTGATGGTAGATTCACGTTCCTTGATCCCCGACCGTCTCGGCGGCGCGGACTATGACGGCGATATGGTCAAGACGATTGCCGATCCGTTGGTCAATAACTGTGTCCGTAAAGGCTATGAAAACACGGCGTCGTTACCTGTGCTGAAAATTCCGTCGGCAGATCCGATCATTGCCGATGCGAACGATTGGCATAAAAGGTTGGAAACAGTCAAAAGCACCTTTTCATCGCGCGTCGGTCAGATCAGTAATGCGGCGCTGCGCAGGGGTATTGTCGCTTATGATGAAAACAACGATAATACAGAACGACAAACAGCCTGTCAGGATGTAGAAATACTGGCGATACTGACAGGCTTGGAGATCGATTCCGCAAAGAGCGGTATAAAGCCCGATTTATCCGAATACCTTGAAGTGCGAAAGGCGAAGAAAAGTCTGTTTCTGCAATACAAGTCAATCGTCGGCGACAGCGCACAGCGGAAATGGTATCAGCCGACAACCGCAAAGCGTGTCAAGGAATTCATCGACAAAACCGACTGGGATTCTGTCAGCTCCAATCTTGAAAAGCTGCCGTATTACGCCTATATGCTGGATAAAGAAACGCTAAAGCACAAAGCGCATCCGGCAACAGACGAGGAGCTATTCACTTTTGCTCAATCTCCGAACTGGCAAAATGAATTAGATCAACATACTCTCGAACGGACAAAAGCCATTATTGCGGCATATCATGAAGCGATGAATCGTAATCGCTTTATTCGTCACATTCCGAAAGAGAGAAAGCGCCAAACTGATATTGAAAGAATCCTGTTTGCAAGAGGGCAGGAAAACCTTTACTCCGTCGACGAGTTATACAGTGCTTTTGATCATATTACACCTTACGGAATCAGGCAGGCACGATTGAAGCTATCCGAAACAAACTGGCATCTTACGCCGCCGTCAGACAGACTTGTTGCTACCTATGAGATTATCTCGGGAATGATTGATTATGACTACCGTGAGCTGTTCTGTGATTTCCGTCACGGTGGTTACAGAATCCTCGGCGACATCATCTGTGACCTCGACGACATGTATCGTGCGAAGGAAATCGCCGATCACATCAAGCGTCAGGACGACGATAAAGATTTGAACGCCCTGCTCAGTAATACAAATCAAACGGGTGATTATCGTAAAACGGTTGTCAGCAACTGTATAAACTTGATGACCTCTCATATTAAAGGCGCAGAAAATTTAGATTTAAACGAAGTGCTGAAATGCGCGGTTGCTCTCGGTGAGCGGCAGTTCGCATTGGAAGTTATGCCGATGACAGTGTTAGAGAATTGCAGGGAGATAAAGCGATGACAAATGAATGGGCAGAATTCAAAGCGTATACCGATCAGCCGACTTATACCGCAGTCCGCAAAACCGACACTACCTATCTCGGTCGCTTTACCTTCGACATGATAACCGATTTCTCCGGCTTCGGTCGTATCCTGACAATAATCGCAAGGGGTTATCTGTTCCACGACAAAGACGGTGCTGCCCTTGCCGGAAATCCATATGACCGGATCGACGTTGCCCGTAAAGCACTGTGTGCATGGTGCAGTGTTCCGGACAAAAAGAAAAGCTCCGAGCCGCCGGTGGACTTTCGTGAATTGTCCGCCGACTACCCGGAGCTGGTCGATGCAAACGGTAATGGATGGTATTACCGTCATATTAAAAGTGTGATTCGGTTTGTAAAAGCGAATCCCGATAAGGTCAGCAAATCCGCGTATAAAAAGTGCGCTGATTTTCCGACTGGATTCACGGCACAATGGAAGAAAAAAGTGCGTCAGCTGCAAGTGCCGATATTTGCGCTGAACACAAAAGGCGCGTGGACGCTGCGGTTTGACGACATCATCGCCGATGCGTTGGAAGCAGGAGTTCTCAGAATGGAAGATTATCCGCTGTCCGAAACAGTAAGTAAACAGATTGAAGCAACAGATACCAAAGGCGTACCAAAAGAGGTTGTTGCCGAGCTGATCCGCTATTACCTCGCCAATAAATCCGATGACACCGATTGGGTTGTCCTGCCTGTCGCTAACTTTGACGCCTATTACGGCAACAACAATCTCAGTAAAAAGTGGCTGGCTAAGATTCCAAACGCACTCATTGTGAAAGAAAACAGTCACGGGATTTGCAGGTTTAAGGTTGTTCTGACGAACTAAAAACGCCGCAGGAACATAATCGTTTCTGCGGCGTTTATACATCTATTATTCTAATCTTTCTTTTCGGCAAGTATCGGCTCGAGATATTCCTTGACAGATTGTATCAGCTTCTCAGCTTGGGGGAGCATTTCTTCCAGATCTTCTTTTTCGATCGGGATGTAGTCGTCATAGTCACTGTCGTGGCGCATGAGCGATACCGACGCGATGATGCCGGAGGCTTCTCTGTCAAAGATACCGGTTTTCACATACAGTCTGCGGAACTCCGAGATGATACCGCTGTGGTGTTTGCGGTCGATTCCGTCCAGCGCCAGTACCGCGCGCATAGCGTGGAACACGGCAAAATACAATCTACTGGCAGCGCTTCTGTATCTTTCCTGGTTATACAGCGCGACTGCGTCCTCATAGAACTCCAACGCGCGTTCCAGTCTGATTTTTGAGATCGATTTCCATTCCTCAGCTTGCATACTTGATCCCCTCTCTGACGACGTTCTGATAAAACGGCAACACGGTGTTGAAGCGTTCAAACTGTTCAGCGGGCTTTACGCTGATCGACACGGTAATGTCGTGCTTCAGACTCAGCTCGCTTGACAAGCGAGCAATATCCATGCGGCGCTTGGAGATAGTCGACTGAGGCTGATCAACCGTCAAAAGGATATCGACGTCGGATTCCTCGTGATAGTCGCCTCTTGCATACGATCCGTAGAGATAGGCTTCTTTGATGTCGCCGAATATCTTTTGACAGCCTTCGTAAACTTCACGCAGTATGACTACGGCTTCATTCTGTGTACACATAGCAGCTACCTCCTTTATAATCTTTGATTCTATTATAACCGATTTTGGGAGATAGTCAACAGGAAAGCAAATATGTACTAAAAAAGCGCCATAGCTAAAGTAAACTTAAACAGCATTCATTTATAAAAGTGACTCCACCGCTGAAAAGTGATGGAGTCGTTTGATTAAGTCAAAGGCTTGCCAATCGGATAAGGTGTTGCTAAATATGAGTCATAACGCTGTACCAATGTAGCGTCGATAACAGTTGCTTCTCCGTCGCCGTCTACATCACCGCAAGTAAGCATAACTATCTCTGCTATAGGGATTTGCATCTGAACGTTAGCTCGCTGAATCCACGTCGCGTCTACTATGGATGTATCTCCGTCTTCGTCTACATCACCCAAGCATAATGGATCACCTGTTTCAGAAATAGGAACAAAAGCAAATTTGCCGCTTTCAGCATACTTTTGCGCACCTGAATCTATATAACCGTAAACAGTAAAACCGTCCACCTTGACATATTTGCTTGGATTTTTGGGGTTGGCAACATAACCGAATGCACCGATACCTATTTTAAATAATGAACTAGGCAAGGAAACACTTCTCAGTTCAGGGCAATATACAAAAGCGAATTGTCCTACGCTTTGCACGCCCTCAGGGATCGAAACACCGACCAGATTACTCTGGCTTTCAAAAGCGCTCGGAGAGATACTCTCGGTTCCTTTTTTGACTTCACACACGTAACTTTCTGGCATTTCTCCTTTATACGTGTAAAGGATATCGTTGATATAGATCTCACCGTCCGGCTGAGTATTATACCAAGCCGTATCAAGAAACGCCCATTTCCCGATATAGCTGACCGTTTCTGGAACGATCACCTCGGCAGCAGATTTACAATAGGCAAAGCACATAGAAGGCACTGTTGTTACGCCGTCCGGAATTACGACAGATGTCAGCTTATAGCAGTTCAAAAATGCATAACTGCCCAAATCGGTTAATGTATCAGGCAATGTTGCTTCTGTCATTTCAGTACAGTCCACAAAAGCAGACTCTCCGATTTCTGTCAGCCCTTCACGCAGTTCTGCATGCTCCAACGCTGAGCATTTTTTGAATGCATACTGTCCGATCGTTTTGATGTTTTTGGTATCAATCATCTTTAAGACGCTACACAATTCAAACGCGCTCTCGCCGATGTTTTCGACGCCGGCTCCAAAAGAAACGGATTCCAGTTGATTTGAATAATAGAAGGTTTTCAAGCCGATATCGGTCACGCCGTCTCCTATTACGGCATTTTTCAATCTGTCACATCCGTAAAACGCTTTCTCACCAAGCACGGTAACATGATCGGGAATAACAATCTGTTCGAGATAATTACAATGCATAAAAGCATTCGGTTTGATTTCCCTCAGGCTGTCAGGCAGTTCGATATGAGTAATACAGGTCTCCTGGCATAATCCCTGCGGGATGATCTCCACCTTATCGCCGATATATATCGTGTCGATCTTTGGATGATTGGCAAAAGCCTTAGAGCAATTGACCGCAGTTTCATAACAGTTGATCGCATTGAAATAAACGGTTTCCAGATTGTCGAATTTATAGGTATTCAAGAATTCCATATTCGTGACGCTCTCGGGAATGGTAATGGCTTTCACACGGCTTTTCAGCTCATCGGACGAATACATCAACCTGACCATCGTTACGGGGATATCATTTATTGTATCGGGAAATACAAGATTTTCTTCCGTTCCGATATAGCCGCCGATCTCAATCGTGCCGTTTTCTCTCTGCTGATATGCGAACCCGTCGTCATTAAATTGATAGCCAAAAAGAGTTAACTGACTTATGGTGTCATCAGCGGTAAGTGATGTAGTCGTAATGTCATCTGAGGTATTCGCAGCTGTAACTGTATATGAAACACACGATAACAACATAATAACTGTAAGTAAAATCGATAGGGTTTTCTTCATGATGAGCCTCCTTTTTATATGATAGTTGATCTATCGTTCTGTGTTAATGCAGCGATGGTATAATTGACGCATGCTTCATTTTTCTCGAACGAGTCACAAATGAATGACAGCGTTATGCTGCTGACCCAAATGTTTACATTAATTATAATTATGTATTATTGGTACAGATAATTGCAGACTGATTATTTTTGCGTTCTAAAGTTCAGTCTCCGAAAAACTATTACTTAGAAAGAGGAGATGTCATCCCGACAAGATAACGTTGGATATAAGTCACGTCAAGAATATCACGCACACCGTCGCGGTTGAAGTCGGAGTAATAGGTCAACGGAGAAAACATCGGATCAATTTGTTGATACATATCAATCAAATCATCTTTTGAATAATCCATTAACCGAGCATCACAGCGTTGCAGAATCGTTGCATCCACAACGGAAATCTCATTATCTTTGTCAAGATCGCCCAATAGTCTGCCTCCGCCGTATTGATCAAATACGGTAACAAAATCATCATACCCTTGGTTCTTCAAAAATGAGATATCAACAAAGCTGTTTGAGTTCACATCAAATATCCCATAGTTTGCGTTAAAAGGACATCCATAACTATCTCGAACGAAAACCCTATTACCGATCGAGCAATAATATCCCCCGGGATAATCAATATCAGATGATCCTTCTACTAACACCCAATCCATATTTCCATTACTATCATAATGATAGTACAATTCTTGATAATACTCACAGCACACACCAGCTTTGTCACATAACTCTTCAAATTGATTGAGGTACAAATCAGAAAGTTGATTACTCGACTCAGAAACAGGCTCATATAATGAATCGTCAACAACATCAAATAACAGTGTACTTACCTCCTTAACCTCAGAAGCGGTGGTTATTTCTGAAGGTTTCATATAGACAGTTACGCACAAGCCCGATATCTCAACGATACGGTCATCGGGAATACCGATTTTTCCGAGGGCTTCACGACTTGCGGTTGCATCCAAATCGAATATAATGTTCCTCTTAGCAACAATAAAACGGTTCAGTTCATCCATAGTTAAAGGCTCTGCGGATAGCAAAGGCAGCCCGGCTTTC
>JAHKVW010000115.1 GCA_020624805.1 bacterium | reverse complement strand
TCTCTACCACTCTCAGCGAGGGTGACGGCGTTAAGGTCGTTAAGGTAGAAAACGGCGTCCAGACATGGTATCCGGACGGCACCGATAATGAGTACGTTGTTGACGCGGCTCACGCAGGTAATGTCACCGTCTACTTCAACGCGGCAGGTGTTGCTGATTGGAGCGCGTTCGGCGGCTACATGTACATCGATAACGGTTCGACTCCTGTTGATCCGACTCAGCCTGTCAACCCCGATCCCGAGCCTTCCGACAGAACCATCATCTTCTCCAATAATAAGGGCTTCAGCACCGTTAACATTTATTATTGGTCTGATGAAAGCGAGCCTGTAGAGTGGCCCGGCGTTCCGATGACTTACTACGATACCAACGAAATGGGCGAACAGAGGTATTCGTTCGAGATGCCCGCCGGCATGACCAACTACATCATCAACGACGGTACACAGCAGACCGTTGACATTCCGTTCACCGGCGCTACCGGCGTATACATGACCGATAAGGATAACGAGGGTCATTATCTGGTTGATTTCTTTGACATCAGCAATATAGAACCCAACCCCAATCCTAATCCTAATCCTGATCCGACTCCGAGCGACAAGGACATCGTTTTTGAGCCCGGCGAAGCCACCGTCGATAATCCCGCATGGTTCGCATGGGTATGGGGCAACGGCGAAGCCGGTAAATGGATCCAGGGTGAAGAAAGCGGTTCCAACATCATCTTCCCCGGCGCCTTCAACTACACCGATATGCTCGTAGCCAGAATGCCTTCCGGTTCTACTACCGCAAGCTGGGATGAATGCTGGAATCAGTCCGAGGACATCACGATCCAGCAGGGCAAGACCCTTTACTTCACAGAATGGGGCGCCTATGGCAGCGGCAAGTTCTTGGTCGGTTGGAAATAATTGACTGATCTGACAAGAATCGATTACCTCTCTTTGGATCAATTGATTTCACCTGAAAAGGGGACAGACTCCGGTCTGTCCCCTGATTGTTATATAATTGTTATTGTGAAGCCCGCAAAGGCTGTGGATTTTAACGATAGATTGGAGGCTGTTATGCACATTCCGTCATCCGATACCATTGATATTGAAGTTCTGACCTTTGCGGACGCGATGGTCAGCACCAATGATGATTACGATAAAAACCGCTGGCTGTATGTGCCGGATTTCTACAGCGAATACCGTTATATCCTCGGCACGAGAGGGGAGAGGCCGCTGATCTGCATCGGCATCAATCCATCGACCGCCGCGCCGGATGATCTGGATAACACGCTCAAATCCGTTGAGAGGATCGCGCTGGCAAACGGCTTTGACAGCTTTATCATGTTCAATGTCTACGCCCAACGCGCCACGAATCCCGATGATATGGAGCGAGAGTGCAATATGCTGCTCCATGAGGAGAACATGAAGGCTTTTGACTATATCTTAGGCTTGAGTGATAGTCCCGCTGTCTGGGCGGCATGGGGAAATATCATCGAAAAACGCCCCTATCTGCCCGATTGCGTACGCTCGATGATCGCGCTCGGTACCGAGCATCACGCAAAATGGTACTCTGCCGGAAGGATCTCAAAAAAAGGTCATCCGCATCATCCGCTCTATCTGAAAAAGGACACGCCTCTTGATCCCTTTGATATCGAAAAGTATATCGAAGCATTGTGAGTGTTTCGCAATGTTCTGTTCTTTTCATCACCCTCGTCAGAGGGAGATGGAACAGATGTGCTATTTAATCAAAGCAAATAGAATCTGTCATTGCGAGGCTCGTAAGAGTCATGATAATCTCAACCGAAAAAAGACCCGCTATGATCGGCGGGTCTTTCTCATCATTATAACCTTTTTTATAAGAACCTTACAGCTTTGCCATATCCTCTTCGGTGACAAGGCTGATACCGTGCTCGGTCAGGATCTTCTCCGCGGTGTCGTTATCCTCGACGCGGAGTACTACATACGCGAACTTCTTGGAAACGGTGATGAACGCGTACATATACTCGATGTTGATGTTGTTGTCCGCTAAGATCTTGACGACCTTTGCCAGAGCGCCGGGCTCATCCTGTACGGCTACGCCGACGACTTCGGTGATGGAAACGAACGCGTTCGCGTCATCGAGCGCCTGCTTTGCCTTGGCGATATCAGTGACGATCAGGCGGAAGATACCGAAGTCATTGGTATCCGCAACGCTCATGGCGCGGATGTCAACGCCCGCCTTGGCGATCGCGTCGGTGACGGTGACGAGTGTGCCTTCACGGTTTTCTACAAAGATGGATAACTGTTTAATTGCCATAATGTTACTCCTTATGATTGATGGTGGGGAGAGAGTTCCTCCCGCATAATTCGGATGTACGGTGATTATGTATGGATACCGAGCTTCTTACGGTTATCGATGACTCTGACAGCCTTACCCTCGCTGCGCGCGATCGACTTCGGCGCGACCAGTCGGATGACGGGATTGATGCCGAGCATCTCCTTCATCGCACTCTGGATCTTCTTCTCCTTCTTGGTGATGACCTGCGGTTTATCGGAGAAGTCCTCGGGCAGCATCTCCACACGGATCTCGAAGGTATCGGTGTTGTTGACGCGGTCGATCAGGATCTGGTAGTTCGGTGCGTAGCCCTTGTTCAGGAGAACCGCCTCGATCTGGCTGGGGAAGACGTTGACGCCGCGGATGATCATCATGTCGTCGGATCGTCCCATCGGCTTGTGCATACGGATAAAGGTTCTGCCGCAGGAGCATTTCTCACGGGTGAGAACGGTGATATCGCGGGTGCGATAACGGATCAGCGGGAACGCCTCTTTGTCGAGCGAGGTGAACACCAATTCACCCTTACTGCCCTCGGGGAGCACCTCGCCGGTGTCGGGATCGATGATCTCGGCATAGAAGTGATCCTCGTTGATGTGCATACCGTTCTGCTCACAACATTCGAATGCCACGCCGGGGCCGCTGGACTCGGTCAGTCCGTAGATGTCATACGCCTTGATACCGAGGCTGTTCTCGATGTCGTGTCGCATTTCCTCTGTCCACGGCTCCGCGCCGAAGATACCTGCCTTGAGGCTGTTGTAGCCGGGCTTGTAGCCCTGTTCCTTCAGCGTCTCACCGATATAGGCGGCATAAGAGGGCGTACAGCAAAGAATGCTGGCGTTGAGATCCATCATGAACTGGATCTGGCGATTGGTGTTGCCGCTCGACATGGGCAGGGTCAGACAGCCGACCTTATGTGAGCCGCCGTGCAGACCCGCGCCGCCGGTGAACAGTCCGTAACCGTAGGCGACCTGTACGACGTCGCCTTTGTCGCCGCCTGCCGCAACGATTGCTCGCGCACAGCAGTCTTCCCACATATCAACGTCATTCTGGGTGTAGAACGCGACAACGCGCTTGCCGGTGGTACCGGAGGTGGAGTGGATACGTACACAGTTTTTGAGGTCGGTCGCGAGCATTCCGTAGGGGTATGCTTCTCGCAGATCGTTTTTGCTCAGGAACGGCAGCTTGCTGATATCCTCCAGACAGGTGATATCCTCAGGCTTGACGCCTTTTTCATCCATCAGCTTGCGATAGTATTCAACGTGCTCATACACATAGCGCACCTGACGGATGAGCTTGTACTCCTGCAGCTTCTTGATCTCGTTGACCGGCATGGTCTCAGCGTCGGGCTGATAGAATCTTTTCTGCATGGGGCTTCATCCTTTCTTTTGTTTTTTCATTATACCATACTGCTTTTTTTTAATGTCATCGCGAGGCACAACGTGCCGTGGCAATCTCAACATTATTTAGCAGTTATATCCCAAATCAAACGCCTTTTTGTTGATCTCAACAAACTGCGGCTTGACGCATTTTTCGATGGCGGTCAGCCATTTTTCCTTCGGCATATCGAAGTATTTGGCGAGTCTGCCCATCAAAACGATGTTGCACGCCTTGGAGGAACCGGCTTCATTCGCCAGCGCCAGCGCGTCGATATCGTCCACATGGATGCCCTTGTTCTTCATCTCGCCGATGATGTCCTCGGGATAGGTCGCCGCGCCGATGATGACCGGCATGGGATCGATCTGCTGGGTGTTGACGATGATAGTACCGTCCTTTTTGAGGTTTTCCACATAGCGTGCCGCCTCGATTTTCTCGAAGGACACGATGAAATCCGCTTCACCGTTTTCGATCACGGGGGAGTAAACCTTTTCGCCGAAGCGTACATAGGTGACGACGGAACCGCCGCGCTGGCTCATTCCGTGCACTTCGGATACTTTTACGTCGTAGCCTTCATCGACCAGCAGTCTGCCGAGCAGCTTGGAAGCGAGCAGAGAACCCTGTCCGCCGACGCCGACGATCATAATATTCTTAGTCATTAGAGGGCACCTCGCTTTCAAACGCGTCAAAGGGGCAGAGCTGAGCGCATACGCCGCATCCGACGCAAAGGGTGGTATCGACAACGGCGTGACCGTCACGGAAGGAGATGGACGGACAGCCGAACTTCATACATTTCTTACAGCCGCGGCACTTTTCGGGATCGACATAGAGCGGCTTTTTGGGTTTGACGTACTTTAAGAGGACGCAGGGACGGCGCGAGATGATGACGGAGGGTTCGTTTTTGGCGAGCTCCTCTTTGAGAACCGTCTCGCATTCCTCAAGGTTATACGGATCGACCACGCGCACGGAGTTGATGCCGATGCTGTGGCACAGATCCTCGAGGTTGACCTTGCCGGCGGGATCTCCCTTGATGGAGTAGCCGGTGGTCGGATTCTGCTGATGACCCGTCATACCGGTGATGGAGTTGTCGAGGATGATGACGGTGGAATTGCTCTGGTTATACGCGATGTTGATCAGACCGGTGACGCCGGAGTGCATGAAGGTGGAGTCGCCGATGACACAGACGGTGTTGTTCTCCGTCTGATCGCCGCCTGCTTTGTTATAGCCGTGCAGACCGGATACCGACGCGCCCATGCACAGTGTCATATCCAATGCGTTCAAGGGCGGCGCCGCGCCGAGGGTGTAGCAGCCGATATCGCCGAGTACGGTGATCTTGTTCTTCGCGAGGACATAGTACATGCCTCTGTGGGGGCAGCCGGAGCACATCATCGGAGGACGTACCGGGATCTCGGTGTCGAGGTTGAATACGGTTTTATCTGCCATTTCAAACGCCTGCTCGATGCTCTTCTGGCTGAATTCGCCGAGGATCGAGAACTTGTCCTTGCCGATGACCTCCACGCCGATGTTCTTGCAGTGGGTCTCGACGATCGGATCGAGCTCCTCAATGACATAGACCTTGCCGACCTTCGCGGCGAAGTCCTTGATCAGCTTGACGGGCAGGGGATTGATCATGCCGAGCTTCAAAACAGCTACACTGTCGCCGAACGCCTCTTTGACGTACTGGTAAGAGGTGGAGGAGGTGATGATGCCGAAATCGCGATTCCCGTCGCCATCTTCCACGCGGTTGAGGGGAGAGGTCTCGGCGTATTTGATCAGCTTCTCGGTACGCTGTTCGACAAACGGATGACGCTTGAGCGCGTTGCCGGGGGTCATGATGTATTTCTGCGGATTCTTGGTGTAATCTTTGGTGATCTCGGTACGCTCGCCCAACTCAACGATGCTCTGGGAATGTGCCACACGGGTGCACATCTTGAGGAATACAGGGGTGTCGAACTGCTCGGAGATCTCATAAGCGAGCTTGGCGTAATCCAGCGCCTCCTGAGAATCGGAGGGTTCGAGCATCGGGATCTTAGCCGCGATCGCGTAATGGCGTGAATCCTGCTCATTCTGTGAGCTGTGCATACCGGGATCGTCGGCGACGCAGATGACGATACCCGCGTTGACGCCGGTGTAGCTCATGGTGAACAGCGGATCGGCGGCGACGTTCAAGCCGACGTGCTTCATACAGCAGGCGGAACGTTTGCCGCGCAGCGCGGAGCCGAATGCCGCCTCCATCGCTACCTTTTCATTGGGCGCCCACTCACAGTAGACGTCGTTGTATTTCGCGAAAAATTCGGTAATCTCAGTGCTGGGTGTGCCGGGATAACTGGAGATCACGGCGCATCCGCCTTCGTATAAGCCGCGCGCGACCGCGGCGTTACCGATCAATAAGTCTTTCATTTTATTAACTCACCTTCGTGTTTTTGTAGGGGAGGGGCTTGCTCCTCCCGATTGAAAATCATATGATTTTCAAAATATAATGTCAATATTTGAAAAGCTGATTGACGTAGAAAAGTCTTTATATATCGTTTTGCGAACGGAACGGTCTTGACTTTTCTGTTCCGCTGTAGCGAAATACATAGGTTGAGATTCCCACGTCGCCGGCGCTCCTCGGAATGACAATCTTTATTCGTTCCGCAGGTCAACGATCCTCTTCGCCTTGCCCTGGAATCTCTCGAGCGTCTTGGGCGCGACCAGTGTGACCTTGGTTCTCAGACCTAAGATCGACTGTAATTTAGCCTCGATGCGCTTTTTGAGACCGTCGAGCATCTTATAATTATCGAGCAGAGACTCGTTGATGACCTCGACCTTGATCTCCAAGCTGTCACGGTAATTTTGGCGGGTGATGTACAGCATGTAGTGCGGCGCGATGTCGGGGATGTTGATCAGGATATTCTCGATCTGGGTCGGGAACACGTTGACGCCCTTGATGATCAGCATATCGTCGGTTCTGCCCATGGTCTTTGCCATTCTGCAATGGGTTCTGCCGCAGGAGCAGGGCTGATAATCGAGCTTGGTGATATCCTTGGTGCGGTATCTGAGCACGGGCATACCCTTTCGGGTCAGGGTGGTGACGACCAGTTCGCCGACTTCACCCTCGCCGAGACGCTTGCCGGTATCGGTGTCGATGATCTCGGGCAGGAAGTGATCTTCGGCAAAGTGCATACCGTCGCGCGCTTCACAGTCACCGCTGACGCCGGGACCGCCGAGCTCGGTCATGCCGTAGTTGTCGGATACACGGATGTTGAAGTTGTTCTCAATCTGCTCACGCATGGATACGGTGCAGGGCTCCGAGCCTAAAATGCCCAGTCGCAGGCTGTAGTCGCTGAGCGGATAGCCCGCTTCCTTCATCGCCTCGGACAGATACAGTGCGTAGGACGGAGTGGCTACGATACCGGTCACGCCCCAGTCACGCAGCATCATCAGCTGCTTTTGCGTATTGCCCGAAGAAGCGGGGATAACGGTCGCGCCGAGCTTTTCCATGCCGTAGTGCAGACCCAAAGCGCCGGTGAACAGTCCGTAACCGAAGCTGATCTGGATGATATCATCGGGAGTGACGCCGCCCGCGCATGCGACACGCGCGACACAATCCGACCAGATGTCGAGATCCTCTTTGGTATAAACGCCTGTGGTGGGCTTACCGGTCGTACCCGAAGAAGCGTGGATACGCACGATGTCCTTCATGTCGGAGGCTACCAGACCGAAGGGATAGTTATCTCTGAAATCGTCCTTGGTGGTGAAGGGGATGTATTCGATATCGGAGAGCTGCTTGATCTTAGCGCCGTCGAGCACGCCGCAGTCGGTCAAACGCTGGTGATACAGCGGTACGTTGTCATAGCAGTACTTGACGACCCATTTCAGGCGCTCGAGCTGAATCGCTTCGATTTCTTTTCTCGGTAGAGTTTCAATGTCCTTTTGAAAAATCATTTTGTCAAATCCTCTTTTCGATTTTGTACGCGCAGGATTCCTAACGGCGTACATACATATTTATTATAGCGCAAAAGAAGTCTAAAGGCAATAGCCGATAGACTTCTTTTGTATTATTTTGTCGATTAAATTATTACATTAAGTTTCGTCGATGCTGTGCTTGGAAGATACCGTATGCGTCTTATTGTAGCAGGAGAAGATTTGCTCTACTCTCTCCACATCCTTCGACGGCGCGATCGCCGCGATGATCGGCGTGATGATGATACCGATGATCATCGCCGCCATACCTGCGTTGATGGGGGACTGGAAGTAGGTGAGGACGGGGCTTGCGAACTTCACACCTGCCATATTGCAGATAAAGGACGCGAGGGAGATGCCGACGCCGAGGACATAGTTGATCCATACGGCGACCTTCGGTACGCGCTTCATATACAGACCGTACATGAACGGCGCGAGGAATGCACCGGCAAGCGCGCCCCACGATACTCCCATCATCTGTGAGATGAACATGACGGGGGATTTTGCCTGGATGATGGCAATGATCGCGGAGATCGCGATGAAGAATACGATGAAGATACGCATGATACCGACCTTTTTCTTCTCTCCGAGCTCTTTCTTTTTGAAGAAGATCGGCTCAATGAAGTCGATGGTCAGAACCGAGCTGGAGGTCAGTACCAAGCTCGACAGCGTGCTCATGGACGCGGAAAGTACGAGGATGACCACGATACCGATCAGGATGGGGGACAGGTTCTCGAGCATAGTGGGAACAACGGAGTCGAAGCCGCGTACATTCTTGACGTCAGAACCGGCTTCACCAAACAGTCTGCCGAAGCCGCCGAGGAAGTAGCAGCCGCCCGCGACTATGATCGCGAATACGGACGAGACGATCGGACCGGTGGTGATGCTCTGCTCGGGCTAGGGGGAGTAG
>JAHKVW010000114.1 GCA_020624805.1 bacterium | reverse complement strand
AGAGCGTTGATGTACTTCGGACAGGAGGTGTTGTGATCATGCGATATCCCTGTCACCGACAGATCAAGCGCCCTTCACTCCGACCAAAACAGCCGTCAAGCGTCTTGCTTGACGGCTGATATATAAATATGATTCCCTTAATTCTTTTCTTTTTAATTACCTCAACTCTAACCTTTTCATTTTCACGCAAATTCAAAAACGGAAATGAGGTGTCAATTACATTAAAAAATGATTTGATTACTTGTCTTTTGGCATTTGGTGCGATCGGTGTGCCGGAGGATCCCTCTACCGGTATTTCTGGGTGTCGTAGAAAAGCGTACTTAAATGAGGGAACAAGAAGATTTGAATGTAAATAGGAATAGAAACCGTGAGGTTCGACTCCTCAGGCACCCGCCAAACAACCGCTGAGTTTTTTTCTTAGCGGTTGTTTACTTACCGCAGTTATGCAATATACAGTTTTTCTTTATCAAATAGAATTACCTGTGGATCATTATATAAATGATCCATTGTTTTTAGGTTTTCAATAAATGGTGATACATCAACTTTCTGTCTTCCAACTAATTGCGCAGCAATGTTTTCGTTCTTGCGAGTTTCCATCTCTTCCAGCTTGCTTGCATTCTCGTTCATATCCTTATCTATATTGGAATCTTTAAACATCGGGATGCTCTTGATGACATTTCCGAAAAACTTGCCGGTCTCTCCGGCGCCTTTCATTAATCTAAAATCTGACCGTCTCTTGCAATCGTCACGACCTGCCACGGAATGAACTTTCCGCTGTTTCTGAGCGCCTGCTCCGCGGCTCTCTGCAAGCCGCCGCAGCACGGCACTTCCATACGGACGATGGTGACGCTCTTGACGTCGTTATTGCTGATGATCTCGGTCAGCTTGTCGGTGTAGTCCACCATATCGAGCTTCGGGCAGCCTATCAGGGTGATCTTGCCCTTCATGAATTCCTCGTGCATATTAGCGTAGGCGTAAGCGGTACAGTCAGCGGCGATCAGCAGCTTTGCGCCGTTATAAAACGGTGCGACTGTGGGCAGCAGTTTGATCTGACACGGCCACTGGTTGAGCCGTGAAACAGGCTTGCCTGTTGCGACAGGTGTTTCCTCAATTTCGGGTTTGTCAAAGGTCATTGTTTTGGAACCGGGGCAGCCGCCCTGATGATGGTGCATTTCCATTTTCTTATCCTCCTGTGCTTTCTTAACTGCTGTTTCATCATATTCCGGAGCCTCGCGCTCCTCAAAGGTAATTGCTCCTGTAGGACAGCTCGGCAGACAATCGCCGAAGCCGTCGCAAAAATTCTCACGCATCAGCTTCGCCTTGCCGTTCACCATATCAATCGCGCCTTCGTGGCATGCGTTGGCACAAGCGCCGCAGCCGTTGCATTTCTCTTCATCAATGCGGATGATCTTGCGAATCATATTCATTCCTCCCTTGACTTTCTGAGACCATTATACTATGATGAACTTGACAAGTATGTTGTAATTACAACAAAAGGAGAAAATATGAAAAATTGTTATCATTCGGTCATTTTCAAGGATATGACTCAGGAGGAAATCGAATTCTGCCTGACGGAACTCCGCTCCACGGAAAAGAGATACAAGAAGGACGAAATGATCCTCATGGCAGGCGATACCACCGAACGCTTCGGGCTGGTGCTGGAGGGCAGCGTGACGATCGAGAGCAACGATATCTGGGGCAACCGCACGATCCTCAGCCACGTCGGCAATAAGCAGTTTTTCGCCGAGACCTACGCCTTGCTCGAGGATGAAACGCTTCTTGTCGACGTCCGCGCAAATGAAAACTGCCGCATCCTGTTTTTCAGAATCGGCAGTTTAAAAAGGTTGCGTTCATCCAATGAGCTGTGGGCGATGAAATTCATCTGCAATATGCTCGAGATCTCCGCTCACAAAAACGTCGTGCTCTCGGGCAGGAGCTTTCACATCTCGCCGAGGACGATCCGTGAGCGGATCTTATCCTACCTCAACACCGTGTCGCTCCAAAAGCACAGCACCGAATTCGACATTCCCTTTGACCGTCAGCAGTTGGCGGACTATCTGAACGTCGACCGCTCCGCTCTCTCGAATGAGCTGAGCAAGCTGCAAAGAGAAGGGGTTATATCATGCAGGAAGAATCATTTTGAACTGCTATCTCATTGATCTGAATAAAAAATTTCAAACGTACAAATGGTTCTCTTCTGCATTTTGAAAACAACAGTAAACGACCTCCGGCTTGATCAGCCGAAGGTCGTTTTAGTATGAGTATAACACTTTTCTTTTCAGGCTTCTAAATCTAAATCACCCGCCATTGTTGCAGAGGTGATTCGTGATACTTGAAGTTATATTTCTACAAACTTCTACAATCTTGGGAATTTTATCTCTACAATTATGGGAATTAACTTTCAACAATCTTGGGAATCAACTTCCAACAATTATGGGAATTTGTCTATAAAGCCTTTTTATACCCTTTAATGACGATTTGAAAACAGACAGCTAATACATTGCAGAAGAAATCGAACGCGCTGAGAAAAAGAACGGTACAGCCTAATTAAATCGCATCCGAAAAAACAACTTGACTTCTACGTTTACCTAAGCTACAATACGCAAAACGAATCCTCCCCTATCGGCTCATCATTGAGCTGATACAGGGAGGATTTTTTGACCACAACGGCGACCACAAACAGACGAAAACTACATGGAAACAGTGGGTATAAGAGTACCGAAAAGCACCGAAAATGCACCAGATGGCGCGTAACGGAACGATCAGGACGCTAAAACATGAGTTTAGGATGTCGAAGCCGCGAGTTCGAGTCTCGCCACTCCGACCATAAAAACCGCATTGACAAGCCGTTTTCGGCAGTCAATGCGGTCTTTTTGTCATCACAGCAGGAACTGATCGAATCCTGTTGTTTCAAATATCTCCTTTACCTGCGGTCTTACGCCGGTCAATTCAAATTTGCTCTTGTCATTCAGCGATTTGTACATGATCAGCAGTACACGCAGACCCGCGGAAGAAACATAAGGCATATCCGAGACGTCTATCTTGATCGCGTCAACTTTACCCTCTGCTTTTTTGAACTTCTCCAGCAGCTCCGGCGCTGTGATCGTATCCATCCTGCCCTGTATCTTGACATTGAGCACTCCGCCGTCAATGTGTGATTCTACTTTAAACGGCAGCTCTTTGAGCTCATCCAAGCTGTCTTTATCCGCTTGATCGCCGCCGTCCGCCAACGTCATTGTCAGCATCTCCATCGTGCTGTACGCCTGTCGAAGCTCCTGCATCAGCTGAGGATCGAGATCCGCGAAATCAGGGAGATAAACATCGATCGATTCCCTCTTTACATTGAATCCCTGTTTACGAAGGAACTCCAGCGCTCCGTCTAAACCGTTGAGGTAAAGGCTGTTTTTGTAGAATTCTACATCAGCCATATTCGCGGCAATGTTTTTAGACAGCTGTGTCATGATCTCTTGATTTCCTTTGAGCACGGTGCCAAATGTAAGCGGATAGATCGCTAAACTGGTCATATCCGCCGTGATCCAACTGCCGCCGAATTCCTCCAGAAGCCTGTGGATCGCCCGGCAAAAGCTGACAATCTCAGGTTCGTTGAAGTACCCGAGCATACCCTCTGTCACGATACAAATCTCGCCCTGAACACCATCCAGTGCTTTTCTCATTGACTCGTAATTGGTAGCGTCCACGGCGCAGTATTTTGTAAAGGCAAGCTGCTCGTCGGTCATCGTTTTTTCAGTTGCCGCCTTCATCGTATCGCTCACGACAGGCAGGTCAAAGCCATAGTAGTGTTTTTTCTCTGAGGAAACCCTGAACCCGCGCGGGGCATACCCTGACGGAAGATCGACGATATTCTCAGAACCGCTTGCCAAAGCCGCGCGATTATGCATTTCATAACGGGCTCTCTGCGCGATCATAAAACATTTTTGGATTTCTTTCGGTACCTCCTGCTTGACGCCCTTCTCATCTGTCCCGATATAGGGGATCAGCGATATCGCATCCTTATCCCCCATACCGGCGAGCAGCATGACGGTTCCCTTTGCGGTGGTGTAAACCGGATTGACAATTTTTTGAAGTTCTTTTTTGTCCATTGAACAGCACTTCCTTTCACTAATTAACTTTATCTGTCAATCTAATCAGATAAGATATAATAAAACATCCTGATTTGATTGTCAAGCAAATGAACATCCCCGGTGCAAGGATCACAAACACCAGCCGCGAAAGAAATCTCTTGATCCACCGCTTGGTTAGCAAAAGATTATTGTAATAGGATTTGCGATAGACAAAAAGCGTTAACTATTGATCAGAGCGTTTCTCTTTTCATTCAGTGCATGGACGATCTCCTGCCGTTCTTCATAGGTGAGATAAATGTGATGCTTCTTTTTCATTCGTAAAAACTCCAAAGTATTGAATTCATGTGGCGGTTCCTCCTCTCTCCAAAAAGCAAAGCTTTTTTGGGACCCCGTTATGTGCGCGAAGAACCGACGGCAAAAATGATTCAGTATGGCGTTTTTAGCGAGAGCGTAGATGAAACTTGTGTTGCACGCTGGATGCTCCGAAGGCGAGGCAGTCGATCACCGACAGAGCAAGCGTACTTCACTCCGACCAAAGCAAAATCCTGTTGATCGGTTGAGATTGCCACAGGAAAAACCCTCAGTCAGCTGACATGAATGTCCGCTGACAGCTCACTTAGGAAAGGGAGCCTTTTGCCTTCGCAATGACGATTGATATCAGCAAATCTGCTCATCGATCATGTTGCAAAGCCGCTGTACTTATGCTATTATGATACAGAAGTGCTAAAACACTTATTGCAAAAATCATAATACAAAGGAGAAAAGCACAATGAAAATCACCGGATTCAACCCTATGATCCTGACGAAACCCGAAGACGCAGAAGCGCTCATCAAAGTATTTGAGGCACTGGGGTTTGCAAGGCGTCACAACAAAGTCAATGAGATGGATATGGCTTTTAACGAAGTTCGTATGAAAGATGAAAACGGCTTCTATATAGATGTGGTCAGCGGTAAACTCGGTCTGCTCGAGCGTGATCTGAACGTCACCCGCATCAATGTCGACGATTTTGATGAAGCGGCTGAAATGCTCAAGAGCAAGGGCTTCAGAGAGTCCAAGATCATCAGCGAGTTCCGAACAGAAACCAGCAAGTACGCTTTTTATGTTGCTCCGAGCGGTTTGATCATCAATCTCGTCGAGCATATCAAGTAATCGGAATCGTAAGATATATTTGAGAACAGGGAGGGATCCATCAAGGGTCCCTCCCTGTTCTCAATATAACCGGCAACAGAGGAGTGAAGGAATTTGAAGGCGGGACAGTCGATCACCGATAAATCAAACGCACTTCACTCCGACCATAAAACCGCATAGACAGGCTGATGGGCTTATCCATGCGGTTTTGTCATTATATTATTCCATTTGGCAATTCTTCATGACTGACGTCGATCGGCTCCGGCACCAGATAATCGGGCGCGAGGATGTAGCCGTCATCGGACGGTGTATCCGCATCCGCAGGAACGATCTTCTCTTCCTCTTTGGCGAGGACGATGCCGATGTCCGCGACGACCAGCTTCTTCATATATCGGGCGGCGTTCGGTGAGATCAGACCGCGCTTGACGTAGCCGATCGTGACCGTGAGTTCCGACCGCACGGCAGTTTCAGCTTCGCCTGTATCGCCGTTCATTCCGCTGTTGATGTCCACGCTGACGACTTCAGCTTTACTGCTGTTGATCTCCTGTACTGCGCTCAGCCACGGCTCGCGCAAGGTACCCTGAAAGCCGGTGCCGAGCAGGCAGTCGACAATGATATCGGCGTCGGCAAACGCTCCGCCCGCATACGCTTCGCACGGTACGCCGAGCGATTCAGCCCACTTGGCATAATAGCCGCTGTCCTCGGTCAGTTTCTCACTGAGCTTGACGATACGGCAGTTATCATTGTTGCGCTTGAGGATACACGCCAGCGCGTAACCGTCGCCGCCGTTGTTGCCGCCGCCGACTGCGATCACGATCTTGCCGTGCCAATGTACCGCACGGTAAACGCCCATCGCGGCGCGGTACATCAGCGTGCGCCCCGACACGTATTTTTCAATGGTCATACGGTCGCTCTCGCGCATATTCCCGACCGAAATACAATCTAAATACTTCATGCTTCATTCCCCTTGATCCGGCTGAACATCCGAACAGCCGCTTGGTAATATACTTCCTCCGCGTTTGTCATCGCTTCTTCGATACTCGTGTTTTCATCGACAAGCGAATAAAGCGAGGTAACGCCGCAGTCACAGAGCAGCTCCGCGCCGTCGCCGAGTGAACCGCACAAGCCGCAGACGGGGATTCCTCTCGCTTTTGCTCGGAGGGCAACGCCCTGCATCACCTTGCCGCAGACGGACTGCGCGTCGGCTCTGCCCTCCCCTGTCACGACCAAGTCCGCGCCGTCGAGCAGATCATCAAAGCCGACCAGATCAAGCACCGTCTCGATCCCTGACTGCATCTTTGCGTGCAGAAACACTTTCAGCGCCGCGCCTAAGCCACCTGCCGCGCCCGCGCCTTCGACCTTATCGCAATCAATACCGAACTGACGATAAATCACATCACGATAGTTTTGCATCCCTTTTTCGAGTAGCTCCAATGTATCGGGAGTTGCTCCTTTTTGTTTGGCAAAGGTGTAGGTCGCGCCGTTCTCTCCGCAAAGCGGATTCTTCACATCACACAGAACGGTGACGGACGCGTCCGATAATCGGTCGTCCAATCGGTCGAGATCGATCTTTGTCACCGTATCCGTATCCTTTCCGCAACCGTCCGATTCGTTGCCGTCTTGATCGAGAAATCTCGCGCCCAAGGCGCGCAGGCAGCCCATACCGCCGTCGTTGGTTGCCGAACCGCCGATCGCGATATACAGCTCCCGACAGCCTTGATCCAGCGCGTCACGGATCAACTCGCCTGTGCCGTAAGTGGTCGTTTTCATCGGATCGCGCAGCACTTCGGGGATCAGCGTCAAGCCCGACGCCGCCGCCATCTCGATGATGGCTCTGTCGCCTGCGATACCGTAGCTCGCCTGTATGCGGTTCATCAAGGGATCGTGGACAGTCGCAGTGACTTTCTCGCCGTGCAACGCATCACACACCGCGTCAACCGTTCCCTCACCGCCGTCCGCAACCGGTACGCCGATACACTCGCACGCGCCGAATACATCCCGCGCGGCTTTTGTCAACAATCCACCTGTCTGCCGACTTGATAAGCTCCCTTTGAAGCTGTCCGACGCAAATATCAGTTTCATCCTGTCACTACCTTTACTTTGCGGCATCATAGATGACGCCATACATGAGAGGTTCGTTCACATCATACTTGCAAGAGTAAAAGAGGCTGTCGATTTGCGACAACCCCTTTTTCACGAATATCATCATATGAAAACGGTGTCCGCGATCACCATCACGCTTCCCGCGACGATCCCGAGCAGGAGGATGTACTGCTGCTTGCTGACCTTTTCTTTCATAAAGATACGGCCGCCGATCATGACAAAGACCGGGTATACCGCAAGCAGCGGATCGGTCGAGACCGAGTTGATCGCCATGGCATAGCTGTAAAACACGATGCCGACATTATCCGCGACCGCGCCGAGGATGCGGGGCGCGCTCTGCTTGGTGAAGGGATTGTAGGGCTTCTTTTCCTTGATCAAGATATAGATCCAGAATCCGAGGGCAAACACCGCGTATTCCATGCCGACAATGATGATGCTGTCACCCTCCGGCATCGAATAGCCGTAGGTCGTGTCCAGACAGATCCCGGTGACGATCGTTTCCAGCGCGTCGATGACAGAGAACAGAACCGGAAAGATCAGCGTGCCTAAGCCCCGGCTCATCCAGCCCGCCTTTTGATACCGCGGATCGTTGCGATTCTCTCTGTTGCGAACCGTCGACAGCAGGATGATGCTGATCACGATCACCATTATTCCCGCCGTCCGTAGCGGCGTCAATAATGCGGAAACGGAATCGACTCGTCCGAGGGCAAGGTACATGATGATCAGCAGGATGGTAGACACGCCGCCGCTGATGCCCTCTACGGGAGATTCCACCGTCGCCTCATTATAGACATAGCCTTTGACGGAGATCGTGTTGACGATCGCGTATACCACGCCGAACACCGTCATCGGCCAGAATCTGACGGCGCTTTCCCAAATGGTGAACGGTTCGTCGCGTAGGATCAGATAGACGACCGCGATCACGAAAAACACCATTCCGATGCAAACGGAATATTTTAAGCCGATGTGCTCCTCTTTTTCTTTCGGAACACCCGCTTTGTAAAGCAGGCTGGTCGCCGACCACATCACGATCGCCATGATAACCAGCAACAGCCATAAGAATTGATTCATAAAATGCCTCCGGGATCATACAACGCGCTTTCTTCTATATCACGCGCGTTACTTTCTCAGGTACTCCGACGATACCGGGAAGTCAAAATACGTATCGGGATAGGGTTCGTCAATGAGTGTGAAATGCCACCATTCGCAGTCGATCGGCTCAAAGCCGCCGCGAAGCATGGCACGGCGCAGGAGCATACGGTTCTCATACTGCTCCTGTGTGATACCGCGAAAGTCGGGATGCGACACCTCGCCGAAGCGGTCGAACGGACTGCCCATGTCGAGCTCCTTGCCGGTCGCCATATCCAGCAGGGTCAGATCGATCGTACTGCCGCGGCTGTGGGAGGACTGCTTGGCGATATAGCCCTTTGCGAAGAGCTCCTGCTTTTGCAGATCGGGGTAAAAATACTGCTTCATGCGGATATCCTGATCCTCGATGCCCCACAGGATGAAGTGCTTGACCGCGCTGACGGGACGGTAGGCGTCGAATACCTTGAGGCGGTAGCCGTGCACCAGCATCTCCTTGCTGACTGCATTCAGCGCCCTTGCCGCCTCGATGGTCAACAGCGCACACGGTTCCTCATAGCCGTCGATGCGGTCGCCGATAAAATTATAGGTGGAGAAATAGCGGATCTCCTGGATGATACCGGGCACATGCTCCGAGAGCAGAACAAAGCCCGAGGGGTCGTGGATCAGATCTGTGCGATTGCTTTTCATATATTCTCCTTGCAGTGAACAAACTGCGGATCAATACCAGTGATAGTGGTAGTACTGATTGTCGTCGCCGGCGAGAAACCGGTTCATCATCAGGCTGTAGCGCACGGGGGTGATGGCGGTATCGTTGTACTCGAATTCGTACTTCATCAGCTGTGTCCAGCTATCATCGTCGCCGGGGATCTCCTCGACGACCTCGGTGATCCTGCCGCCGTCGCGGGTGGTGACAAAGCGCTTTTCCGCGCGCTTGCCGTCTCTGCCGAAATCGCCGGTCATCACGCTGATGATCCCGTCGTCGTCATAGTCGGCGGTATAGATACCGCGCAGGCGCTGCCACTCCTTTTTGTCGCCGTCCGCCCAGTTGGCATAGACGCCGGAATCGGAGGTGGTTTTGAGCAGACCGTTCTGGGTCGTCACGATCACGGAATCGACCTCTTCGTTGGTGACGGCGGGATCGTCCCCGCTCTCATCCCTGCGAATCTCCGTCAACGCCAGCGTATAGTAATCGTCATCGCCGCCGTACTGGTATACCGTCGAGGAAGTCTTGGCGCCGTAAACGGTATTGACAGTGGACAGTCTGCCGTTCTGATACTCCGCCGTCGTTTTGGCGCTCGAGGTATTGACCGTGTCAACGCGGGTCAGAGGGTATTCTTCGTCGAAGGTATACGCGCACGCGGTGATTTGAGGATGCTCCGGATCGCCCTCGTTCACGGTGGTGAAACGGACGGGATAGGTCTTGTCATATTCGATCGTCGTCGTGTTCTGCGGGGTCCAGACCCCCTGCGCCGCGTCCTTTTGATAAACCTTGACGCTGCTGACCAGATGATATGGGCTGTCAGCCTGATCGGCGGTCGCGGTATCGGGTGAGGCGCTGTCGGGCGTCGCGCCGCCGCCGCACGCGGTAAGGCTGAGTAATATCGCGGCGATCAACAAGGTGATGACGCTCTTCTTCATGGATGTTCCTCCTGTTGAAAGGATTGCTGTTATCAGTATAACAGATTCGCGCCCATAATGCTATAGGGTTTTGTGATAAATATAGGCGCATCAGATAAGCCCCTCGAGAGAGGGGCAGAGCTGTTTATTGCTTCTTTTTCAGCTTTTTGATCACCGCGTTGTAGCGCAGCTTTTGCACGCAGGTATTGAGCGGATAGGATAGCACGCCGAGGGCGATTCCGACCGTGATTCCCAACGGCCATGAGATCTGCGTGCCCAGCAGTACGCCTGTCCCCGTGGCGATGATCGGGAAGACGATCCGCCAAAGCTTGTTGACCTTGTTCATCTCGGCGATGGGGTCGACGTCGTCACAGGTGTGGGGCGCGTTCTCAATGAAATCCGCCGCACCCTTCGCGCCGGAGCAGGAGCGAAAATCATCACTGCATTCCCCGGCGGCATGCGCGTACTGCCGATCATGCAGCAGTTGCTCAACCGTGCGCTTGATCCCCTCGGCGGAATCGTCGGCAAGCATAACGCCCGCGCCGATCTCTTCCGCTCTCCTTGCAACGGCAAATTGTTCGGCAGTCTGGGGATACAGCGCCATCGGAGTCGCCATGTAAAGGCTCTCGCTCACGCTGTTCATGCCGCAGTGGGTGATGAACACATCGGCTCTCGACAGCACCTCAAGCTGATCGACGCGCACATATGTCTTGATGTTGTCGGGCAGAACGCCGAGTTTCTTCTCATCCATATACTGACCGCGCGAGATGATGACGTCCGCATCCATATCCTTTAGCGCCGCGATACACTTCTGATAGAAATCGGGGCGATCGTTGATGACCGTGCCCAGTGATATATAGATCAAGGGACGCTGCTTCTCCTTTTGCGGCAAAAGCTCGGAGAACACGGACGGCCCGACAAAGTTATAATGACTCGTAAAGCTCTCGGCATAAGGCTGAAAGCGCCGCGAGGTATAGACATTGGTATCGGTCTGATTGTCGTTCTGCACCAGTGCCAGAGCGCTCTTGACCTCGTAGCCGTAGGGACGCAGGGTCTTGAGCTCCCTGGAGATCTTCGGCAGACCGAGGAGCATATCCTTGATTTCGGCACGGCTTTGCTTCATGTATTTCGACGAGAGCTGATTGAAGGCAAAGGTGGAGGTGGAGCACACCATCGGGACATGGTGCTTCCACGCGTTGAGCTTGCCCCAGAAGCAGACCGCGTCGGTATAGACGACATCGGGCTGAAAGGTCTTGAACTCCGCTTCAAAGAAGTCGTTCATGTTCAGGGTGGTGCGGATATCCTGGATGGTCATTTCTGTTTGGGACACGCTCATCAGACGCGCCATCTGTTCCTCGTTCACCTCGGGAAGATAAGGCGTGCAGGAGATGAACTCGGCGCCGGTTTTTTTGATCCTGTCGCCGAACTCGTCAAAGGAATAAAAGCGCACCGTGTTGCCGCGCTTAACGAGCTCCGCCGCTACGGGTAGCATGGGATTGGTATGACCGTGCGCGGGAATGGAGAAAAACGCGATCTTTTTCATTTTGCTTCACCTTCCTCGTCGTGGAATGTGTTGTTGAACAACTCGCCGAATGATGATTTGGGCGGTATCGCGATGCCGCGGTCAACGTCGCCGAGCAGGATCAGCGTGTCGCCGGGGCGTATATTGAAAAGATCGCGCGCCTGTTTGGGGATGACGATCTGTCCTTTTTCGCCGACGGTAGCCGTCCACGCGTATTTTCCTTTCGGAGCTGCCATAGGATCACCTCATTGAATGCATTTTGCTTTTTATCATAACGATCGGTATTGTGTCTGATAACAGTATGATAAGTTATACAAATCATACCACAGAGATGGTAAGTTGTCAAGGGGTTGGAAAGGTTTCAGTGGATTTGTAGGGGAGTGCCTTGGTGCTCCCGCGGAAGGGCGTTTGATAACGAACCATGTTGGTTGAGAAAACGAAACATTTCCGTAGGGACGAGCAATGCTCGTCCGCACGGCAAAAACGTTTCTCACCTATTTCACGCTTTCGATAACAAAAACGTCCGTCATTCTGCGGTACGTCGGACACGCGTGTCCAAGCGCCGTACCCTACAAAACGCATATCTCCTCAACTGACATTGCATCTTGACCGGCGCCCTATTGCGGGAGGAGCAAGCCCCTCCCCTACAATGGGCTTGATCTGCTTCGCGTTTGGCTGGGATGGATCGGAAAGGTTTCGGCGGGAGTGAACCCCCGCCCTACAGTAAACGTTATCCCTCCCCAACACCGCTTATCTGCATACAAAAACCGCCGCGTCATCCGGACACGGCGGCTGATTACGATATGACTTTGATCAATACTCGACCGGGAGTGAATCGACCTTGTACATCTCTTTGAACTTTTCTTCATCCTTTTTATTGCGGATGAGCATGACCTCGGTAAAATGTCCGTCGCGCTTGCTCTTGAAGCCCGCGACCTTCTCTCCCGTGCAGATGGAGCTGCGGATCACCGCCTTCTGGGTGGTCGGATCATAGGGCTCGACCTCGAAGCGGCTGACGGAATTGTGCTTGAACCACTTCATACGATCACTCCTTTTCTGCTGATTCGGGCGCGGGTTGCGCTTCTTCCTTCTTCTTTTTCTTGAAGAAGCGGAAGGTGCTGAACTCCTTGCGATAGACATAATTGATCTGGATGCCGTACAACAGCAGGTAGGTCAAAAAGTACACCCAGACCATCACCATGAACGCACCCGCTAAGCTGCCGTAAACCGAGGACGCCGCAAAATTGCGCAGATAAATGACGATACCGTAGGTGAGGATCTTCCACGCGATCGTGGTGAGCAGCATGCCCGGGAACAGCGCGCGGATGGTGGTGTAGGAGCGCTTGACCTTGTTGCGCAAAAACAGCTTGAGCGCCCATGCCATCAGCAGGGTTTGCAGCAGAGAAACCAGCAATTGCAGCAGTGCGATCACCAGCCAATGGATCTTCTGTCCGCCACCCAGCAGCTCGGAGATCGAGGACGCTAAGAAGATGTTCGCCAGAACGACGACCAGTCCGCCCAGCAGGATCAGGAGCATCACGATGGTGTAGCCCATCGCATAGATGCGCTTGAGCACCCAGAACTTGTTATTCGGGATACGGTAAACGCGCAGGATACCGTCGGTGATGCAGTACATACCCTTGCCGGCTGACCACAGCATGATGACCGCCGTGATGATCGCGGTGCCCGAGGTCGCCTTGTGGACGGAATCGACGATGTAGTTCACCAGCTTGTCGGCATAAGGGAACGGTTGCTGAGAAGTGAACATGGTAAAATCCGACGCCTTGATATCCTTGCCGGTCAGCAGCGATAACATCGAGAACACAAACAGGATCAGCGGGATTGCGGACAGCAGGAGAAAGAACGCGGACTGTCCCGCCAGCGCGGGGATATTGTCGCGGTAGCTTTTATCGAGGATGTATTTGACCTGTGCAAATACACTGTGCTTTTTGTCTTTTGTTTTCATACCATAACACCTTTTGGGAATCCGCCGAATCGGAAAACAGCGATCCGCCTTATGGTTCGACCCGACGATATAGGTTTATTTTACTATACAACAGATATTTAAGCAAGTATAATCTCGATTTTCCGTCCGCGCGGTTCACTCTATCCCGCGCCGCCGCCATACTGAGGCTTGAAAATCAGGGACGTCGGTTGTATAATAAAAGAAAAAGTTCAACAGAAGGTGAAGGTATGTACATCAAAATGCAGTGCCCCCAATGCGGCATGATCGACGACATGGATGATTCCCGACAGTTTCAGTACTGTCGTTTCTGCGGCAGGCAGGTGAATGTTCGTGACGCCGCTTATACGGCGCAGGCAGCTCAGGCGACTCCGAACACTCCCGCAGCCGCCGACAGCCCGAATCTGAATATCCAATACTATTCGATCAACCCCGGTGTGACGATGATCGTGCGCTTTCTGTTTTCCGGACAGGTACAGTTCTTTGTCAGCGGTCAGCGCTTTTCGTTCCATATCCCCTACGGCTCGCACAGGATCACTTTGCAGATCGGCAGGAAGAACTATGCGCGCAACATCTTTTTGCCCGATAATAACGCACAGGTGAACATCTACGCCTCGTGGGACGGCAGGGCGCATATCGAGATCGTCAACCCGCCGTATACCCCGCCCGCACCGGTACAGCAGGTCGTCTATGTCCCCGTACAGACGCCGATGAACAACCCCGCGCCTACTCCCGCACCGACGCCCGGTAACGGCAAGCTCTGTCCGCAATGCGGTACGGTAAATGATCCGGGCTATGTTTTTTGCGTGCAGTGCGCCGCGCGGCTTGAGGCGGAACCGCCAAAGGATGCCGCTCCCGTGCCGGAGGAGCCGGATGGTAAGGAGAACGCCGCTCCCGAACAAGAGGAGCAGAATGAAACGGTCTGCGAAAACTGCGGCAGGACACTGCATGACGACGAACAATTCTGTCCCGGCTGCGGCACAAAGAATCCGAACGGATAAATACAAATATAAGGACGGCTCATGATTTGAGTCGTCTCAGGCTGTAGAAAACCTATAATAGCCTTCCTTTGGGAAAGGAAGGTGCCTCCGAATGGAGGCGGATGAATTGTATCAATTGTTTGAGCAAAGCGAGTAACCATAAGAACAGTGTCGATCAAGCCTTGATAATTAGTGGGTTTCTCCCTTCGGTCGATCAATTAATGCAATTCCTCAGTCGCCAACGGGCGACAGCTCCTTTTACCAAAAGGAGCCTTGGAAATCAACTGCTTATATTATATCGATACTTTTTCGATAAGCTGGGACGGCTCACGATTTGAGCCGTCCTTTTTATTTTTTTTCAAATTTTTTTCATTTAGTTCCGTTTTTGTCTGTATCTTGTCACAGTCACCCTGCTATGATATAGACAAAGAAAAACAACAAGGAGCGAGGAACATGAAAAACAGAAACAAGAACATGATCGATATCAACAACATGGCAGAGGTGAAAAAGGCACAACAGGAGCCGACGCCGAAGAAGAAAAAGAATACAAGCGTCAAGGTGATAGCGGCGATCCTGATCGCCGCGGCTACCATCGCCACCGGCACAGCGGCATTCGTCGCCTGCAACCAAAATCTCGCCAATGAAGCCAAAAAGGCGGCGATCACATCAAATGTCGATAAGAGCAACCGCGCCGCGAAGAATAAGGCGCAGCCCACCACGACGACCGCCAAGGTAAAACCCACTCCCATCGAGAAGAAACAGATCGTGCAAAAGGAAACCAAAAAGTCGACCCAAAAGGCAACAGAGAAGCCTGCACAAAAGCCGACGCAGGCTCCCGCGCAAAAGCCCACCGCGGCTCCTACACAAGCACCCGCTAAGGTACTGATGCAAACGCAAAAGCAAGCGCCGACACAAGCTCCGACACAGGCGCCGACGCAGTCCCCCATCAAGTAAGCGCGATCCATTATCGATCAACGATTCACATACACAAGCACTACCGGACATTGTTCCGTTATATATAGTCCTTTTTATTTGAGAAACTCCTTCTTTTCCAAAACCATCCCCCTTCGCCGCCCGCCGGAGCATTTGCGAAAGCGGGCGGCACCCCTCCGTCAAAAGATGAGAATTGCGGATAATAAACACATTTCACATATCATTCACAAATTCATCAAACTTTCGACATAACTATAGTTTATGATAATATCACAGTCACAGAGGCGCTGGGGTGAAGGAGTTGTAACCCGATCAGCTATCGCCAATGATTCGCGCAACGCCTCAATGCCGTGACTGTAACCAAAAAGCATTTGCTAATCCTTCATTTGCATGAGAACTCCTCATATAGAATACTCCTTTTTAACAAAACACTCCTACTATTCTTGACAACTCCTTTTTGACAAAAGACCGCTCGATGATCGAGCGGTCTTTGTCATTAATACTATTATAGCATTTCGTCCAATATCTCGGCGGCACAGCGGCACAGCGCGGGGCATGGGCGCTTTTTGTAGTACGCGTCCGTTCTCTGTTCGGGGTCGTTTCCCTCGACAGTCTGAACGCCGGATAATAATTCGCGGCAGATGATCGAGCCGTTCTTTTCCCTGAAGCGCCGCGCGAATTCCTGCACGCGGTGATAATGTGCCGTTTTTGCCTCGGGATCGTCGGAATCCGCGTAGCCCTGCACCAATCCGAGCACCATCGCCGCGCCCGATACCGTGCCGCAAATCTCGCGCAGTCTGCCCAGTCCTCCGCCGAAGGAGGATGAGAGCATCGCCGCCGTCTTGTCATCCAGTCCGGTCACATCGCCGAACGCGAGCAGAACACTCTGGGCGCAGTTATAGCCGTTGCGGAAATTCTCCTCCGCGAGCTTGCCGTGATCCATCATGTCATCGCCTCCGTTGTATATTATCACTATGATACACCAATCCGCGCGATAAGTCAAAAAGTTCCGGGAGCATATGCCCTCGGAGCTTTTATCCGTTATTTGATATTATCATGAAACCCAATCCAGCTTCAGCTTCTTCTTTTTTTCTACGCAGTCGGCGAGATAAAGATTGATCAAGGTCTGGTAAGGGATCCCGGTCTCATTCGCCTGCTGCTTGAAATAGTCGATCACACTGCCGTCGATATTGATAGAGATCTGCTTCTTCAATTTCTTGGCGTAAGGGTTTTTTACTCCTTTGGAAAAATCATATTCTTCTCTCATATTACTCACACCTCTCATAATAAGTATTACTCTCTCGCTTGTTCGCTTTTCGCGCCGAGATGATTCGTATCACATTTGATTCACGGTAGCAGTGACATACCACTAACAGCTTCGCATATTCGCTGTACCCCAATAGCAAAAACCTTTCTTCCTGCTGTGAATGATCGGGGTCGGGTATCATCAGCGCTTCTTCATCGAAAAACACGCTTGCCGCTTCTTCAAACGAAACATTATGTTTTCGATATTGATGATGTTTTTATTAGTATCCCATTCAAAATTGATGTTATCCATAATTATATAATAATGATTATATCATGATTGTCAATAGATATGATATAGATTATGACACAAAAAAACTCCGAGGGCGGTTAAGTCCTCGGAGTTTGTGTCTCGGTTAAGCTCGGTGCGGGATTAACACGCGTTCACCCTCGCGATACCGTGAGAATTATGTCAGGCTGTTCTGGATCGCGACAGCTACCGCAACGGTAGCGCCGACCATGGGGTTGTTACCCATGCCGAGGAAGCCCATCATCTCAACGTGAGCGGGAACGGAAGAAGAACCCGCGAACTGAGCGTCAGAGTGCATACGACCCATGGTGTCGGTCATGCCGTAGGAAGCGGGACCTGCCGCCATGTTGTCGGGATGCAGGGTACGGCCTGTACCGCCGCCGGAAGCAACGGAGAAGTACTTCTTGCCCTGCTCGTTGCATTCCTTCTTATAGGTACCCGCGACAGGATGCTGGAAGCGGGTGGGGTTGGTGGAGTTACCGGTGATGGATACGTCAACACCCTCGTTGTGCATGATCGCAACGCCCTCGCGAACGTCGTCGGCGCCGTAGCAGCGGACGTTGGCACGCTCGGTCTCGGAATAAGGGATCTCTTTGACGATCTTCAGCTCGCCGGTGAAGTAATCGAACTGAGTCTGTACATAGGTAAAGCCGTTGATACGGGAGATGATCTGAGCGGCGTCTTTGCCCAAGCCGTTGAGGATAACGCGCAGGGGCTGCTGACGAACCTTGTTCGCGTTGCGGACGATACCGATCGCGCCTTCAGCGGCAGCGAAGGACTCGTGACCCGCGAGGAACGCAAAGCACTTGGTGTCGTTGGAAAGCAACATAGCGGCGAGGTTGCCGTGACCGATACCGACCTTGCGGTTCTCGGCAACAGAGCCGTCGATACAGAAGCTCTGCAGACCGATACCGATGTAACGGGCGGCTTCTTCGGCGGACTTCACGCCTGCCTTCAACGCGATAGCGGCGCCTACACAGTAAGCCCAGCATACGTTCTCGAAGCAGATCGGCTGGATGCCCTTGGCGATCTCATAGGGATCGAAGCCGGCAGCCTTGCAGATCTCGCGCGCTTCTTCAACAGAAGCGATACCGTACTCAGCGAGTACGCCGTTGATTTTCTCTATACGTCTGTCGTAGTTTTCAAATAAAGCCATACTGTGCACCTCCCTTAGTCTTTACGCGGGTCGATATACTTCGCCGCGTTGTCCCACTGACCGTAGTGGCCCTTCGCCTTCTCGATCGCTTCGTTAGCGTCCATACCGGCCTTGATGAAGTCCATCATTTTGCCGAAGCTGATGAACTCGTAGCCGATGATCTCGTTATCCTTGTTCAGCGCGACCTGAGAGCAATAGCCCTCGGTCATCTCGAGGTAACGGGGACCCTTTTCGCGGGTAGCGAACATGGTACCTACCTGAGAACGCAGACCCTTACCGAGATCCTCGAGGGATGCGCCGACTAACAGGCCGCCCTCAGAGAAAGCGCTCTGGGTTCTGCCGTAAACGATCTGTAAGAACAGCTCGCGCATAGCGGTGTTGATCGCGTCGCAAACGAGGTCGGTGTTCAGCGCCTCTAAGAGAGTCTTGCCGATCAGGATCTCGGACGCCATCGCGGCGGAATGGGTCATGCCGGAGCAGCCGATCGTCTCGACCAGCGCCTCTTCGATGATACCTTCCTTGACGTTCAGTGTGAGCTTGCAGGCGCCCTGCTGGGGAGCGCACCAGCCGATGCCGTGTGTGAAACCGGAAATATCCTTGATTTCCTTTGCCTGTATCCACTGACCCTCCTCCGGGATGGGAGCGGGGCCGTGATACGCGCCCTTAGCGACCGGGCACATATTCGATACTTCTGCTGTGTAATACATAAGCTTGTTCCTCCTTTTAGGTTTGTTACAACAGCCGGATCGAACCGATCGGAAGAATCCGGCTACGCTTATGTACATTATAGACGAACACGGCAGATAAGTCAAGGTCAATGTTGATGGAAATTGCCGAAAAACGGAGTGCAGAGATCGAAAATGCAAAACGTTTCCGTAGGGACGAGCACTGCTCGTCCGCATGACAGAAACGTTTCTCTCCTATCTCACACTTTCGATCAATGAAACGCTCGTCATTCTATGGTATCTCGGACACGCGTGTCCAAGCAGCGTACCCTACGGAATGATTGGTTTGCTTCGCATTTGGGCGGCATATATCGGAAAGATTACGGGAGGGGTCTCCCCGCTGGGGAGGTGCCCGAAGGGCAGAGGGGTGCCGTCTGCGGCTGAGCAACAAGCCCCTCCCCTACAATATGCTTTGCGGTTGAATGGTAATTATCGGATTTTTCTGCCCGATCCTAACTCAAAATGGTATTTGACGATACCGAGGTCGAGCCTGACGAAAGGGCCGTTGGCGCTGACGCTGACCGACGGTGTGTCGCCGTCGAGGGCGAAGGCGAACTTTTGCTGATTCACTGCGGTGGGCGCGAGCAGGGCAGCTTCGATCCCCGCTTTGAACCAGTCCGGCATATCCTTGAAGTCGGTCACATCCTCAACGCTTTTGGATCGGCGGGGATGACCGTGATCGACGCCGTAGCAGACGGCGATCGTGAGCACGAGCTTTTCATCCTCCGCGATCTCGGCGGTGACCTGCTTGCGCTTGAAGATGCCCGCCCAATAGGTGTTCAGACCGAGCTGCTGCGCGTACAGGACGAGCTGTTCGCCGACATAGCCGCAGCGCTCGTCGAGATCGTCGCCGCGCTTGCCGATCATCGCGATATAAGCGGGCACATTGCTCCAGCCGGTGAGTTTGGACGCCAGTCCGCCGAACACCGCGCCGGCGGGCTCGATATACTGCATGTGCAGGTCGTATTGTTCATTCAGCTGTGCGATGCGGTCTTTGAGCAATTTTGCCGTATCGGGATCGATGGGTTTCTTTTGGTAAGCGCGTACCGAGTAGCGCGCGTGAAGAGCTTGTAATTCTGTCATGATCATACCTCGTTTTGTGTTGGGGATTGGTTTGATTATGGTTGGGTGGTGTGGATTGGATGGATTGATTTGCTGCGCGTTTAAGTGGTATTAAACGGATAGGTTACGGGAGGGTCGAGACCCTCCCCTACAATGAGTTTCATCTGCTTCGCGGTTGGGTAACATTGAATGGAAAGGTTACGGGAGGAGCAAGCCCCTCCCCTACAATGAGTTTCATCTGCTTCGCGTTTTAGTAACATTGAATGGAAAGGTTTCTGTACGTCGGCAAGCGCCGTACCCTACAATGGGTTTCATCTGCTTCGCGGTTGGGTAACATTGAATGGAAAGGTTACGGGAGGAGCAAGCCCCTCCCCTACAATGAGTTTCATCTGCTTCGCGTTT
>JAHKVW010000113.1 GCA_020624805.1 bacterium | reverse complement strand
CAAAATCTTGATTTTGTCTACAGCACCCATGCAAGGCTCTCCCAAGAAGCGGAGCGATAATGCGAACGCTGATTGGTTGAGAGCTACTGCCACGGCATAAATGCCTCGCAATGACAATTTTAAATCGTTGAGATTGGACGCGCGCGTCCTTTACTTGCAATAAAATATGTATAGGGTGAGATTGCCGCAGCATTCGGCAACCCTCAGTCTGTTTCACAGACAACTCCCTTGGAAAAGGAAGCCTTTAGCCATTATGATGACTGATCGATGTGTTTATTCTTCCGTTTCGCTGTCAACGGTCGCTTCCACATATTTTTGTTCTTTATCCTTGCCGGTGCTTGGGGTCTGCTGAACGGTCTTCGGCAGACGGATGGTGAACGTGGTGAATTCGTTGACGCGGGAATCGACATAGATATCGCCGCCGTGCAGTCGCATGATGGTCTTGGCGATAAATAGACCCAGACCCATGCCCTTCTTGTCGATACTGCGGCTCTTGTCGGTTTTATAGAAGCGGTCAAAGACGTATCGGATATCCTCCGGCGGGATGCCGGGGCCGGTGTTGGTGATGCTGACGGATACGTCATAGCGGGTCTCTTCCACGCCGAAGTGGATGGTACCGCCTTCATCGGTGAACTTGACCGCGTTTTCGATCAGGTTGTACACGACCTGATACATCAGATCGGGGTCGGCGTCGACAACGATACTGCGAAAGTCCTCCAGACCCGTGATGTGCAGCTTGCGGGCTATGATTTTTTGCTCGTAGCTCGCGAGGATCGTGATGATCAGCGAGAACATATCGAACTTTTGACGGTTGACCTTCAGCTCGCCGCGGTCGATGCGCGAGAGGTTCAGCATGGAGGTCACGAGGCGCGACAGACGCTTGACCTCGGTGGACACGATCTTCATATAGTGATCGTGTCGCTCGGGCGGGATGGTGCCGTCGAGCATACCGTCGATGAAGCCCGCGATGGTCGTCATGGGCGTTTTCAGCTCATGTGAAACGTTGGAGATGAACGAGCGGCGCATCCCCTCGCTGGAAGCAAGGCTGTCCGCCATATAGTTGAACGCGGTCGCCAACTCGCCGATCTCATCGTCGGAGGTGACGTTGACGCGCACGGAAAAATCGCCGACAGCAAATTTCTTGGCGGCGGATGACATCTGTTTGAGCGGCTTTGTCATGCTGTAGGACATGAAAGCGACAAAGATGATAATGATGATCAGCATCACCGCCGCCGCAGTCAGGAAGATCTGCAAAAACGTGACCGGCAGTCCCGACAGGAAGGTCGCCTTGGTGGTGACATAACAGAATGCTGACGGGTTGGGGTCGGAGTCCAGCACGATGGGTACGCCCGCCGTGTAGCGGTTGTCGGTATAATAGCCGTCCAGCGTTCCCGAGGAGAAGTATTCGCCCGGGGTGGTCTCGAACAGAACCTTAGAAGGGAAGGCGCGGGTCTTGTGTATGCAGTTGTCGCCTTCCGAGCAATACAGACAAATCCCCTTGTTGTCGGTGATCAGGACGTCGGCGTCGAGGCTTTTGGAGATACTGCCGACCGTGATGCCGACCGGAGAATGCTCGTCGATGACCAGCGAATGAACCGACGGGATGATGTACGAATAGGTGGTGATCGCCTCTGATACTTTGTGGGCGTTATCCAGCAGCGTCTTCTTCTTTTCTTCTTCCCAGTATCGGTTGACAAAGGTATACATGGTCACGCTCAGCGCGATGAAGCTGGTCAGCAGGATCGAGATGCCGAAGATCAGATATTTTTTGAAGAGGGATCGCCGCACGCGAAAGTGCGGCGCTTTTCCACGGTAAGAAGCGGACGTTTTGTTCGCTTGATCAGCCTTTTGTTTCAAATTTATAGCCTACTCCCCAGACGGTACGCAGCTCCCATTTGTCGGAGACGCCGTCGATTTTCTCTCTGATGCGTTTTACGTGTACGTCAACGGTACGGCTGTCGCCGTAGTATTCAAAGCCCCAGACCTGATCGAGCAGCTGATCGCGCGTGAATACCTTGTTCGGGTTGGACGCGAGGTGGTACAGCAGCTCCAGCTCCTTGGGCGGGGTGTCGATCTGCTTGCCGTCGACGATCAGCTCATAGTTGGTCAGGTTGATGACGAGCTTGTCCCAGCGGACTTCCTTGACGGCTTCTTCTTCGGTACTGCCCGTTCTGCGCAGGACGGCGCGGATACGCGCGACAACTTCCTTTGCCTCAAAGGGCTTGACCACATAATCGTCCGCTCCCAGCTCCAGACCGAGGATCTTGTCGAATACCTCGCCTTTGGCGGTGAGCATGATGATGGGGCAGTCGGAGGTCTTGCGGATCTCTCGGCATACCTGCCAGCCGTCCATCTTGGGCAGCATGATATCGAGCAGCACCAGCGCGGGCTGTTCACGGTCAAAGAGCTCCAGCGCCTGTTCGCCGTCGTTGGCGATGGCGGTGGTGTAGCCCTCTTTTTCGATGTACAGGCGCAGCAGCTCGCAGATGTTCTGATCGTCGTCTACGATAAGGATTTTACGATTGTTCATAGCGTTACCTCACGGTTTCTGTTTTTTCTTTCTTTTACATTATAATATATATTTTTGCGAAATAGTGAACATTTTTTTAATTTAATGAGGAAGGCAAGCGAAAAAACTGATTTCGGAGGTTTCACTTGCCGGTTTGTGAGCGGAAGTGCTTGAATGTTATTGCTTTTTGGCGTGCTTGATTGATTTGACCGGTATTTTCCATTCTTTGCAAAATTTCCAGGCACAGGAAAAGCGCGGGCAGAAAACGGTGATGCTTTTGCATTTATAGAATGCATCAAATCCGACCTCTGTATTACTGTTCGGGATGACGACCGAAGTCAGGCTTGTACACCTCCAGAATACGCCCCCTCCGATTTCAGTTACGCTGTCCGGGATGATGACCGAAGTCAGGCTTGTACAGCCTAAGAATGCCTCGCTTCCGATTTCCGTTACACTGTCCGGGATGACGACCGAAGACAGGCTTGTACAGTCCGCGAATGTACTATCACCGATTTGAATTACACTGTTCGGAATGACGACCGAAGTCAGGCTTGTACAAAATGCGAATGCGCTATCACCGATTTGAATTACACTGTCCGGGATGACGACCGAAGTCAGACCTGTACAATTCGCGAATGTTTCATCTTTAATTATATTAATACTTTTTGGGATGACGATCGAAGACAGATTTGTACAGCCTTTAAAAGCGTTTGTTCCGATATATCTGACTTTGTCGGGAATGATAAATGTCTTTAGTCGTGTACAGTTTTCAAAAGCTCCTTCGGCAATTTCTACCACCGGGATACCGCCGTATTCACGCTCGAGCTTTGGTTCGGGATCTGTTCCCGTATATTTTTTGATCACAATGCCTTCGTCTGTCTTTTCATATTCAAAGCCGGGGAGAGCGGCGGCGTTTCGGCAGCCCCTCTTTTGCAAGTGTCGCGTGAGCTTTTTGTTCATGTCGGGCGTAATACCGTGAACGAAATTCAGCGCATGCATTTTGTCGAGTTCGTTCAATTCCGGAGGATAATCGGCGGCTCCGACGTCTTCCAGCCGACAGACGGTGATATCCTTTCCCGCCCGATGGGCTTCGATCAGGAGCTTTGTCAGCGCTTGATCCGATAAAAACGCTTTGTCAAGGAAGACGATCAGGCAGGCGGCGCTTTGGAATTTCTCTTCATCTTCTCCGTTTTCGACCGCGTCATAAAGAGAACAGCCTCCGTTTTTCGCTTCAAACAGGATCGCTTTCGCGGCGGACGCGTTCTCTTCGGCATAAAGACAATAGGCAAAGCCTCCGCCGGCCGCTTGACTTCTGTTTGCCGGATCGACAGCGACCGTAATGCCCTTTGCTGTGCGCGGGTCGCCCTTTTTCAGTCTGCTGATTCTTGCGAGCGCCGGTTCGATCTCGGACGGGGAAACGGTCGCAATAACTGAATCCTCTGTAATCTCATAATCTTTTCCGTCATCGAGGATACATTTGACGATCGGTTTCTCGAAGCGTAGCGCCCACGGCACCTCGTTCTTTTCGATATAGAGACTGTTGAGTGAATTTTCGGTTACAAATAACAGGAAAGCGGAGCAGTTTTCGACATGATTGTCCAGCGTTTCGTCATAGCTGTCGCCGATGGTCAGACCTTCGTCGTACCAGATCCGCCAGCCGGCTTCGTAGAGCGTTTTCAGGATCGGCAGTACCCTCTCTCTGTCCCTATGCGAATAACTGATAAAGATATACGGCTGTTCTTCATCGGCAAGGAAGGGGGAGGAGAGCGTTTCAGCTCCCGCCGGAATCAGTCCATGAAACGCCTCATATAGAAAATCGAAGAGAAAGGCGATGCCGTGTTCCATGCAAAACTGATGCGCGCAGGATCCTTCACCGCAAACGACCGTAACATTTATATTTCTATTTAAAATATTAAAAGCGCCCCGGTGGATGTCTTTTACACTGTCCGGGATGACGACCAAAGTCAGACCTGTACATTCTTTGAATGTACTATCACCGATTTTTGATACACTGTCCGGGATGACGACCGAAGAAAGGCTTGTACAGCCTTCGAACGCGCTCCCTCCGATTTCCGTTACGCTATCCGGGATGACGATCGAAGACAGACTTTTACAACGCCAGAATGCGTGCCCTCCGATTTTCGTTACGCTGTCAGGAATGATGACCGAAGTCAGGGCTGTACAACGCCAGAATGCGTGCTCTCCGATTATTTTAACACTGTTCGGGATCACTGTGGAAGAAGAGTCGCCGTGAAAAGAATGGAGAACATCTCTGATGATAACAAAACCATTTTCGTCAGCGAGCGCGGCGCAGCTATTGAATGCCATATCTCCGATTATCTTAACACTGTTTGGAATGTCAACTGAAGACAGGTTTGTACAGCCTAGGAATGCCATATCTCCGATTATCTTAACACTGTTTGGAATGTTAACCGAAGACAGATTTGTACAGCCTAGGAATGCTTCTTTTCCAATTATCTTAATACTGTTTGGAATGTCAACCGAAGACAGACTTATACAGCCTGAGAATGCTTCCCATCCGATCTCAGTTACACTGTCCGGGATGACGACAGAAGACAGTTTTGTACAGCCTTTGAATGCCGCCCATTCGATTTCCGTTACACCGTTCGGGATGACAGCCGACGTAAGGCTTGTACAGCTAAGGAATGCCATATCTCCGATTTTTGTTACGCTGTTCGGTATGAGGACATGAGTACCTCTGCCGTGATACTTAACCAATACGCCGTTTCTGATTTCAAAATGTATCGACATCTTTACCTCCGGAGTTTCGAATGTGATTGACCGTTTTTCTATCAAACAAGAGGCTGCTCGCGCAGCCTCCGGTTTTTCAAATGTTATTGCGATGCCCGCAAAAGTTAAGGTTGAGATGCCTCGTCGGGCACTGTTGCCCTGCACGCAATGACGATTGATATGCGGGCTGGGGCTATCTCGACCTTATTTCGTCATCAGCTTATACACCTCAATGAAGGTGTCGATCACATACTGCGCCTCTTCATCCGTCATCACGGAGTTCATGGGAAGGGTCAGCTGATTCTTGTGCATATTATACGCATAGGGGTAGTCGATGATGTCGAAGCCCTTTTGCTTGTAGGCGGTCATCATCGGCAGCGGCTTGAAGTGGACGTTGCAGTTGACGCCGCGCTGCTTCATTTCATCATAGAAGCGGTTGCGGAATTCGGCGTCCTTGCCTAAGAATCGCACAAAGTACAGATGGCCGCTGGAGCGGTGATCCGGTCCGCGGTGGTCGAGCACCTGGATGTTCAGCCCCTCAAACGCCTTGTTGTAGCGGGCGATCAGCTGATGGCGGCGGCTGAGCATCCTGTCGTATCGACGAAGCTGTGCCAGTCCGATCGCCGCGAGGACGTCGGGCATATTACACTTGTACTGGGTGTTGACGACGTCATACTCCCATGAGGTGCCCTTGTCCTTGGTGAACGCGTCCTTGGTCTGACCGTGCAGGGTCATCAGCATATATTGCTTGTACAGATCGTTGCTGTCCACACCGGGGATCTCGCGCCAGGTAGCGGCGCCGCCCTCGGCGGTGGTCATGTTCTTGACCGCGTGGAAGCTGAAATTGGTGAAATCGGCGATGGAACCGCACATCTTGCCGTGCCACTGCGCGCCGAAGGCATGAGCGGCGTCAGCCATAACGATGACGCGTCCGAGCGCCAATTGGATCGGGTTTTCGGAAGCTCTGAAAAGCGAGCGCTTCTTCTCGACGATCTCAAAGATGCGGTCATAATCGCACACCACGCCCGCCAGATCAACAGGGATGATGACCTTGGTCTTGGGGGTGATCGCTTCCTCCACCTTGTCGTAATCCATCTCGTAGGAATCCTGCTTGCAGTCGATCATCACCGGCGTCGCGCCGACATGATAGATGATGGACGCCGAAGCGGTGTAGGTATAGGTGGGCACGATGACCTCGTCGCCGGGGCCTACGCCGAGCAGACGCAGGGTCATTTCCGCGCAGGCTGTCTGGCTGGACAGACATACCGCCTTTTTGGTGTTGCATTTCTTGGCGATCTCCTGTTCAAACAGCTTGGTTTTGGGGCCTGTGGTGATCCAGCCGGTGCGTAAGGTATCTACGACCTCCGCGATCTCATCCTCTCCGATATCGGGAGGAGAAAATGGTATATTCATCATAAGACATATCTCCTGTATGCGGCAAACAATGTTCGCCCTATTTATACAGAATATATTATACACCTTATGAGAGAGAAAGTAAAGAGAAAATAGGAATTAGGAGTTAAGAATTAGGAGTTAGGAATTAGGAATTAGGAGTTATGGGCGGACGCTGTCCGCACCTGATCCATATAAGTAATTGAAACGCTTCATTCTTATCCTATAGGAATCGTAATACGAAGTGTTTCCCTTAATTCCTCATTTTTTTTAGCAGCTCATACTTATGCTTCGTTGCCTCGCCGCCTCTGAGGTGGCGTTCTTCTTTGTTGACGTCCAGCACGGCGCGCACCTCCTTATACAGCCCGGAGTTGAGCTTGGGGAGCAGGGTGGTGATGTCCTTATGTACGGTGGACTTGCTGACGCCGAATACCGCCGCGGTATCGCGCACGGTGCTCTGATGCTCGATGATATACTCGCCTAAACGGATGGCGCGGTCTTCTAAGATTCCTTTCATGGAAGCCTCCCTGATCGTGGCGCGGAGAAAAGGATCGGCGTTCAAAAGACCGCTGTCATATGCTTTTCGCCGCACGGATTCTGATAAAGTATATGGCTGTCAAGGAAGAAATATGCGGGATGATACGGCGATAATCATGCGGCGTTTTAATTAACATGTACGATGTGAAAGTGATTGACTTTAGACGCGTTATGCGGTATAATTATCATGATTAATTGTGTGCATCAAGAATAGTTTAGATAAAAAGGGTTTTGATTATGAAGAAAATGAATGTCAGAAAAATATTTCTGATGCTTGCCGACGCGGGACTGATCGCGGTATCGGCGCTGCTCAGCAACATGCTGCTATCATGGTTCGGTATTGTCACCCGCGGAAATACGATGGGAGTTGCCGTACAGCCTGTCCGTATCATCGGTGTGATCGGCATGAGTATGCTGTTTTGCTTCTTCTTTCTGTTCGTGTTCGGCGCGTATAACAAGGTTTGGCGCGATCTCAAAGCAGGCGATATCGCCATGTGCGCCTTGGCGGTCGTGCTCGGTCTGGGCCTGAGCTTTCTGTTTATGAACCTGATGGACAAGCCCCCTACAGTAGAGTTTATGGCATTGGATACGCTGTTGAGTGTGGCGGCGATCTGCATTTTCCGCGTTTCCTTCCGCAACACGGTGGTACACCTGATCCAGGCGGGCGAGTTCAACAGCGAAGAATACGACAGGACCCTGATCGTCGGCGCGGGTAACGCCGCGCGCATGATCCTGCAGGAGATCAAATACGCGCGACAGGATCAGAACAATCCTTCCAATATGATCCTGCCGGTGTGCATGGTGGATGATGATCCGTCCAAATTCCACACCAAGCTGATGGGCGTGGAGGTCGTCGGACTCACCAAGGATATCCCGCTGGTATGCCGCCAGTATAATATCGACCTTGTGATTTTCGCGATCCCTTCCTGCACCGAGGAGGAGCGCAAGCGCATCATGGGCTACTGTTCCGAATCCGGCTGCCGCATCAAGACGGTGCCCTATTTGAGCCAGCTCTTTCTGGATGACGATTCGACCCAGATCCTCTCGCAGATCAAGGATATCAAGATCGAGGATCTGCTCGGCAGACCTCCGATCACCTTCAATAAAAAGAAGATCCGCGATTTTATCAACGGTAAGACCTGTATGGTCACGGGCGGCGGCGGTTCCATCGGCTCCGAGCTGGTGCGCCAGATCGTCAAGTACAATCCCGAGCAGATCATCATCGTGGATATCTATGAAAACAACGCCTATGACATCCAGCAGGAGCTGTACATCGAGTACGGCGACAGCCTGGATCTCGTCACACTGATCGCGTCTGTGCGCGACTACGCGAAGATGGACAGCATCTTTGCGGAGTACCGTCCCCAGGTCGTGTTCCACGCGGCGGCGCATAAGCATGTTCCGCTGATGGAGGTATCTCCGACCGAGGCGGTCAAGAACAATATCTTCGGCACGCTCAATATGGTGAACCTTGCCGAAAAATACGAGGTGGAGCGCTTTGTGATGATCTCCACCGATAAAGCGGTCAACCCCACCAACGTCATGGGCGCTACCAAGCGCTGTTGTGAGATGATCGTGCAGAACCATTCCCATAAGGGCGGCAAGACAGAGTTCGTCACCACGCGATTCGGCAACGTGCTTGGCTCCAACGGCTCGGTCATCCCGCTGTTCCGCCGACAGATCGAGGCGGGCAGACCCGTCACCGTCACTCACCCGGATATCATCCGTTACTTTATGACCATTCCCGAGGCGGTATCGCTGGTGCTGGAAGCCGGCGCGATCGCCAACGGCGGCGAGATCTTCGTGCTCGATATGGGCGATCCCGTCAAGATCACCACCCTCGCCGAGAACCTGATCCGCATGTACGGCAAGGTGCCGTATCGTGATGTGGAGATCAAGTTCACCGGCTTACGGCCAGGCGAAAAGCTCTATGAGGAGCTGTTGATGGACGAAGAGGGTCTGCAAAAGACCGATAACAAGAAGATCTTCATCGGCAACCAGATCGAAACCGATCCCGAAAAGCTGAACCGACAGCTTGACGAGCTGCATGAGATCGTCGAGACCAACGATAATGACGCGACTGTCAAGAAGCTCGAAAGCATGGTGGACACCTTCCATCATAATGTAAACTGATTGGTATATGCTTTTATCAAACGCGGTTGAATGCGTCTTCGGTTCCCGATATCATTCACCGAACATAGGAGGTTAACATGAAAGTATTGCTGACCGGCGGCGCCGGATATATCGGCAGCCATACCGCTGTCGAGATGATCGAAGCGGGTCATGAGGTCGTGATCGCCGATAACTTTGACAACAGCTCACCCAAGGTCATCGACCGTATCGAGACCATTACCGGCACCCGTCCCATCCTCTATGAGCTGGACATCGCGGATCGCTCCGCGGTGGACGCGATGTTCCAGAGAGAGGGCTTCGACGCCGTGGTGCATTTCGCGGGACTCAAGGCGGTAGGCGAGAGCTGCGCCATCCCCGTGCGCTATTACCGCAACAATATCGACACCAGCCTTACCCTTTTAGAGGTGATAAAAAAGCGCGGCGTTCACAATATCGTGTTCAGCTCCTCGGCGACCGTTTACGGCATCCCCGAGGAAGTGCCGCTCAGAGAGGGTATGCCGACCTCCTGCACCAACCCCTACGGCTGGACAAAATACATGAATGAACAGATCCTGACCGATGCCGCCGCCGCGGATCCCGAGCTGAGCGTAGTACTGCTGCGCTACTTCAATCCCATCGGCGCGCACAAGAGCGGTCTGATCGGTGAGAATCCCAACGGCATCCCCAATAATCTCATGCCCTATATCACGCAGGTGGCTGTCGGCAAGCTCGAGCGCCTCGGTGTATTCGGCAACGATTATCCTACCCACGACGGCACCGGTGTGCGCGATTACATCCACGTCGTTGATCTGGCACAGGGTCACCTCAGGGCGATCGACTATGCCGCGGAGCACAAGGGCACCGAGATCTTCAACCTCGGCACCGGCGTCGGCTACAGTGTGCTGGATATCGTCAACGCCTTTATGAAGGTCAACGATATCGAGATCCCTTATGACATCAAGCCCCGACGCGCGGGCGACATCGCCGAGTGCTATGCCGACCCCGCCAAGGCGAAGGAAGGGCTGAACTGGACAGCACAGTACGGCATCGAAGAGATGTGCCGTGACAGCTGGAACTGGCAGAAGAACAACCCGAAGGGGTATTGAGATGCTGTCCAAGAAGCGGAACACACTGCGAGTAATTAGGAATTAGGAGTTAGGAATGAGGAATTAATGGTGGGCGGCGCCCACACTCATTTATATGCCTAACTTAAAACTTGATAAAAAACAGGTAACGCTCGAAACTCTGTTAATAGAGTCTCGAGCGTTTTTGTTTGTTGCTATTATATCAATTCAAAAGCCATAGGCTTTCCCTTCGCCTCCCTTTGGTAAAGGGAGGTGCTGAACGCAAGTGAAGCGGAGGGATTGCCGCAATGTTTGAGCGAAGCGAGTAACCATAATTCCTAATTCCTAATTCCTCATTCCTAATTCCTCATTCCTCATTCCTAATTCCTCATTATTTATTATTCCATAAAAAACAGCTCACCAAAGCAAAAAATTTACACCATAATGCCGATAGGGTTTCGATAGGGATTTCTTGACATTTTTACCCTCTTATGATAAAATTTTAACGTATGGTGTATCCGTATATACTGTATGTTAAAACAGCCCTTTCAAAGGAGGTCAAGAGGTCTGTTAGCGCCGGGACCGTAATAGGTTGACGAGGTTTGGCGGTTATCGAAAGATTCGGCGGATGCCGCCACGGCAAATACGCAAGCTCATTGAGATCGCACAAGGTGGTTTCTTCATAGGCTGCAAGGGGCAGCTTTCTGTAATACTCGGAAGGTATTTTACATAAATTATTTTGCGTACAGCGTGTCGTAAGAGGGAAACGAAAAAGCAGAATCAACACTGTAACAGAGGTTTTTTTCGTCGCTTTATCAAAAATACAAACCTACTATTTTACGGAGGTAATTATTATGAGAGTTGTAATTCAGGACAATTACGATAAGATGTGCAAGTGGGCTGCGAACTATATCGCCGCTAAGATCAACAACCATAAGAAGGGACTGCTTTTGAATCGTCCTTTCGTCCTTGGCCTTCCCACAGGTTCTTCTCCCATCGGAGTTTACAAGGAGCTTGTCCGCATGAATAAGGCGGGCGAGGTCAGCTTTGAAAATGTCGTGACCTTCAACATGGACGAATATCTCGGACTGCCCCACGAGCATGACCAGAGCTACTGGTACTTCATGCACGACAATTTCTTTGATCATCTTGTCGACATGAAGCCCGAGAACATCAACATCCTCAACGGCATGACTGATGATCCCGAGGGTGAGTGCGCGCGCTATGAAGAGAAAATCGCTCTCTACGGCGGCATCGACCTGTTCATGGGCGGCATCGGCGTTGACGGTCATATCGCGTTCAACGAGCCGTTTACCAGCCTTGCTTCCCGCACCGGCGTTCGCAACCTGACCACCGACACCCGTATCGTCAACTCCCGCTTCTTCGGCAACGATCCCGAGGCTGTACCCGCTCAGGCGCTGAGCGTCGGCGTAGGCACCGTTACCGACAGTAAGGAAGTGCTGATCCTGATCAACGGCCATAACAAGGCGAAGGCGCTGGCTGAGACCGTAGAGGGCTCTGTCAGCCACAAGTGGACCTGTTCCGCTCTGCAGATGCATAACGGCGCGATCATCGCCTGCGATGAGGCGGCTTGCGACGAGCTGACCGTCGGCGCTTACAAATACTTCCTCGATATCGAGAAGAAAGAGAGACTGTAAACCTATGTACACCATTAAGGATTTATATGACCTTGACCATACGCTCGCAAAGGACTATCTCTCCCAGTTCACCTATCCCTGGGAGGCGTTGAAGGGAATCAAGGACATGATCATCGCGCTGGGCGAGACCCTCGGCGATGACTATGAAGAGAGAGAGCCTCAGGTCTGGGTGCACAAGACTGCCAAGGTCTTTGACTCCGCTTACCTCGGCGCTCCCTGCATCATCGGACCGAACACCGAGGTGCGCCAGTGCGCGTTTATCCGCGGTGCGGCTCTGGTCGGCGCTGACTGCGTCGTCGGCAACTCCGCCGAGCTCAAGAACGTCATCCTCTTCGATCACGTTCAGACCCCGCATTATAACTATGTCGGCGATTCGATCCTGGGCTACTTCTCCCACATGGGAGCGGGCTCCATCACCTCGAACGTCAAGTCCGACAAACGGCTTGTTGTCGTCCACAACGGCACCGTGAAGATCGAGACCGGACTCAAGAAATTCGGCGCGATGCTCGGCGACTATGTCGAGGTCGGCTGCAACGCTGTATGCAACCCCGGCACCGTGATCGGCAGACACTCTAACGTCTATCCGACCTCCTGTGTGCGCGGTGTTGTTCCCGAGAACTGTATTTGGAAAAACAGCGGTGAAATTGTAGAAAAGAGGTAATTCCCATGGGTAAATATTTCGGTACAGACGGCTTCCGCGGTGAAGCGAACAAGAATCTGACCTTCGATCACGCCATCAAGATCGGTCGTTTCCTCGGCTGGTACTACGGCGCGAATCAGGGCAAAAAGGCAAAGGTGCTGATCGGTAAGGATACCAGACGTTCTTCGTATATGTTCGAGTACGCGCTGTGCACCGGTCTGATGGCAAGCGGCGCTGACGCTTATATCATGCACGTCACCACCACCCCGTCTGTTGCTTACATCACCCGCATCGACGACTTCGACTGCGGTATCATGATCTCCGCCTCTCACAATCCGTTCTATGACAACGGTATCAAGGTGCTCAACGGCAACGGTGAGAAGATGGAGGAAGAGACCCTGCTGAAGGTCGAGGAATACATCGACGGCAAGATCGATATCCCGGTCGCTGAGCGCGAGAATATCGGCAGAACCGTTGACTATGTCGAGGGTCGTAACCGTTACATCGGCTACCTGATCTCCATGAGTAAGTACAGCTTCAAGGGCGTCAAGGTAGGTCTCGACTGCGCGAACGGCGCTGCGTGGAGCATCGCCAAGGGTGTGTTCAACGCGCTGGGCGCCAAGACCTACGTCATGAACGACAGCCCCGACGGCTATAATATCAACACCGACTGCGGCTCCACCCACATCGAGCACTTACAGAAGTTTGTGGTCGAAAAGGGTCTGGATATCGGCTTCGCCTATGACGGCGACGCTGACCGCTGCTTATGCGTAGATGAAAAGGGCAACGTCGTCACCGGCGATCACATCCTCTATGTCTACGGTCTGTATATGAAGGAGCGCGGCAAGCTGCTCAACAACAAGGTCGTCACCACCATCATGTCCAACTTCGGACTGTACAAGGCGCTCGACAAGGTCGGCATCGAATATGAAAAGACCAAGGTCGGCGACAAATATGTTTATGAGAACATGGTGCAGACCGGCAACCGTATCGGCGGTGAGCAGAGCGGTCATATCATCTTCAGCAAGTACGCCACTACCGGCGACGGCATCCTGACCTCTCTGAAAATGATGGAGGTCATGCTCGCTAAGGAGAAGCCCATGAGCGAGCTGGCGGCTCCCTGCGTATTCTATCCGCAGGTGCTCAAGAATGTCCGTGTCAAGAGCAAGCCCGACGCGCAGAACGATCCCGATGTTCAGGCGGCGGTCAAGAAGGTCGCCGATGAACTCGGCGAGGACGGTCGTATCCTTGTCCGCGAGAGCGGCACCGAGCCCGTTATCCGCGTGATGGTCGAGGCCGGATCAGACGAGGTCTGTGAGAAGTACGTTGATCAGGTCATCGAGGTCATCACGGCGAAGGGTCATCTTGCCTAAGGCACGCGTGCCCTTGTTCTGCCTTTTGGATACGCTGATTGTGATTCACCTATCATCAACGGCGTGACATACAGGCATCTGTTTTAACATTCAATGCTTTGAGAAGAGCTGTTGCGGAAACGCAGCGGCTCTTTTTTGATGAGAAATTAGGAATGAAGAATTGTCGAACGACTCAATGTTACAGAGAACCATAGGGGAAGGGGCTTGCTCCTCCCGAAGTATTATTCCGGTTCAATGCAATGCATATTCCTGTTTCCGTAGGGACGATCATGGATCGTCCGAGAATGACGTGCGTTGCGATGATCGAAAACCATAGATAGGGAACAATCGTTACTATCACGCGGACGAGCAATGCTCGTCCCTACACAGACAAACCGAATAATCATACAATGTCACAGAGAATCTGTACCCACCATATTACAATACATCATAAAAACGTCCGCAACTCATCAAAGAGTTACGGACGTTAGTTTTTGATTACAATATTAAGTTGATTTGATCGAGAGAGTACTGCTCCGTTTCAATGTTGTTATGCCCCGCCGTTGATGCAATTCCGTTGATCACAAGCGTCATAGAAGGCGGAATAAAGATGCGCGCATCATATAAGGCGGAACACAGACGCACGCGTCCGTGCTCACTGCTTGTAGATCTTGAAGGAGGTCAGCGCCATGACGTCGGTGTCCTCGTACAGCTCGGGGAAGGTGAAGGTAAGGCGAATGGTCTTGTCTCTGCCGATCACATCGGTGGGGATCAGGAAGTTCAGACCGTGGTTGCGGGCGTCGTTGCCGAGTCTGCCGGTGTAGACGGTCACGTCGTTGGCGGTGATCACACAGTCGGTCTCCTCGTAGACATTGAGCACATTGAAATATGCGTGCAGATCGGTGAGGTTGCCGGGCAGATCGTCGAGCGGGATCTCCATCTGGGCGGTTTTGCCGTTGATGATGGTGCGCCAACCGTTGGTGTGACCGAAGCCGGATTTGCAGTACATAGCGGCGGTCTCATCCTCGGTGAAGGTCAGCTCCTTGCCCAGCGTGTAATTCTCTACGACGCCGCCGTTGAGCAGATAGCTGTTGGTCAGCTTGATCTT
>JAHKVW010000112.1 GCA_020624805.1 bacterium | reverse complement strand
GGTCCACCCGTTCCCATCCCGAACACGGAAGTTAAGCCCTGTAGTGCCGAAGATAGTGCTCTGGCGACGGAGTGTGAAAATAGGAAGATGCCAACACCTGATAATGAGGTTCTTTTATTTATTAAACTCGTCTTTAATAGGGTCATCTCAGCAGCCGATAGAATACTCCCATTTAAAAGTCTGTTGATGACGCTGGGGATCCACTCGTTCCCATTCCGAACACGTAAGTTTTGCTCTGTCGTGCCGAAGATAGTGCTCCTGCGACGGAGTGTGAAAATAGGAGATACGTGTATCACGATGCCAACATCTGATAACGAGGTTCTTTTATTAAATATGTCTTTGTTAAGACTAAACCGGGTTGGCTTAAATTGTCTGTTGATAACGTAATAGTCCGCTTTTAAGCGGGCTTTTTTATTATAAAACAAAGATACATAATACCGGATCAAATGAAAAACAGCCGATTACTTGCAATTTTTTCTGATAGGATGTACAATGATTCTTGATTTATCATTCTGATTATTATCAATCATTGCAGGAGGTTTGTAAGATGAAAATCAGAGAATGGCTGAGCATTCAGGTTGCCAAGCATCCGAAACGCGTGGTATTGGTTTTGATCATCCTGTTCAACGTGCTGTTTATCGCCGCATCCGCCGCGATCATCAGTTCTCTTTCTCTGCAGGGTACCGAGAAGATGAATTTCTTCCACGCCGCCTATTATACGGTGACGATGATCCTTGACGCGGGATGTATCGAGGCAGTCATCAAGGATATCGGCACCACGGGCGTTGCGTTGACCCTGACCTGTCTGGCGGTCATCATCATCGGCATGATTACCTTCACCGGAGCGGTGATCGGTTATTTGACCAATATTGTCAATGATTTTATCGAAAAAGCGAGTGCGGGCAATACGCGGCTGTATCTGTCCGATCACACTGTCATCCTGAATTGGAACGCGCGGGCGTCCGAGATCGTCACCGATCTGCTCTACAGCGATAATAAGGAAACCGTTGTGGCACTGGTTCAGTCGGGCAGTGACGAGATCAAAAAGGATATCGAGGACAGACTCCGTCTGACGATTGAAAAAGAGAATGAGGCAGTCTATAAAAAAGCTGACGCCATGAGCTTTTTTGCCCGCTGGCGGTATCTCAGAAATAACAAGCTCGGCAACAACGTTACCTTTATTGTCATCGAAGGCAATATCTTCTCTCAAACACAGCTCAAGGATATCAGGATCGATCTGGCGAAGGCTGTCATGATCCTGTGCAACGACCCGTCGGATTCAGTCGACGAGGACGGCAACCGATCGGAGGAGGGCAATCCTCAGGCAGTCAAGGCTCTGATGCAGGCAGCGGATATCGTGTCGGCAGGCAATGCCGCGCATCATCAGAATATCATCGTCGAGATCACCGATCCGTGGACGTATGATATCGTTCAGCGTATCATCAACGCCAAAAATCTCGGCGAAAACTGCAATATCGTGATGTTTTACGTCGAAGAATTCCTCGGTCAGCTGTTGGCTCAGTTATCCATCACGCCGGAGCTGACGTATGTATACGACGATCTGTTCTCCAACAAGGGAGCGGCGTTCTATACCAAGCCTGTTCGGACAGAGGATGAGATCGGTTATATGCGGGATTATCTCGCGACGCACGAAAACGCCATTCCGCTCACCATGCTCACCCATAACGGCGAGAGCTGGTTCTGCTTTGCGGCGGACAGTCAGAAGGATATCAACAAAACGCGTGAGCGCAAAAACCCGGGCTGTACGGTTGCGCTGAACCCCCCGCAGAGTGAGTGCAAACGCGTGATCATGATAGGGCACAACAGCAAGATCGAAGAGATCATGAGCTGTTACGAAGCCTACCTGTCATGTCAGAGCGGCGATCGGCAAACCGACTTGAAGGTCACCGTGATCGATGAAGCCGACAGCCTCAAGCGGATGGATCAATACAAACGCTATCCTTTTGTGGAAGAGGTCGCCGAACTGGATATGTATCATATCGATAAGACCATCGAAATATTGGATCGCCTGCTGTTCAACGTACCGGAGGAAACGAGCATCCTGATCCTCTCCGACGACACGGAGCTTGATGAAAACGCCGATTCCTCAGCCTTGATGTATTTGGTTTATATTCAGGACTTCATCCGTGAAACGCTCCGCAAAAACCCCTCTTATGATGAAAACAGGGTGAAAACGATCGTTGAGATCACCGACCCGGGTCATTATGATATCGTAAAGGGCTACCGTCATGTCGAAGCGGTGATCAGCAACCGCTTTACGGGTAATATCATCACACAAATGGGGGAGAAGGAGTCGATCTATGATTTCTATAAGGGCTTGCTGCGTTATTCCGCGGATCAGCCGAACGGTGAAAGCAGAAAGCCGCAGCTGAAAAAGGTCTCGTCCTTCTTCCGCGAGATCCCTGCCGCGTGTACGGCTTATGATCTGGTACGCGCCGTGTTTGAAGCGTCTGTTAAGTCGGATCAGCACCGCCCCGCGCTGGTTCTCGGCTATGTAAAAACCGGCGGTGAAACTGTCATCTTCAGCGGTGATCTGTCTGAGATCGATGTTTCGCTGCAAGCGGAAGATAAGGTGATCGTATATACAAGTTTTGCTTGACATCCTGAGTATGCCTGAAAGGATATCAATGACTGAACAAAGAAGCATATGAGCGTGCGATCATGAACATCACACGGCTTGAAGCGGAGGATCATCATTACCTCGGGCGAAACACCGATTCATACAACTATCAATCAAAATACAGTATTCGCTGTCGTTTATTGAATACCTGCATCAAGGAGTTTGACTTATGCAAGAATCATTTTTACAGAACAAAGTATTCCAGATGGTGGTCAGGCTGATCGTCGCGCTGTCGTTTATACTGTTCACCGCGTATCAGGTGTATTTGGCGATCCACATAGAACAAAGCAGGGTCGGCAGACTGATCGGTATCGGAATATATGTGTTGATTACCGTCGCGTCGATCCTCGCGATATTTCATAACGAGAGATGCTGGGCTGTCCATGCGGTGTTGATGGTGGTCGGACTGCTGCTGTTGTTTGTCGTCAAGCTGATCAACCTGCCCGTGATATTCAATATGTTGAGCCTTGGCAATACTCCGTCTGTTTTGGATGGCGCAATCTATTTTTTGTCCCAGCTCGGCACGCTGTTGCTGATTTTCGGATATCTGATGCCCAGAGCTAATTTGGCAAAAAATACGCTTCTCAAACGGGAGACCGTTCTGATGTCCGTTGTGATCGTCCTGTTTGTCGTGTGCTTTGTGATGGATTGTGTGTTGTTGCTCAAATATCACGCGAATATCGAGCTGAGCCTGAAGCTCACGCTGGTCAGCAGAGCGCTGTATTTGGTCGGCTTTGCGGGAACGGCGTTCAGCTTTCAGTTCCCGGAGCCCCAACCGGTATTAGAGGAGAGAAAGGGCAATTATATCTATTCCGATGATAGCGAGGATGAGGTCGATCTGGTAATATAGGCGACCGGCATCGACATGAAAACAGCATCATCCTGAACACTTTCGGGGATTATGCATCGCAGTCTGACGACTGCCGAACAAGCATTACCAAATTAAAACCACCGACTATTTCGTGTAGCCGGTGGTTTTTGAATTGTATTGCTTTTTCCGTCGAGATCGGGGCTGATCATACAGTCGACATAGCCGGTACCGTTTTTCTGACAGAGCGATCCGGCAATTATCCGCATATCATTATCAGCGAGTTAATCAATGAACCGTTATAACAAACAGGCAGCCTGCGTGATGCAGACTGCCTGCTGTTGAAAGGGAAAATCTTTATGAAAATCGTAAGGAGATGATGTCTTGATCAAAGAATATCATGCCGAGGCGGTCGGAACATATTCCTCAAGCGTGAGTTCGATGGTGCCGGTGCGGCCGCCGCGTTCGAGCTCAAAGCTGACGGTATCGCCTACGGAATGATCGGTGATGATCTTCTTAAGGTCGCTGACGGTATTCACGGCGTTGCCGTCGACAGAGACCACGCGATCGCCTACGCTGAATCCCGCCTTAGCCGCGTTGGAGCCGGACTTGATCGATGCGATATATACGCCGTCCGATGTGCCGCCGTAGCCGAAATACTGTGCGTACATTCCGCCGCTGCTGCCCTCGCTGTAAGCCATGCCGGTATACGCCTTGCCGCGTACATAACCGTACTGCTTGAGGTCGCCGAGGATATCCAGCGCGCTGTTGATCGGGATGACAAAGCCGATGTTATCAATCGTGCTGCCGGTTGAATCGCCGGCTGATTTCGCGACCACGATACCGACCAGCTCGCCCTGGCTGTTGAACATACCGCCGCCGGAGTTGCCGGGGTTGACCGCCGCGTCCGTCTGCATCAGGTGCATGGTCCTGCCGTCGATCTCGAGCTCACGGTCTACAGCGGAGATGATGCCTTCGGTCACGGAGCCGCCTAAGGTGCCCAGCGGATTGCCGATGATGACGGACTTGTCGCCCGCGCTGACGGTGGACGAATCGCCTACGGGAGCCGCGCAAAGACCGCTTGCGTCGATCTTGATCAGAGCGATATCCAGATCCGCGTCGGTGCCGATCAGCTTTGCGTCATAGCTCTCGCCGGAGCGGAGCGTTACGGTGATCTTGGACGCGTCGCCCGCGACATGGTTGTTGGTGAGGATATAGCCGTCCTCGCTGATGATCACGCCGGAGCCTGCGCCCTCGGCGGTCTGCTCACCATAGAACATATCTGTCTGCACGACCTCAACGGTGATCTCGACCACCGAATCGGCGACCTCGCTGACGATCTCGTTCGTGCTTTTCTCGGTCTGTTCCGCGGATGTTTTGACGACGTTGTCGACATTCGCTTTGTTGATCTGGATCGCCGAATCGCCGGATGACGCGTTCATCTGTGAGAACAAGTAGCTGCCGCCGAAGCCTGCGGCGCCTGAGAGCAGGACGCATAATACAAGGATTGCGGCAACAGCGCCGGTCGACATCCTGCCTTTCTGCTTTTTGACCTTGGGCTCTGGCTCAGATGAGCGATTCACAGGCGCTGTGTGATGGGTATGCTGCGGCGCATAGTAGGAGTGCCAGCGGAATACCTCCTGATGGTTTTCCGACTGAGATCCTGTTGCTTCCGGTCTTTGGTTTTCGGGGGTTTTGTCATATGAGTCGTAATATTGATTATACATGGTGATTCCTCCTCGGGATTATTTGTACTTTTCTTTTGTACAACCATAGTCTATTCCCCCCACGTGAACAGTTAATGATAGAAACATTAACGGTTTTTGAAATAAAAATCAATAAAATATGAACGAGCAGAAGGCTCAAAACAGAAGCCTTCTGCTCGTATGCTGATGTATTAATGTAGATTACGAGTCGTATCATTCGGAATGATCGCCTTTGTATTCGATGCATAGCATCGTTAAGTCGTCGAACTGCTCTGCGTCCTTGACAAAGTCGTCAACAGCGGTGCGAATATTTTTCACTATTTGCTCGGGAGAGACAGAGGGATCGCTGTTGAGCGCGGCAACCATACGCTTTGTGCCGAACAGCTCTCCGTTGGCGCCGGTCGCCTCGGGAACGCCGTCTGTGTAGAGGAACAGTTTCGCGCCCGGTCTCATCCGGATCTCATATTCCTTATACTGTATACCGTCCATGCCGCCGAGGACAAAGCCGTGACTGTCCTTAAACAGCCTGAATCCTCTCCTGTTCTGCATCAGCGCGGGTAATTCGTGCCCCGCGTTGGCGGCGGTCAGTTTGCCGGTGGAGAGCTCGAGAATACCCAACCATACCGTTATAAACATATCCTCCTGGTTGTTGGCGCGGATCGTGGCGTTGGCGTTGGTCAGGATCTGCGCGGGAGATTTGCCCAGCTTGGCGCTGTTAGCCAGAATGATCTTAGACGCCATCATAAACAGTGCCGCGGGGATCCCCTTGCCGGAAACATCGGCGATCGTCAGACAGAGATGATCGTCGTCGATCAGGAAATAGTCGTAGAAGTCGCCTCCGATGTCCCTTGCGGGATCCATAGAAGCATAAATGTCAAAATCGCTCCGACCGGGAAATGCCGGGAAGGATTTCGGCAGCATATTATTCTGTATTTTTGAAGCGAGCGTCATCTCGGCAAGCATCTGCTGTTTATGGGCAGTGATCTTGGTGATCTGTTCTTCATAATCCCGCAGCTCATGTTCCATATCCGCCATGATCAGGCTCAGATTCTCGATCTCATCGCGGGTATGGATATTCAGCTTGGAGAAATGCTCGGTCTCCTTTTCACCGTTGAGGCGATCTTTTACATAGTTTTCAGCCGCTTCGGTAATGCTGTTGATCGGCTCCACCTGTGTTTTTCTGGTGTGTCGCGCCATCAGAAAAGCGACGAGGATGATCAGAATCAGCATACACGTGACATAAAGGATCAAAAATTCCCTCATGCTGTTCGCGACGTTGGAGAATGATATATCGGTGAGAATAAACGCGACGGTTTCGCCTTCCGCGTTTTTGATCGGCATGCCGCTTGTGCACAGCAATCCGTAATTGGGCGTGTTTTCGATCAGATAGAGCTCGCCCTCTCCGTCCCAGTCAAGAAAGTGTTCCAAACCTTCCTTGGTGACCGGATCCCAGTCGCAAGGCATGACGACGGTTTCGGGATTTTCGTCCTGATCCACGATATAGACCAGCGCGTTGGTTTCGCGGTCGTACATCGCCATATACAGCGCGTCGACTTCGATCGCTTCCGCCAGATCCCTGAGAACCCTGTGGATCGATCGATAGTCCTCGCGTTCGGTAAAGTGAGCAAAGCGTTCGCGGTATTCAGGTGTGCCCGATTGCTCTCGCTCGGATTCGGATTGTTCGCGATAGGCTGTGAGAACATCCTTTGACAGCGGTTCTGTGTCGACGATCTCGTGCATGATCGCCACGGCGCTTTTGGAGAGATTGAATGCTTCTGTGATGTATTGATGTATCAGCGTGTAGGTGTATATCCCCAGTCCGATGATCAAAGCGGCAAACCCCAGTACAAGCGCGCCCAAGATTGTACTTCTGAAGGCTTTCCTCGCCAGAGAATGACGCTTTCTCTCAGCATCGCTCATCTCTCTTATTGTTTTTTTCGGCATAGTTTCCTCCTGTATCTGTCACTTAAGGCGATCGTGCATACTTTTTGCTGCTCGTCTTACTTGAATACTATTCCGTCAGCTTGCCAAAAAACATTTGCTTCAACCAGTATATACGGAAAAAAGGATATTTGCAACTGTTTTTTCTGCTTTTTCGGAAGATCAAAGATAAGTGCCAAATTGAATATCGGCATGAAATCAAGCTCCGTGTTTTCGATGGCGTATATCGATAATAACCTTGACGATAACCGATCGTTACGGTATAATCAAACAAACAGAAAGGAGATCCCAAAGATGAGTGAATTCTATGATCCGATGCTGTACATGAGTACACCCGAACACCCCAACACCATGAGCGTGGTTGTCGAACTCAAAGAAGCGATCGACGGCACGATCCTGCGAGAGGTAGTGGAGGAGCTTCGTGTTCGCTTTCCGTATTTCTATGTCAAGGGGGTCGCCGAAGGTAACGACCTGTCTGCCGAGCCCAATCCGCTGCCCATGACGGTGCGCAACACATGGGATCCGATCAACTTTAATTCGCCTCAGTCCAATTACCATTTGACGGCATGGAAGTATGAGGGATCGAGAATGGCGATGGAGATGTCACACGCGCTCTCCGACGGCGCGGGCGTGATGCCGTATATCAAGAGTACGGTGTATCTTTATCTGTGCCGCAAGACGGGTCTCGCGCTTGATCCCGACGGTATCCGCTTGCCGGGGGATGTGATCCCGGAGACTGAGACAGGCAATCCCTTTGCCGGTCTGGATGTTGACGGGGCAAAGGCGCCGATGTACACCAAATCGCCTATCGAGGATTTTTATCGGGTCAAAGACGGAGAGGATAACGAGCAGCAGCTCCATTGTATCAAAATTGCGGAGTCGGAGCTGATCCGTTATTGCAGGGATTATGACGGCAGCCCGAACGCGATGATCGCGGTGCTGTTGGCGAGAGTCGCCGGAAAGTACGCGCCCGAAAACGATAAGACGGTCAGCGTAGCTGTCGCGATCGACTACAAGGCGATGTTAGGCTCTTATGACAACTATCGTATGTATGCGAATGTCGTTGAGTTGGATTTTCCGAAGAACAGATCATTGGATGATCTGATGAAGTCGTGTACGGTAGCGCGCGGGCAGATGATGCTGCAGGCACAGCCGGAGAATGCTCTTTGGGCGGTAAAGAACAGGAAATTGACTTACGAAAAGCTGAGTCAGCTCCCGCTGGAGGTCAAGCTGGGCGCGGTCGCGAAGTCCGCGGGAAGTATGCGCTGGAGCTTTACGGTGTCCTACGTCAACAGCCGTTCCTTTGGGTCGACCGATCCGTATATCGACGCGGTGTACGCGATCGCGGAGCCGGGGGTATCGGATATCTCCTGCGAGATCTTCTGTAATAATCACAACTTTGTATTGTCGATCTCGCAGACTTTCAAGGCGGATCGATTCATCGAACTCTTCCTCAAGGAGCTTTCCTCCGTCGGGATCAACTTCGAAGTGTTCCGCAAGGAGCCGCTGCATATGGCGGGGATAGAGCCGTTCAAAAGCAACTGAACAATGATATCATAAAGAAAAAAGAACTTGTCACACGGCAAGTTCTTTTTCTATTCCAAACATTCATCGCGGTGCTGAACACGTGTGGTTCGCTCCGTGCCGATCTTAACCGATGATCGGTTGCAACGTGAAAAATTTTAAATCTTGCTGCTGAGCCTGTCGATGAATAGCTGAGAGACAATCGACAGCTTTTGATCCCGTTTCCAGATCAGCGTCGGACGCACGGAGATCTCAGGGGAGAGGGGTCTGAAACACAGCGGCGAGCTTTCCGAGGTGTCCACCAGCTTGTCGAAGGATATCGCGCATCCGATGCCGTCCTCCACCATCAGGGACGCGTTATAAAGCAGGTTGTAGGTGGCGGCGATCTGCAAATGCCTGACCTGTGCGCTGTTGAAGAGCTGTAATCCGTTCGCGCGCGAGACGATCAGGGGTCTGTGGTACAAGTCCTTGATGGCGATCACCTCTTTCTCCGCCAAATCACAGTCCTTGCGCATGATCACGCCGAAGATCTCTTTCTCGTCCAAGGTCAGATAATGATAGGTTTCTTTGTCAAAATCGGTGAAGATCAGCGCGAAGTCGAGCAGTCCGCGGTCAAGACGGTCCTGCAGATCCTCGGTGTCGCCGCTGACGACGTTCAGCCTGATATTGGGGTATTCATCCTTGAGGTGTTTGAACACCGCCGTGACGCGCCGCATGGAGCGCGATTCACCCGCGCCGATACTCAGACTGCCGGAGATATCGTTTTTGACCTCGCTGATCTCACTCTCGGTCAGCTCCATCAGCTGCATCATCTCGCTCGCGCGCTTGCGCAGGATCAGCCCTTCTTCGGTCAGCTCAATCCGCCTTCTGCCGCGGAGGAACAGGGTGACGCCGAGTTCCTCTTCCAGCTCCTTGAGCTGGCGCGATAATGACGGCTGAGAGAGATGCAGTGATTGTGCCGCCGCAGAGATATTGCCCTCTCTTGTCACTGCCAAAAAGTATTGTAACACACGAAATTCCATACGCTCACCTCATATATGATTTGTTATTGCGAGTTTAAATAAAAGGTTATGGCAGTAGCTCTCAGCCAATCAGCGTTCGCCTTATGGCTCCGCTTCTTGGGAGAGCCTTGCGTGGGAGTTGTTAGCCAAATCATAGATTTGGACAACTCCTCACAATCTCAACCGATTCAATAAGTTCTGATATACTAAGATCATTATACACGATTTTACTATACTTGTAAAGCATAGTTAGCTATTTAATATAAGTATTTGCTATTTGTACTATTATGGCTTATAATAAGGACAACAAAGAAAAAGGAGCGATCATCATGATGAAAACCGCAGAGTTAAAATTGACACAGGATTGGGACAAGACCTTCCCGCTGAGCGACAAGGTCGATCACAGCAAGGTGACCTTCATCAACCGTTACGGCATCACCTTGGCGGCTGATCTGTATATCCCGAAGAACGCCGAGGGCAAGCTGCCCGCGATCGCGGTATGCGGTCCGTTCGGCGCTGTCAAGGAGCAGTGCTCGGGACTTTATGCCCAGACGATGGCTCAGCGCGGTTTTCTGACGATCGCATTTGATCCGTCCTTCACCGGCGAGAGCGGCGGTATGCCGAGATACATGGCTTCACCCGATATCAACACCGAGGATTTCCAGGCGGCGGTCGATTACCTGTCCTGCCACGATCAGGTCGATCCCGAACGCATCGGTATCATCGGTATTTGCGGATGGGGCGGTATGGCGATGAACGTCGCGGCGCTCGATACCCGCATCAAGGCGACGGTCGTTTCCACCATGTACGACATGACCCGCGTCAACGCCAACGGTTATTTTGACGCGGAGTACAGTGAAGCACAGCGCTATGAGAAAAAGACCGCTCTGAACAACCTGAGAACCGCCGAGTATAAGAAGGGTGAATATTCCCGCGGCGGCGGTTGTGTCGAACTGCCCGTGCCCGAGGATCTGCCGTTCTTCGTCAAGGACTACAGCGAGTATTACAAGGGCAGAGCCTATCACGAGCGCTCTCTCAACTCCAATGAGGGCTGGAACACCGTCGGAAGCCTGTCCTTTATGAATCAGCCGATCCTGCAATACAGCAACGAGATCCGCTCCGCTGTTTTAGTCATCCACGGCGAGAAGGCACATTCCTGCTATTTCGGCAAGGACGCGTTCGAGAATATGACCAAAGACAGCCAATATACCGACAACAAAGAGTTGATGATCATCCCCGACGCGGTTCACACCGATCTGTACGACAATGTGGACGTCATCCCCTTTGACAAGATGGAAGAATTTTTCGGGAAGATGTAAGATGAATACAGAGGAATTTATCAGGATCATGGACAGCGGCGCCGAGGTACAGGCGGGCAGTGATGTCCATCTGCATATGACGATGCTCAGCAACGAGGCGATGAAGATCACCGCACAGCTGAACAACGCCTATCATACGCCCGAGGAGATCGGCGTATTGATGGAAGAGCTGACAGGAAAGCCCTTTCCCGAGGGCGCGTATCTGTTCCCGCCGTTTTACACGGATTGCGGCAAGAATACCACGCTCGGCAAAAATGTGTTCATCAACACGGGGTGTCAGTTCCAGGATCAGGGCGGTATCACCGTCGGCGACGGAACCTTGATCGGCCCCAAGACCGTGATCGCTACACTGAACCATCAAATGGATCCCGACAAGCGCGCGAATCTGTTACCGAAGCCTGTCAAGATCGGCAGTAAGGTCTGGATCGGCGCGAATGTGACCATCCTGCCGGGGGTCACGATCGGCGACGGCGCCGTCATCGCGGCGGGCGCGGTCGTCAATAGAGACGTCGAGCCGAATACTGTAGTCGGCGGCGTACCGGCTAAGTTCATCAAAACCATAGAAACACAGGGGTGAACGATATGAAAAAACAGATATGCACACTGTTGTGCGTCATCATGATAGCAGCCTTGGCGGGGTGCGGAAAAGCGAACGATACCGCTCCCTCCGAGGCGACAAAGGACACCGTGAGCGCGACCCAACAACCGACCGCGGCGACTGAGGCGCCCGCCCAACCGGCAACCGCTGCCGCAACGCAGGCTCCCGCGACACAAGCGCCTCCCGCAACCGCCGCGCCGCAACCGGCAACACAGCCGCCGCAGGTCGAGGAAGCTGCGCCGGAAAAGGTGCTCGAGATGAAGATAGGGGATACCCCTGTCGCGGTCGCGTGGGAGGATAACGACGCTGTTGCGGCGCTCAAGGAATACTGCCGCGATCAGATCCTGACCATTCCTACGTCAATGTACGGCGGTTTTGAGCAGGTCGGCTCCATCGGCACGAGCCTGCCGCAAAACGATGTGCAGACGACCGCGCAGTCGGGCGATATCATGCTCTATTCGGGTGATCAGATCGTTGTGTTCTACGGCTCCAACTCGTGGGCATATACGCGCCTCGGCCGCATCACCGACAAATCGCAGGATGAGCTCACTGCGTTACTTGCCAACGGTGATACAACCATAGCGATCAGTTTTGTATAACAGCGGAGGTATGATGATGAAAAAGATGATCACCATTACCATAACAGTCCTGATGCTGCTTTCGGTATTGTTTGTCGGCGCCAATGCGGAGTCCAACGAAACAGTATCAACACAAAACACGATCCTATATGGTGACGCGGACGGCGACGGTGAGATCACGATCATTGACGCTACCCGTATTCAAAGACATTTAGTCGGGGTGAACCCGCTGATTCCGGAAGAAAACAGAAAAGCTGCTATCGTCTCCGGTGACGATGAGTTGTCCGTGATTGACGCGACGCTGATCCAACGTCGGCTCTCCGGGATAATCAGTCGGTTCCCTGTCGAGGAACAAGCACAGCAGCCGACTGAGACGGAGGCTCCGGTATTGATGATGACGATTGACGGTACACCGGTCACAGTTGCGTGGGAGGATAACGAGGCTGTCACGGCGCTGAAGGAGTATTGCCGCGATCAGATCCTTACCATCCCCATGTCGATGTACGGCGGCTTTGAGCAGTTCGGATCGATCGGCACGACCCTGCCGCGAAACGATGTACAGACGACTACGCATTCGGGCGATATCGTACTCTATTCGGGTAATCAGATAGTCGTGTTCTACGGCTCCAACTCGTGGGCATATACACGCCTCGGACACATCACCGACAAATCGCAGGATGAGCTCACCGCGTTATTATCCAACGGAGATATTTCGATCTCCCTTTCTTATTAATTGTCATTGCGAAGAGTTTTAAGGGACCCCCAAAAGCCCCTGCTTTTTGGGGAGAGGAGGAGCTGCCACACAAGCACGAGAGTAGTCATACCTGACTGCTCTCAGCGAGTACGGCGAGCGACGACGAGTGGCAATCTCAACCAAACCATACAGGAGGTACAACATGAAAAAACTGACGATGACAGCGGCGGCGTTATTACTGGTCTGCATGATGCTGATGACCGCTTGCTCCAACCAAAACAAGACTGTAAATGAAACCGAAAACACATCGGCATCGAGCGAAACGACCGCACCTATGGCGACCCGCGATACCGCCAACCAATCGTATGATCCCTATGCGGAAGAAAACCGCTATGATATCCCTGATTCCATGTTTGAGAAGCGCGACGGCGTCGATTACGGCACCCTGCAAAAAGATGTGACCTATTATTCGACCGTCGCCGGGGATAATAAGCAGGTGAATGTCCTGCTCCCCGCGGGCTATGACGAGAGCAAGAGCTATCCCGTCACCTATGTGTATCACGGCTTCGGCGGCGATCATAACGCCCATCTCGACACCGATTCCTATCTGATGCTGCTCTACGGCAATATGTTGCATGACGGCTTGACTGTGCCGCAGATCCTCGTCGGCATGGATATGTACACCGACAAGCTCGCCGATAAAGAAAGCAAGTCGGAGGAGGAGCTCCGTTTTATCTATGACAAGGCAATCGAAGAAACAGCGGTCGATCTGATGCCTTTCATCGAAAAGACCTATGCGGTCAAGACCGGCAGAGAGAACACCGCGATCGCGGGTATGTCCGAGGGCGGCGCAAAGTCACTCTGTACGGGGTTTCAGTGGCTCGATAAGTTCGGTTATATCGGCGCGTTCGCTCCCGATACGGGCGTGATCCCGACCAAGTATTATAAGGGCACCTTCTGGAATACGCCTGTGTTTGAAAAGTTCCCTCAACCGACAGCGGAGAATATGCCGTATTATCTCTATATGACGGTCGGTTCCGAGGATCCGTGGAACATCGACTGCACGCTCTATTACCGCGATCAGCTCAACGACATGGGCGTGAAGAGCCAGACGGATTATGTCGATGGCTTCGGCCATGATGAAACTTTCTGGCGTCAGTGCTTCTACAACTTCCTGCATAAGATTTTTTGACAATGATGAATCGTCATTCCGAGGAGTAACCAAGGGTTACGACGTGGGAATCTCAACTAAATGTCATTGCGAAGCGCTTGAAATATCAAGCGCTGTAAGATTCTTCGAGCAAGCTCTCAGAATGACAATTGATAGTCTTTTCAACAGATCGGGTATATCCCGGTCGGTTTTTGCGTAGAAGCACCAAAGCCATCCCGTAAAGGATGGCTTTGGCTGAAGTGAGGTTTTTATGATGAACACAATTCAAATATGTGGAGAAAGTGTTGTTAGCATAATTCTTGTGATTTAGCCGACAGTGACATTCAGATTGCTGTCGACGGTCACGGTCAGGTTGACGGGTACCTTGTTGGTGTCGGAGGTGTAGTAGTACAGGGTGACGTGAGAGGTACCGGGAGTCGAGCCGTAGAAGGTGAAGTCATACTGCTGCTGGTTGAAGTTGTAGTCGCACTTGACAACGAAGTTGGAGTTGTCCGCGTTGTAATCCCAGTTGAAGCCGTAGGATGTTTTGCCGTTGGCGTAGTAGTGAGCGGGAGTACCGGTCTTTTCGGGAGCCTGACGCTTGGTGTCCTTGTAAACGCGCTCGCCGTTGACGTTCTCGATCTTATCTTCGCTCTTCTGAGTCTGGGTGCTCGTGGTCTGCTCTTTTGCGGTCTGCTGAGACTGCGCAGTCTGAGTGGTGTTCTGTTTGTTGCTTGTCTGAGCTGTCTGTGTGGTGCTTTTGTTCTGAGCGGTATTCTGTGTGGTGTTCTGCGCGGGCTTTACAGCAGTGGTGTTCTGCTTGGTTTCTGTTTGCGGAGTCGCCTGCTTAGCGGTCTGTGCCGCCTTGTTAGCGCCCTTGTCGACCGTCGCGCTGACGACTGTCGGTGCGGTGTCGGCGGTCTTTGTCTTGGGGTTGAACACACCGGCGAATGCCATGGTGCCTACCGCGATCGCCGCGACCAGCGCGAGTGCCGCGGATGAGAGCAGGACATTCTGCTTTCTTCTCTTGGATTGGGTGTAAGCTCTGGCTTCCTCGGTGGGTCTTTCGATATTGCGTCTTGTGCGCTCATCGCTTATTCTGCGATCGGAACTGGCGTCGTAATAGATCTTTGTTCTGTTATCGTTATTGTAATCAGCGTTTCTGTTATAGTTGTTGTTCATTCTGTTGTTAGTCATTTTGTGTACCTCCTTGATTCAGTCGTTAGTTTAGATTTTGTTTCGGGTTTTAATTGTGTTCCCTGTCCAGCCTCGTTGCACTGCGCTGATCCTCGTATAACTCCTACTCGTCTGATCTGTTCCGTCGCTCGTCGCGACTTCACAGCTCAGTCCTCGTCCGTCGTTATCCGAGGGCTTCGTGCCTCGGCTTTTCTCTTTGACTGTGACTAAAGTATAACAGACCCACTATGACAAGAGTGTGACAAAAGTCGGGACAAATCGAATTTTTTTGAAAAAAGTTTTTATTTTCTGCAAAAGAAAAATCCCCTGCCGTATGACACAATACCATGAGTTAAGAGGCTCCCTTTGGTAAAGGGAGCTGTCTCCGAACGGAGACTGAGGGATTGTATCAATTGATCGAGCTAAGCGAGATACAATTTCTTAACTTAATGATATTAGCCATATGGCAGGGGATAGTAGTGTTGCTGCTATGCTGTTACTTTCTGAGGTTCGAGCTTGCGTTTTTCGATCTGCTTGTCCGCGATGCTGTACAGCGCATTGAACAGGATGGTCATGCCGACGGCTGTGGCGATCTGCAGGATCATCGCGTTTTGGGTGAGCGGTACGATCTTGAAGAAGCTGCCGAATATGCTTATTGCAAGGATCAGTCCCGCTGTGCTGAGCGCGAGCATCGTGCCGCGCAGGGCGTTGAACGGAATACACAGCCTGAAGATCAGCAGCAGTCCGATCAACGAGGTAGTGTACAGCGACATGGTGGAGAGCTCTGCCTGTGAGATGCCGAGCGTGTTGCTGAGCAGTGTGATCAAAATGATGTTCAGCGCGATACAGATCGATGCGGGCGCCGCGCGCGTGATGATATTAAAGGTAAAGTTGCCGCGGACGATGTTCTTGTTCGGCTGTAATGCCAGTACAAAGGACGGGAATCCGACGGTCAGCGCGCCGATCAGGGAGAGCTGGATCGGCTCGAACGGATAGATGTGGTGCGAGAACAGGAAGAAGACGGAGAGGATGATCGAGTACATGGTCTTGACCAGATACAGCGAGGAGCTGCGCTCGATATTGTTGATAGTCTTTCTGCCTTCCGCAACGACGTCGGGCATCGCGGCAAAGTCGTTGTTGACCAGCACGAGCTGTGATACATTGCGTGCCGCCTCGCTGCCTGCCGCCATCGCAATGGAGCAGTCCGCTTCTTTGAGCGCCAGAACGTCATTGACGCCGTCGCCCGTCATTGCGACCTTGTGACCGTTTTTCTTGAGCGCGATCAACAGCTTTTTCTTCTGAGCGGGTGTGACTCTGCCGAATACGTTACAGCGCTCGGCGACCTTAGCTAATTCTTCATCGGTGGTGACGGTGGACATATCGACGGCATTTTCCGCGCCCGCGATACCGCAGTCCTTGGCGATATTCTGAACGGTCTTGACGCTGTCACCGGAGATGACCTTGAGGGTGACGCCCTGTTCCTTAAAGTAGTTGACGGTATCCTGTACATTGTCGCGGAGCTGATCCTTGATCAGTACCAGCGCCATCGGTTGAAGCTCCTTGGGGAGTTTTTTATCCTCGATGGGGTTGGAGGATCTCGCTAAAACGAGGATACGGACGGTATCATGTACGTTTGCGATGGCTTGAAATACTTTCTCGTATTTTTCTTTATCGGAAAATACAAATTCCGCCGCGCCCATGATATAGGTTCTGCCGTTTTCAAAGTTACCGCCCGACCATTTGGTTTCGGACGAGAAGGGGGTAAAGCCCCTGCATGAGAGCGGCTCGATATTCTCGGTATATTTGTGGACTGCCTCCGCGGTGGCGTTGACCTCGTCGACCGAGGCGATGGATGACAGCGCCGTCATGATCTCGTCGCGGTCACAGTCGATCGGGATGACGTCATGCACATTCATGATCTCGGCGGTCAGGGTACCGGTCTTGTCCAGACAGATGACGTCGACGCGCGCGAGCGTCTCGATACAGTACATCTCGTTGACCAGCACCTTCTTCTTCGCCAGGCGGATGACCGATACCGCCAGCACGCCCGAGGTGAGCAGAATCATGCCGCCGGGGATCATACCGACCAGTGCGCCGACAGTGGATACGACGGTGTCAGTCAGCTCCTGATGCTGTACAAAATACTTCATCATAAACATCAGAATACCGACGGGGAAGATGATGAAGGAACAGATCTTGATGATGGTCTTGAAGGATTGCAGGATCTGCGAGTTATTCTTTTTGAGATACTTTGCCTCGTTGTTGATCTTGGAGGCGTAGCTGTCGGCGCCGACGCGGTTGACGCGGCAGTAGCAGTTGCCCGCGGCGATAAAGCTGCCCGAGAGGAGCTCATCACCGGGCTTTTTGGGGATCAGGTCGGATTCGCCGGTGAGCAGGCTTTCATTCGCGTTACATTCGCCGTCGATGAGGATACAGTCGGCGGGCACCTGATTGCCTCTTGTGAGCAGGATGATATCGTCGAGCACGAGCTCATCCTTGCTCAGCTGTACCTCCTTGCCGTCGCGCAGGACGGTCAGCTTGCTTTCGGTGAGGATCGTGAGCTTGTCCACACTCTGCTTGGAGCGGATCTCCTGCACGATACCGATGACGGTGTTGAACAACACGACGCCGATGAACAGCAGGTTTTTGTACGAGCCGACGAGCAGTAGCAGGACGAACAGCAGGACGTTGATCCCGTTGAACACGGTGCAGATGTTGTCGATGAAGATCCGTTTGATGGATTTTGTCTTGACGGTCGTTGCAATGTTGACCTTGCCGTCACGAACACGTTGCTCAACCTCCGCGGTAGTGAGCCCTCGGAGTGCTTGTTGTTTTTCTTCCATATCGTTCTCCCTTTTATCATTCGGACGATCGAAATGATGGTTTTCTACTTACAAAATATACCACAATATATGATATATCGTCAATAGAATGAATGTGATTATTATCAAGAAACGGAGCATAAGACTGTTATTATGCTTAGCAGCGCTTTGTTATGTTGAGAGCAAACTATTTAAAACTGATAAAAAAAGATAAAATAAGTAGTGACAATTTAGTTTTTCTGTGCTATAATATTTGTAAATTCACTGAACACATAGTGAATAATATTCAAAAAAGGAGAATTGTTACATGAGATTTCCTAATGCAGCAAAAGGTGTGAAGAGAATTTTCACCGCACAGATTTTACAGTTGATCGGCACTGTTTGCGCGGTCATCGGTGGTCTGATCTTTATTTCCGGCGGCGCGACCGCTCTTCTGACAAAGGGCAGTAATGCCGGCGCGGCAGCGGCTCTCGGTCAGATGGGCATTGCTTTGATTTTCTTTATTGGTTATGGTGTTCTGGCGCTGATCGCTTTCATTATGCAGATCGTCGGTATCGTCAACGCAAAGAATGATGAGGACAGCTTCAAGTCCGCTTTGGTTTGCCTGATCATCGGCATCGTCGTTCCGATTATCGGTGGCTTCTTTGTAAGATCCGCTCCCGTTGTTTCCAGTCTGTGCGTTTCCGTTGGTAATCTGATGACTCTGTTCGTGACCATCTTCATCATCAGCGGTATCATCAAGCTGGCTGATCAGCTCAACAGAGGCGACGTCAGCACCAAGGGCTCCAACATCCTGAAGATCATCATCGTCATCGCGGGTATTTCGCTGATCCTCAGCATCGTTTCTTCGTTCATGCTGACCAACACCGCGATCGCGGTTACCGCTCTGATCCTTCTGGCGGTTGCTATGGTACTGTCCGTTGTTCAGTACATCATGTTCCTGACCCTTCTCGCGAAGGCGAAGAATATGCTGGTCGAGTCTTAAGATCCCGATCAATTTGATTTGATAATCGATACTTTGGCAGTCGTCCGACATAGGGCGGCTGCTTTTTCTTTGAAAAATTTGTGATTTTTCCTTTATTAATTGCAAAACCTGTGATACAATAGTTTTTAGTTTCACCCTACGGGTAAAAAGGAGAAGAATATTATGAGCTTTCCCAATGCGGCAAAAGGAATCAAAAAGATATATAGAGCAGAGATCTTGAAACTGATCAGCTATATCTGTCTGTTTTTTGCGGCAGTTACAGGTGTTATCGCGTTTCTGTCTACGAGTGACGATGTGACGTCCGCTTCTTCCGAGGCCTTATCAATGGGCGGATTCATCGGCGCCATCCTGTTCGGCGTGGCGTTTGGCATTTTGATGATCATTGCGTTCATCATGAATCTGGTCGGCTATTTCAACGCGCGGAATGATAACGAGAATTTCAAGACGGCGCTTGTGTTTCTGATCGTCAGTATCGCTTTTTCGATCATCTCGGTCATTATCCTCCATAACGGTTTGAGCAATATCATTTATTCGATGTCGACTCTCTCCGAGACTCTGGCGACGATCTTTGTTATCGCGGGTGTGATGCAGATCGCCAATCAGCTCGGACGGGATGACGTCAACAAAAAGGGCGCTGCGGTGCTCAAGCTGATCATCACGGCGGAAGTGATCTCGTTCATCCTCACCTTTATCTCCACCTTCCTGCGCGGCGGTACGACCGACATCATTTCAACCGCGCTGTTTCTGGCGTCACTGGTCGTGACCTTTATTAAGTTCGTGATGTATCTGTCGTTTTTGTCAAAGTCAAAGAAGATGCTGCAGGAAGCCCAATAATCATATGATGAACAGTCGTCCGATGACGGCTGTTTTTTCTGTAGAAAAACCTGTCAAAGCCTCCCTTTGGTAAAGGGAGGTGGGCTCGCTTGCGAGCCCGGAGGGATTGCATGGATTGCTCGACCGAAGGGAGATACTTTTTTGTTCTTTCCTTTGAGCGGATTGTATGATACAATAAAAGCAGGATGAATCAGGAGTTGAGAGTATGAAAAGAAAGATCACAACCGTATTAGCTGTTTTGATGGCGATCATCATGGTGTGCGGTGTACTGCCGCTGACCGCGGCTGCCGCGACAAATTCCATCACCTACACCTGGCAGGGCACACACGCCTATGACGCGGGCTTTGCGCAGGGTACGATCAAGGTCACCGTTGACGGCTCCTCCGGCGGTACCTACTATCTGTACTGGGCGAATGACAGCGCGGCGCTCAGCGGCTTTGAGCCGATCTGTAAGCTCAGTATCGCCAACAACGGCTCCGGCAGCTTCACGATGCCCGAGAATACCGCGATCCCCGCCAAGGCGACCCGTGTACTGGCGTTCAAGAGCAGCAGCGAGCCGACCAATCTCAGCGTGTCCAACGCGGCGCTCAATTACAAGCTGCCTATTGACAAGGCGACCCATAAGACGAATGACGATCTGCTGTACAGCTTCGCGTCTTATTCCGATATCCACATCACCTCCGACGAGACGGGCGCGCAGGGTCAAAAATACCCTTATGATGAACAGCACCTCGCCGACGCGCTCCGAACCGCCGCCGCGCGTGACGTCGATTTCATCGTCACCACCGGCGACCATGTCACCAATCACCGCAATGATGAAAAGGGCAGAGGCAATCCTCATTATCCCGAGGAGTGGAATACCTATCTGCATATCCTCGCCGACAGCGATTATGACAATCCGATCTATGAGGCGATCGGCAATCATGAGCTGTGGAACTATGAGGATGAAAGCAACAAGATCGCGAAGGATTGGAAAACAAGCTCCGATTACTTCTGCAATATGACGGGTCTGGATTCTACCGCCGCGGCGGTCAACGCAAAGAAGGCGTATTATGAGATCACCGAGCCCAACACCGGCGACCATTTCCTGTTCATGGCACAGGAGGGCGGTTTCTACTCAGATGCCGCCAACCAGTTCACCGATGAACAGCTCGCGTGGCTGAACGGCAAGCTGAACGCGTATGAGAACGACGGCAAAAACGTGTTCATCATGGAACATGCGAATTTCGATAGCTGGGGCGCGGGCGACAGACTGCCGAACCCGATCTATGATATCCCGCTGAAGGATAAATGCGCCGCCACAGCTCAGCTGAAAGCGATCCTGCAAAATCATAAAAATGCTGTTTTGCTCTGCGGTCATACCCATTTCCGATTCAGCTTGAATTACAATCTCAGCAACAACAGCGGCACCTCGGCGACCATTATCCACAATTCATCCGTCGGCGCGATCCGCGACGTCGTCAACGGCAATCGCGTCAATGATACCTCCCGTGAAGGTACCGAGGGCTATATCGTCGAGGTCTATCGCGACGCGACCATTTTCCAAGGTACCAATCTGTATACCAATAAGGTGATCCCGTCCGCGACCTATATCGTGCCGCAGAGAACATCTCCGTTGGTCGAGCCGACGGATCCTCCCGCGCCGACTCAGGCGCCCACACAGGCACCGACCCAAGCGCCTACCCAAGCGCCTACACAGGCTCCGACAGAAGCCCCCACCGAGCCGCCGGTCGAGCGCCTTTACGGCGACGCGGATGACGACGGTATCGTTTCCATCCTGGATGTAACCTATATCATGCGCTCTGTGGCAGGCATCACCCTGCCTACGCCGATCAACGAGCTGAACGCGGACGTCGACGCGGATGATGATGTCACAATCATCGACGCGACCATGATCCAGCGCTATGTGGCGGGCGTGATCCGCCGTTTCCCCGCCGAGGATATTGCCGCGACCGGCAAGGACTTTGATATCGCCGATGTCGGCGTTGATGCCGATATCGCGGTCGTCGGCGCTCAGGTCGAACTCGAGCCTGCCGCCGCGGATCTGAACACCCTACGTTCACAGGCAAAGTCCGCGCTCGATAAATATTGGCTGCTCGCGTCCTATGACCAGTATCAGGCGTTGAAGAAGGCGTACCGCAGCAACGCGGAGTATAACACCCTCAACGCCGCCTACACCGCCTTCAACGCGGCTGTCAGCGCTTGTTATCCGGGTGATACGGTAGATATTTACTTTACCAATAACGTCGGCTGGACGGATGTATACGCGTATTGTACTGCCGGACACGGCAAAGAAAAGAACAATGCGTGGCCGGGTATCAAAATGACCTATATGACCACGAACAGCTACGGCGAAAAGATCTACAAATATACTGTTCCGACGTCGAAATATATCTTTGTTATCTTCAACAACGGTTCTAATAAACAGACCATCGATCTGCCGCTCGGCGCGGTGAAGGATCAGGGCTACTATTATGACACCCGACTTGGCTTGGATGACAGCAAATACAGATGCTCTTTCTATAAATATCACTGATAAAGCCTCCCCTTTGGTAAAGGGAGGTGCCGAGGCGCGAGGCGGAGGGATTGCATTAATTGACCGACCGAAGGGAGATACTATTAATCTTGATCCGAACAGTCATATTGAGGGCACGAAAGAATAAGGTTGAGATTACCACGTCGGAACTCTGTTCCTCCTCGTAATGACAATCAGTATACGACCCGTGGCAATCTCAACCAAACAAAAAAGGCTCCTTTCGCTCAGGCGAAGGGAGTCTTTTATACGTATCATCATTATGTTGTTATGCCCACGGATCATCCTTTTGCGGTGCGCGGACGCCGACCATGATCATCTGCTCGCTCAAATACCATTTACCCTCGGAGGGCTTGAGGCGCAGCTTGATCTGGCGGGGTGAATCCGCGCCGCCGGAGTTGAGGTGCAATGTCGCCCAACCCTCGTTTTGGAACGAGTACGGATTGGAGAAAACCGTTACGGTAAACGGCTGAGAGGGCGTATAGTTGTTGGCGGGAGTCGCCCCGGCAAAATAGGAGAAAGGAATGTGCTTACCGTCACGGAAACGGTCATTCAAAAAGCTGATCTCATACGGCGAAAGCGGCGCGGGACCTTTGAGGAAATCGAGCATTTCCCTGCCGATCTCGGGAGCGGCGGCATAGGCGCACAGGGCGCATACCGTCAGCGCGGCGGTCTTGTACGGCGTGTCAAGGCTCGCCTCGGGCAGACGCTTCATCTCTTCAACGCTTTCCGGAAGCGCGTTGAATACAAAGGTAAAGCTGCCCTCCGCGGGCTTGGCGGCATTTGCCGCGGGAGTTGCGTTCAGGTTATCAAAAATACTCATGGCGGAAACCTCCTTTATTATGCGGTAATCGTCATTGCGAGGCTTTTGTGCCGTGGCAATCTCAGCTATAAATTGTCATTGCGAAGTTCCTTTGGGAACTGTGGCAATCTCAACCTTATTACCATAATCTTACCACCCCATGCGCCTTTTGTAAATAAATATTTGCATGTTGCGGCGGTTTATAGTATGATGAACGTATGAAGATCGAGTATGTTGTTTTGGATGAAAACTTAAAATTGGAAGATCTCAAAGGATCCATCTCACTTTTGCCGCCCGAACGGCAGAATAAGATCGAGCGCTACCGCTTTGAAAAGGACAAGCTACTGTCGCTTGCGGCAGGACTGATGATCCGCCGCGCGATAGGGGAGAGTCCGATCTTTTTCGGAGAACACGATAAGCCCTATGCGGAAAGCGGCGTGTTCTTTTCGGTATCTCACAGCGGCAGGGCAGCGGCGATCGCGACCGATGACGCGGAGGTGGGCTTGGATATCGAGCAGCTCCCCGACGAAAGCCGCCTTAAGATCGCCGATCGGTTTTATCATCCCCGTGAGCGCAAATATGTGAATGGGTCACAGGATCCGTGCCGCGCCTTTTGCGAGATATGGACGCGCAAGGAAGCAGTGCTCAAAATGACGGGTGAAGGGATCAGCACCGACCTGACCGCCTTTGATACCACCGCCTTACCGCTCAGCGCTCAGCTTTATACAAGCGCGTTGGATGGTTACTGTCTGACCGTCTGCTCCGCTGAGCCGATAGGGGAT
>JAHKVW010000111.1 GCA_020624805.1 bacterium | reverse complement strand
TTCGGATCGACACCTCCTGTCCGAAGTTTGATCTACGCTCTCACTATCAACAGTCCACAGGACTGTTGATACCCGCGATATGCGCTGACGCTTATATCGCGTGCACGTTCGCCTTCAAATCCTGTCACCTCTCCGACTTTCGGAGATAATAGAAAAAAAGGACACTCACATGAGTGTCCTTTTTTCTATGGTCGAGGTGACAGGATTTGAAATACCAGATACGCATTACATAATTTTTCATAAATCTTCAAAACCCCACATTTAATGCGCTTTCTGTGTAGTGTTGAAAACATATCTTTTCATTTCATTTCACTTGATTTCATAAAGATATTGACAAAAATATTGACAGAATTCTTGACAAATTATTATAGGAAGAAACATGGTTTCAGAACTTTCATCAAATTCAGTATTTCTTTATGAGATTATCTATGACACTATTATATCAGTTTTATTATCAAAAATCAAACTAATTCCACCCTTGTTCTAGGGTGGAACGACCAAACGCCCAATTTGCCCAGTATTCCAGTGGAGTCGTGAAAACGAGTTCACGACTCCACTGGAACCTGCATGCTAATTCTGGCGAATAACACGCATTACTGGATTGGGCGTTTGGTCTAAATGAAAGGAAATGGTCGTATGTCTAATTATGTAGCTCATAAAAAGGGAATGAATCTTACCGAATTTGATAACGAGGTTCTAAAGATTCTATATAAAGTTGAATTTGCAAATGTCAAACATATAGCGTTAATTACAGGTGAAAATATTGATTACTGCACTGGGAGATTGAAGAAGCTAGCGAGAGAAAATTATATCGTCAGACTTTCTTTGAAATCTAATGAATTGGCTATAAACTATATTACAAAAAAAGGTGTTACAACAGTAGGATTACCACCGCGAAACGTGCGACCACCTACTTTGGGTCGATATGAACATTCTCTTGGTTGCGCTGATATGTATGTCTATTTCTGTTTGCTCCGTAAGCTCAAAGATGGTAGTTTTGCACGTTTCGTTCGTTTCGGTGACATCATATCCGAACGAGATTTTAACGCCGTTCGCGAACTAAAGGAAATCGGCAAGAAAAAGAACGGACAATCCATTTTGAAATCACTTGACTTTGACATTCATCGCCCAGATGGTTACTTTGTCAAAAACGGCAAGTATTATGCCCTCGAATTTGAACGCACCCCCAAAAGCACTTATGATAAAGTTCGTGATAACGCACTGGATAACTGCAAAAGGTTTTCAAAGCAATTTTGGGTATATGATTCTAAATCGGTGTATAACTACTTGAAGAAAGCCCAAGCTGAAATTGGTGCTGACAAGCTACAAATAATTGACTATAAGAAAGTTCGAGAACAGCTACAGAGAGCTGTTGCTAATCTTCCCGCCGTTATTTCAAAAAAGTCGGGCAAGCCTCGGCAATCTGCTTTTGGCAAGATGGTCGAACCTACCCCTTTAAACCGAATACCTTTGTTGCCGTCAGCCGTCAAAAAGCCTGTGTTAGAGAGCCGCACCAAGACAGCGACTTCAATTTCCGATAAACCGTCAGCGACTGTACAGAAATCGACGGTACGGACGAATAAGCCACTTGCGCCCATAAAGCCCAAGTTGAAGTTGGAGAAACGGAGGAAATAATATTGTTTATATTTTTCGTAGTTCCGATTGTCACAACCCTTATTGCTCCATTATCCGGCTTGATTGTTTTCTCAGTTAAGTTGATTGGTAAGTTTGTTCCGCCCCTGCGGAAATGGACTACTCCTTTTCTCCTTCTAGTCGGTACAATATTGTTTTTAATCGGAATATCCACTAACCCATGTTGTATTCCTTTTGAAATCGTGAAATTGTTAATCGTGCATACGGATCCGTTGGGGCTTTTCGAAAATTTACAGTATCAGCCCATTTCAATTATTCAATACATAGTTTCTGACTTCCGTACACTCGGAATCTGCGTATTGGTCAGCACACTTTCAATCTTTGCAACTCGTTTCACTCCTGATAATCTCCTATTACACTATGAAACACGCAAGGAATCACGCCGTCAGCACTTGTCAAAGATTGACCGCGTGAGCAAATCTAATCAACTTTGTTTCGGCGTATCGGGTGCAGGAAAAACGGCATACTTGTCACGGATGATTCAAGAGACCCTTGAATCCGACCCAGAAGCATTTATTTGTGTAGTTGACGGTAAAGGGTCAACGGAAAAGTATAGCCTGTATGACAACTTATCAAAGCTGTCTGCAAAGTATAATTGCACTTTAGTTTTGTTGAATGGTACAACTAATAGCACCCTCGGCGGCGTAGTATATGACTTTTTAGACGGAATCGAAACAGCCGATACCGCAAAGGACATGATTATGAGCCTTATCATTGACCCGACTGTCGAGCAATCGGCAGGGTCAGAACACTATAAGATTATGACTGAAAGCTATGTCTTGGCTATTGTTCGATTTATGATGAATCATCATATAGACGTAACTTTAGCAAATGCTTTGCAGTTGCTCTATCCCGACAACCTCAAAGCGATAATTGACAGCACTGAAAATGTGGATTTGTCGGAGCGCGACGAGTTGTTAAACCGTATTGATAACAGTTGGAATGATGTTAGGTCAAACGTTGAAAAGCTCCGAATGTTACTTGACGGACAGGGGCAAAACATCTTTGTCGGCAATGGTCAAGAAAGATTTAACGTCCGTTCTGCGTATGAATCAGGTGCTATTGTCCTTGTCCTCGCTGATGAAATGAGTATGCCCTCTCTATCACAGAAACTTGTAAATCTCGTTAGCATGGATATCCGCGCTCTTGTTGCCGGACGTTTGACAGGCACAATTGATATGAAAAAATATGTTTACGCCGTTTTCGACGAATTTACCTCTTATGTTTCTGCGCTCCCAACCGTCCGTAGCATTTACGCCCGCTGTAGGTCAGCAGAGGTATCTTTGACCCTCGCAACTCAAAGTGCGAGTGATATAATCGGCTTGGGTGCAGGATGGTTCGACAGCCTTGTCAACACTTGCGACCGATTTATTGTGTTCCGTCAGAACGGAGCAGAAAGCCCCGAGGCGTGCGCCAATCTGTTTGGTACCGAGTTGCACGTTACCACTACAGCACGGTCAAGTGATTTTGACTTTACAGGCGAAGCGTCAAATACTGCCGACCGTGAGTTTGTTGTTCATCCAGACACAATCCGAAATTTACCGAATAATCAAGGGATTCTATATGACAAGAAAAAGAACAGTTTAGCGTTCTTTAAAAATATATTTATTTCAATTTGAAAGGATTTTGTATTATGAAAAATTTATATGTATTCATTGATGTTCATTCTTTCAGTTCGTCTGCTGTTTCTGCCGACGACCTCAACACCGCCATTCACGCCGCTGTCGGTATCTTTAATAAAATGATACTGAATGAACGGTGCGGCATTGACGACTTCGCCATTGTCGAAACGGACGATGAAACAACCGCAGATATTGTCATCAGCAAAAAGCACCGTGCCGATTTGGAACTTCACGGCAACTTATCTGTTGAACTTCTGCCGTCCATTTCTGAGACGGACGGCAAGACTATCTATCTTGATACGGTCGAGATTGCTGATGTGTCGAGTAGTTACGACAAGCCTTTTGATGACATTGTTGCCGAATCCGTCTGCTGCGAACTTTGTCACGTTCTCGGTGTGGATGGTCGCATTGGGCTTCACCCCTACGGCTCAAAGGAGTACCAAAAGGATTTTGGATTGATGTTATCCCCCTATTCGCCGTACAACGGCAAATTGGGAAAAGAGTATTATTTGAACGATGAAGAAGTCGCCGCCCTCAAAGCGACCGTCTCAACAATTGTCGCATAGTAGATTATTTTAAGTAGATTATTTTAATAGGTTGGGCGTTACGGCTGATGTCGTAACGCCTTTTTTTATATTGTCCTCATTGTGCCGCTCCTACGCTCAGTTACCTATCTGTAACGTCCGTATTCATAAATCCGTCGCGAATTGCTTTAGCTCCATATATTACTCCGCTCCCTCGCACTCTGTCAAGGTCTGCCGTACCGCGTATCGTTTCACTTGTACCTTGACAGATTGCGAGGGGCTACGTTTTTTATGGGCGTAAAGCCATACGCCGACGGATTTTATACGAATACAAAACACGAACAGAAAGGAGAGATAACATAGCGTAAAATCGAATATCGGACTTGTAAAAGCCACCACCTCAAAATATTACCGAATACAATCTAAATTCAATTAAGAAAAGGAGCAAATCAAAATGAAAATTATCGTAGTCGAACCGTTCACCAACCCTTACGTCAAAGAAATCGACCACACCTTAGAAGCTATGCAGAAAATCGTTGGCGGGTACATCGAAGCTGTATATCCATTCGATGACCCAGATGTCGCCCTTGTCTGCAACGAAGAAGGAAAGCTCGAAGGGCTGACCCCGAACAGATTTTTACTGAATCGTAACAATGGCATTTGTGATTACATTTGTGGTGATTTCTTCCTCTGCTATGCCCCTGCGGAAAGCGAAAACTTTGAGAGCATGCCCGACAATTTGATTCAGAAGTACATTGAAAAATTCAGCGCAAAGGGGGTTAGATTATGAGATTTTTTACGGATTGCAAGACCGCCGAGGAATTGAAAAAAGCATATCGGGCATGGGCGAAGAAGCTACACCCCGACCTCGGCGGCAACGCCGAAGAATTCAAAATCATGCAAGCGGAATATGAAAAAATCTGGGAGCGGCTCAAAAATGTTCACCAGAACGCACAGGGCGAGACCTACACCGCCAAAACGGAGACCAAAGAAGCCCCGCAGGAGTTTATTAATATCATCAATGTTCTGATAAGGCTCGAGGGCGTAAACGTCGAAATCTGCGGCTCTTGGATATGGGCGAGCGGAAACACTCAGCCCTATAAGGACACTTTGAAAAGTCTGAAATTCAGATGGGCTCACAAGAAAAAGGCTTGGTATTACCACACCGAACCATACCGCAAGCGTAGCCATCGAGAGCTGACGCTTGACGAGATTAGGGAAATGTTCGGTTCGCAGAGCTACACCGCAAAAGCCGAAGAAGAAAAGAAGCTGAAAGCAGTGGTATAAATAAGGTTGAGGGAGCGAAAGCTCCCTTAATCCATATTCCCGCCCGCCGACCCTCGCAATCTCGATTGCGACTTTTTTGTGCTGTCAGCCGTTGCGGTATCATCTATAACTACCACTTGTATTCTTTGTAATGCTTGCAATCTCTTGTGATCCCATCCCGATCGCACGCAAGCGTGCGTCGGGATGGGATTATATAATGTACGCGTGAAATACTAAATTGTATTACTTATATTTTAATAATAAGGATTGCTTTTTGGTATACTTTTGTGGTATGATTAATTTGCTACATAATTACATTTTAATATGCAAATACTTTTGCTATCGTTATGCTTCATTTTTCTTTGGTAAAAATGCAAGCTCGCTTTTCAATGCCGTAATGATAGCAGTGAAATGTAATTGTGTAGCAACAAGAATGAGCTATGTATTTTTCGGCGTGGCTCGATTCGTTGAGCTACGCTTTTTTATTGCATTTTCAATCATCTTGTGATATAGTGGTCTTGCGACACAATTTTATAGATTGTATCACTAATATAGTGTGTGTTTTCTTTTTAAAAACACACGCTCTATTCCACTTGCTATATTAGTGATTCGGAAATTGTGTCGCAACAATCGGAGCTGTGTTTTTGGCGTCGGCTCCGTGTCGGCGCTTTTTTATTTGTCACACATAGCGATTATGCGTGTATATAATTATATAAGTTGCATTAAACCCTTTTCTATTCTTCTAATCATCTATTTCAATAGAAAAGCCCAAGAAAGGAAGATGAAAATGAAGAAAAAACTTTCCCTGTTCCTCGCGGTTCTGATTGTGGTTCTCACGGTCTTGACCGCCCTGCCGACTGCCGCCGCGAACTCCGACAATCTCGCCGACAGCGGCGCGGACGTTTCACAGCTTGCCGACAGCGGCGTGGACGCTCCGACAATCACTAAGATAGAAAACCGCAGTAACGGAATCTATCTGGAATGGTCGAACGTCGGCGCGTATCAGTACGGTATTAATATATGTACTGCCGACGATGTTGAAACGACCTACACCACCTCATGCAGTCTGCTTTACAAGAACGTCAAGGTCGGCACTACCTACTATTTTTATGTGTTCGGCGCGGACAAAAACAAAGACCCTGTCACCGGTTATGGCGACACCTTTATTACATACTCGAATTCCACACAGCCGACGGTTGCGCCTACTGCAAAACCCACCACGGCACCCACACCGACCAAGCTCAGCACTCCCATGATTACCGGCTTTGACAGCGTTGACAGCGGCGTGAAAATCACTTGGGGAAAAGTATCGGGCGCAGAGATATATCGCGTCTACTACAAGAGCAGTGACGGATGGACGAAGATAGGCGAAACTTCTTCAAATACATTTGTTCATTCCAATGTCAGCTCAGGCGCAACCTATACCTATACCGTGCGCTGTATGAACGCGAAGATGACCGAATTCACCAGTGATTTTTATTCTGCGGGATGGACGTATACATATAATATGGACACGCCCCAAATCACCAAATTAGAGAGCTTAACAAGCGGTGTTAAAATCACATGGAACAAGGTGCCCAATGCCGCAAAGTATCGTGTGTATTATAAAAACAGTAACGGCAACTGGGTCAAGATGACCACTACCGCCGCGACCTCTTACCTCGACACCGATGTGCGCAAAGGCACAGCCTACACCTATACCGTTCGCTGTATCAGCGCTGATGAAAGCCACTTTACCAGTGCCTACAATAATAGCGGTTGGCGGTATGTTTACTCGCCTGTTCCGTTGGGTGAATCGGCGATTTACACCGCGGGCGATACTGACCTTGACGGACAGGTCACCGTCATGGACGCGACCATGATTCAGTATGTACTTGCCAACCTCAAAACCGATACCTACAATGCGGTTGCCACTCTCGGCAACGTAAATCCGTCCGATGATTTCGATATCTCCGACGCAACCTTTATTATGCGAAAGGTCGCGTCTGTCGCGATACCGTCCACCGTCACAGTCGGCAAGAAAAATGTCACGCTCGCGCTCCCCGAATCAAGCACCTATTCTGCTCCTGCCGTAACCGCCGCTTCTGCCGCTGACGGTATCAAGCTGTCATGGAAAAAGGTATCGGGCGCACCGCTCTACCGCGTATTCCAAAAGTCGGGCGGCAAGTGGTATCACATGGCTGATACGACCGCTTTAAATTATACTGACACGAACGTCAAAGGCGGATCATCATACAGCTACGCCGTCCGTTGCGTGACGGCTGACCATCAAAAGCACCTTTCGCCGTTTTCTTCCCTTTTAACTCATACCTATTCCCCCTCTGTGGCTCCCACACAGCCTGCAACACAAGCTCCGACCGTGAAACCTGCTGACCCGACTCCTACGGCAACCGTTACACCTACCGTTCATGTCTATGACGGTAAGATTTCCGTTTCATGGAATGCCGTAACAGGTGCTACGAAGTACGTTGTCAAGACCTACTTCGCGAGTCAAGGTATCAACAATCCCTTTGACACGAAGACCGTCACGACGACCTCTACTACGATGAACCACGTGTTCACGAAAAAGGCAAACCAGTCTTACTACGGCGAGACGTTCCTCACGGCCGTCATCGCGTACAAGAACAACACAGCCGTTACGACGGCAAAGCCTGTCAGCACAACAACTGTGCAGAAGGCTATCAGCCGCAGAAGCAACGAACGTATCCGTACCATCTTTACTGTCAACAGAGATATCAACTTCTGCAATACCTGTGGTAAATGGATGAAGAACGCATATCAAACCAATACAATGGGCAAAATCAGCCCTGACGAAGCTTGTATGAGTCATCAGCCTTATCACAAAGGCGCGGACAACTGCGACGCCGGGTCCTACAGATGCTGGAAAGTTCAGTGGCCTTCGGGTCTGATGAACTACGAACAGAGTGATAATGCCAATTATCACACCTATTGGAGTATTGTCGATACCAACTGGGCGTATGATTACTATCCCACTGTTACGACAGCTCCGAACATCTCTTCTATTCAGAAGGTAAGCTATACGAAGGAAATCCACCCTCAGCAGTTAGACAATACTATTTCTGCAAATGACAGAACCGATTTCGCGCCTCTCATGCAGGCAGACGGTGCTCTGGAAATCTCCTTTAAGCCTGTTGACAACAATATCAAAATCTATGATATCTGGGTCAAGACAACTGACGCAAAGTCTGTTAACAAGCTCACTCAAATTCCCGCTGAGGGAGACAAGTACAACAATGTCCCCCGATACAACGGCTTTGACGGCAGATGGACTTATGACGAGAAATACAACGATTGGGCTGTTATCGGTTATGTCCTCGTGACAGACAGCGGCTATGAAAGCTATTGCTATTTCACCGATACACGTACAGGCAGTTTCTGTAATAAGACTGTTACTACGTCTAATCTGTCTACTCTCGTATACACTCTGCCCAACTGGTATGGTAATGAGTACAATTCCTGCTATGACTGGAACATGCTTGATAACAATACCAAATACGAGTTTGCTATCCAGCCCCGACTGGACAGAGAACGTGAAAACAAGTACTACTCCGACACTGTCCCGGCAGCACCCAAAGGTCAGTCCAAGTCCTACACCTGGACCGGTCGTGACTATGAGTATTATACAGAAAATAATGCTTACTTCCAGGGAGCATCATTCAGAGATGACGGTTTCAAAACCAAATCTCTTGAATTATATGCGGAACAAAGAAATCTGAACTGGAAAACATGGGGTAATTTCGAATTATTCCAGATTGGTCATGACGACCGTACAGGCAAAGACTATATCAAAGACTCAGTAGATATGGCCCTCGTCGACGGCTACCGCATCCCTGCTCGCACCAACTTCCAACACAATGGAGACATTTACGAATGGAAAGGTTACAATCAAGACGGTAACTATGCACTCACAACCCGACTTGCTGTAATCAGACACTCAAGCACACATCATGAAGGAAATACAGTCAACATCACCATTGCATCACACGGCGTTTACGCCAGAACCTCTATGTATGACGTATGGTCCAAACGTAACAGTTATGGTAAACACATCACATTGATTGACCATAAGATTCCGTATTATGACCCGCTGTGCTATGAATTCACCATTGACGGTCAATACAGATATTACTATGAAGATATCGACGCAAACTTCGTGAAACAAAAACCGTCTAACTACACGCCTGCAGTACCGGATTCGAAGGCTACAAGAAAGAGTACGAATGAACATTTGTATGAAAGTGAGATTCGTCCGGACCTATATTAAAGGTAATTCCTGCCTTGCGGCAGGAAGGTAAAATCAGCTGCAAGCGGCTGAGGGAAAAGGTAAAAAGTTAACAACCAGTACATCAAATTCACCTCGAAAAATGGTATAATCTAAGTAGATTGAATCCCATTGAATCCGAGGTGAATTTTTGTTTATGGCTGAAAGTTTAATGTTTACAAAAGCTCGAAAATTGGCTCCAAAAATTGTCATCCTCAGTAATTTTGTTCGCAAGAAATACGGCGAGAAAGACATGACGAATCAGTTGAAGCGAAGTGCTACAAGTATCGGGGCGAACCTCGCAGAAGCCCACTACGCCGAAAGCACCGCCGACTTGCTTCATAAACAGAAAATTGCTTTGAAAGAAGCGAACGAAACAAAGTATTGGCTTGAAGTCCTCTGGGAAAGCGGCTATCTCGCGGAGGCAGATTACAAGGGTGCAAGCGGAGCGGTCGAAGAAATCATCAAGATAGTAGCAAAGTCAGTCAGCACATTATCGAAAAGGTCATCTTAAATATGTGAAGAAAAAAAACCACATTATCACTCTCAACGCGCGTGATCATGTGGGTTTTTTGTTTGTATGCAATATACAAAATACAAGGGTGGAATAATAGAAAGACGGTTGCCGCCGTCAGCTTTACTTCGGCGGTGCAGTTTGCGGCGGTGCGAACGATGTTGTATAGCAGTATAAACCCTATGCTTTAAATCTTATATTAATTATATATATAGTATATATCGCGCGCACGCGCGCGGGTACATTATTATATTTATGCGCGTATGCGTACACGTGAGAATTAACGCATGAAAACCCTACAAGCATAGGATAGCAGATAGTGTGTACCGCATTGTCGTACCGATCCGGCGGTGCGGACGATGATGTTTCGCGGCGTGCGATTCTTTCGGCGACCTTTTAAAATGCGGAATAATTATAAAAACCTTAGACATTAAGCCGTTTCTGGTAGCATAGCGACCTTTACGACTTTTATTTGCTATATCTATTTATATAATATAATTTTTAGTTTTCAATATTTATAGAAAAAAAGATAGTAAAGGTCGCCAATATCGAAAAAACTCACATATACTCACGTTTTTTCTTCCGATTTTGTAAAAGAAAAGGTCGCCGAATAGTCGCAAAAGTTGATAAAAGTCGGTTGCGCTTCAAGACGGTACTGTGAAAGCGCAAGTCAGTGTTATATCAATATGTTGAGTTCCACTGAATTGTTTGATAAATTGTGATTTAATTCTTACTTAGAATAAAATACACATTATTATTCTATATATGATATAATAAATTCAAAATAACACAATATATTGTAAAAAAATTCGTGAACGCTATTGACAAATGTGAAAAATGCGCTATAATGTGTTGTGTAATGAGGATTTGCTTTGAGCAAGTTCTCATTTTTTTTTTCAAAAAAATGAGAATAATAATCCAACGCTGAAAGAAGGTATTTATATGGCTAGAGCCATAGGAGAGTTATACGAAGAAGTAGCAGTTGATTTTATCGCGAAATATTCCGCGAAAGGAGTTCCGCCGCCGGAGAAAGCGCGGCAAGAATTGTTGGGTGATTTACAGAAGGTGGTTGTCATGCACAACGCCGCCGTAGGTTCACGACAGTTTCGTATGCCCAATGAATTGCCATCGGCGATTATCTCAGCCGTGATAAGAGAGTTCTACCCCGTTAAGATGATATCGATAGCAGGAAAGACAAAACGCGAAGATTGCTTTCTTTTCATGTATTGCGATAGCGGCGCAAATCGAGGTATTTATACTCGGAGCGATTCCGAACTTTACGCACTTGTTAAAAAGTATAAGTTTGACGTAACGCAAAAAGAATTCAAAGAAATCAAAGCAGATTTGGAAATGACGTGTGAGATTTTACAGCCCGATAACAGCTATGATTCAACGATTGTAGAGAATGGTATTTTCAATTTCACAACAGGGAAACTTGAAGAGTTCACTCCAAACCGAGTGTTTCTTTCCAAGCCTAGCATAGGTTATTATCCGACCGCTCAGAATGTTTTCATTACCAACCCTGACGGATCATCTTTTGATGTGGATTCATGGTTAGCCGAAATTGCTGACGACCCCGATATTACCGATTTGTTTTGGCAAATCATAAATTCAGTTTTACGCCGTGTTTCAAATGACGTTATGATACTTTTTTACGCGCCTTCGGGCTGTAACGGAAAAGGAACTTTCCTTTCGTTATTGCGAAACATAGTCGGAGAAGACAATTGTGCTTCAATCCCACTTGATAAGTGGGGAGAAAAGTTTGATACCTCAATGCTTATCGGTAAAATGGCGAATTTTGTTGATGAAAATGCCGTAAAGGGATATGCGGCATCGATTGACAGCCTTAAAGCTAGTATCACAAACGACGTGTTAACAGTTCAGGCAAAACATAAAGACGCTGTTTCTATCCATTTTAGAGGCACGCAAATCTTTTGTGTCAATTCGTTGGTTCGAATTGGCGACGGTACGGATTCTGCATACCGCAGAATTTTAACAGTACCATTTGAAAAGTCATTTACTGGAAAAGAGAATAAGCTGATAAAGCGAGATTATTTATGTCGTACCGAGGTACTTGAATATGTCGTAAAAAAAGCCCTAGAAATGGGGGCTTTTGACGAATACACAGTTCCCGCAAAGTGTGAGGAACTAAAAAAGAAATACATGCAGAACAACGACCCGATTCGCGACTTCCTAGCCGAGATTTTAGGGCAATGCAAATGGAAAATGCTTCCTAACTCATTCCTATATGAGTTATATAAAAGTTGGTACATGAAGTATTGTACTGGAAAGCCGCAGGGGCGAAACACATTTTTGGAAGGCATGAGGAGAATCATACAATCCGAATATTCAAATTCATGGCGTTTAACGCGCAGTGGCGGAGAGAAACGCAATGGTTTAATGGATGACGCTGAACCCCTAATTATGGAGTATAACCTACAAGATTGGATGAACCCTTATTATTTTGGTTCCGACCCCGGCAAGAGATGTTTACCCTCACTTCGCGAGAAGTATGAAGGAATTGTAAAAATATAAGTGTTGGATAAAACCATCTATTGTATTTTTCTGCGCGCGCTCAAAAGAGCGCGCGCACCCCAAAAAATTATTATTTGAATGCTTAGAATATTTATAATATGAAGGAAGAATTTGTAATGAATAAGGAAAATTACGTTCCTCGTATGAGGACTATCGAAAAGGCGTATCGAGAGATTTTAAATAGCGACCCGCAATCATGTATTACCATGCGTGGACTGCGCAGAATTATTGATGAACAGCGGATTAACTCCGTTAAAATCGGCACAAAAACATGGCTGAATTTAGATGAATTATTTGCGTATTTTAGTAATTTGTGTTATAATAAAGGTGATGAAAGTTATGACCTTTTTTCTTCCTTGCAGGAGGTTAAAAAGTAATGGCTTCAATGAAAAAGCATATTAAGAAGAACGGTGAGATTAGCTATCGCATTCGCGTACTGGCTGGTACACGACCTGACGGAACACAGGATGTCAGGTCGTGTACATGGGTCGCTCCCAGAGGCATGAGCGAAGCGAAAGCAGATAAGGAGGCAGAACGACAAAAAGCAAAGTTTGAAGATGATGTATACAATGGCAGAATTGCCGAAATGCACCCGAAGTTCTCTGACATGATGTCTGAGTATATTAAGCATTTGGAAAAGCTAAACAAGCATAGTGAGGGAACAATCGACACATATTGCGGATATCAAGAGCGAATCAATGATTCAATCGGTGATATGCGTGTTGATAAAATCGAGATTAAGCACGTTCAGCAGTTGATTTACGATTTAGCTGACGGAAACAAGAAAAAAGGATTCAAACCACTAGGTGAAAAAACGGTTAAGAATTATCGCTCTTTTGTGAAAAGAGTTCTCGATTATTCGTACCGCACAATCAATCTCGCGAGAATCAACCCTGCTCCGTATGCTGAGATAATCGGTAAACCGTCTCAGGAAAGAGAAGGATATAGTATTTATGAGGTCAAAACTATTCTAAATGCTATTTCAGAATCCAGTCTAGCAACGAAATACAAATTGTTCATTGTAATTGCGGTGTTTTGTGGACTGCGCATTGGAGAGGTAGCCGGAATACGGTATTCACATATTGATGGAAACACTGTGAATATCGAGAAGCAATTGAGGAACACCAAAAAAAGAGGTAAACAAGAGCTTCGAACCAAGAGCCCGAACAGCGTTAGAACCATAGTTTTACCTGGGATTGCAAATGAATTGCTCGAACAGCTAAAGAAAGAACAAAAAATTGAAAAAGTTGTTTTGGGTGAAGCATGGAAAGATGATGATTTTGTTTTTCATAATAACCGTGGTGATAAAATTCACCCCGATTATCCGCGTAAAGTTTTATCAAAATTCTGTAAAGATAACGGTCTCCCCTATAAAGCTCTCCATAGTTTCAGACATACATTTTGTTCTGAGTTGGTGGAAAATGAAAAGGCAAGTGAGATATCAATTAAAGATATTTCAAAAGCGGCAGGGCACGGCGACACAGCAATTACTGAACGTTGCTATGTGCATCGAAATAAAAAGCCTGTATCAAAAGCCTTTGAAGTTTACGAACGAATTTTAGTCAGTTGACAAAAAACTTGACAAAATGATTCTTCGCAAAAGAGAAAAGCTCAGAAACAGCTTATTCAAGCCATTTCTGAGCCAAGATAGTGGTCGAGGTGACAGGATTTGAACCTGCGACCTCTTCGTCCCGAACGAAGCGCGCTACCAAACTGCGCCACACCTCGATAAAACAGCCCCGAAATGTATTCGGGGCCAATGGCTGCGGAACTAGGATTCGAACCCAGACATACAGAGTCAGAGTCTGCTGTGCTACCCTTACACAATTCCGCATTGCACTTTTACTATTATAATCAAAAATTCCGATATGTCAAGTGGTTTTCCTATATTTTCTTTTTGATTTTCATTTCATCTATTTCTTAGCGGTGCGGATATCCTCGCCGATGAAATCCAGCCTGTCGCAAGACCCGATCAGGCGCGATACAAAGCGCTGGGAGTAGGTCGTGATCAGTTCTTCCAGTTGCAGATTGGTGCTGATGATCATCGGCTTGTTTGCTAAAATACGAGAATTGAACAGATTATAGACGCAGGAGCGCGTGAAATCCGATACAAACTCCGTGCCCAGATCGTCTAAGATCAACAGATCGCACTTGAGCAGGGAGTTGAAGGTATCCTCCTGCTCATTATAGCGGTAGTTGAAATGCTCGCGCTCGAGCTTGGAGAGGATCTGCGGAGCGGAGGTGTAGATGACGGACACGCCCTTTTTGATGACCTCGTTGGCGATGGCGAGGCTCAGATGGGTCTTGCCCAGTCCCGTTCCGCCCTTCATCAACAGGCTCTTGCTGTGCGTATTGAAGGTGTCGGCGTAGTTGATACAATATTGATAGATATTGGTCATCCTGTTGTACGGGATCTTGCCCATCGCGTCGGGTTCTTTGCCGTAATACTCTGTGTTGAAATTCTCGAAGGTACACTCACTCAGCGGCAGGTCGGCGCTGAGCTGTTCGCTTGCGACATCCGCCATGAGCTTTTGCAGACAGTCGCACACAGTGGTGCGGTTATCTTCTTCGATATAGCCGGTATCATCGCATTTGGCGCAGTAATAATGCGGCTCCAAGACCACTTTATCGATATGATGCGCTTCGAGCAGCTTTTCCTGTTCCTCTTGTAATTGCAGGCTTTTCTCGCTGAGCTGTCGGAGCTTTTCATTCTCACCGGGCGTGTTGGTGACGACAGCCTTGGCGATCGCCGCGCCGATGCTGAGAAGCTCGCTGTTGATCTCACTCAGGCGCGGGATCTCTTTGAAAAGCTGTTCACGGTTGAAGTCAGCCATCCGCAGCGCCTGTTGACGGCGTTCGGACAAGCGTTCTTTTGCGATATGATAGATTTCCTGTGAATAAGGCATGTTGTTTCCTCGTTACTTTTGAATGATGATTAATCGTCGAATAAGGATGTGTCCTCGTATTTCTTGACGTCAAAGGACGCGCCCTCTACCGAGAATACGGAGCCCTTGCCGCTCTTCGGCTTGGACTTAGGTTTTCTTTGCTTGGCGCTTTCTTCCTTCTGGAGCGTGTCGAGGGATTTGATCCCTTTTTCATACCAGCGTTTGAGGATCGCGTTGATATAGCTGATGTTATAGGTACCCTTGGTGTTGACACAGCGTTCATACGCTTCGGTGATCATCTCGTCGCTGAACTGCCATGTGTTGAGCCAGCGATCGGCGTTTTCCATCTGCGCCTTGGTGGGGTTGCCGACATTGCGGATGCCGAGCAGTTTGGACACACTCCCCCATGCTTCGCGCGACGCTTTCATGCGAGCGGTCTCCTGACCGGCTTCGTCAACGGTTTTGATCCCTTTATCCGCCCATTGGATGCCATAGCGCTCGATCGCGCGCATATTGGCGCTTCCGATCTCTTCGAGATAGGTCAGAAGCATCAGGATCACTTCACACGGCAGACCGAAGGAATCGTACAGCATCACGATGGTGGCGGTATCTCCCGGAGATAACGGCTTGTTCAGGATCCTTTGTACCTCGTCTAACAGATCCGCTAAGATGGTGTTTTCCTGCAACAGCTTGGACACAAACATCGGATCGGGACGCTGCGCGCGGGAGATCGTCGTGCGAGGCTTTTTGGGACTTTCCTCCGCGACAACGGGCTGAGCCGTCGTGACAGCAGGTTGAGGCTGCGGCGCGGACGCGGGATCCAGCCCATCATTTTGTTGTGTGAGCAGATCGCGCTCGATCCAGAAGTCAACGGCATTTTGCACTTCCTCCGCGGATAAGCGCAGCGTGTCGCCGATTTGTTCGGCGCTGTTGTTTTCATCCGAATGACGCAGCAGATACAGCAGTACCTTGAGCTGAGATTCGGAGGCGATCTTGATATGTTGATCGACAACGGACGAGGGTACGGCGAATACGCTCTTCCACTGACCGAGATTGATTTGAATTGACATTTCTTTCACCTTAAACGAAGATTGAAGAATATTATAGCACAAATTATACGGAAATTCAATTTCTATGAGAAATATAGAAGATATTTTGTCAGCTCGCTTGACGAATCCTGTTTTCCGTATTATACTATCAGGTAGATTCGCGGATGTAGTTCAATGGTAGAGCGCAACCTTCCCAAGGTTGATGTTGCGGGTTCGAGTCCCGTTATCCGCTCCAAAGGTTCGCTCAGGCGAGCCTTTTTCATTATTGATGAATTTGAGGTGTTACATATGAAATATACCTATGTCCCCCGTGGCGTTTGCTCACGCATGATCGAGCTGGAGATCGAGGATGACGTTATCAAGAGCTGTCGCTTTTTAGGCGGCTGTAACGGCAATTTGCAGGGTATCGGCAGACTGGTACAGGGCATGGAGGTCGATGAGGCGATCGAGCGCTTGGAGGGCATCGACTGTGCCGGCAGAGGCACTTCCTGTCCCGATCAGCTCGCGCACGCACTCAGAGCGGCGCAGGAGTCATAATGCAAAATGTACTGAAGATCATCGCAATCGTGATCGAGGCGATCTTTCTGCTGTGGTTCCTCTTGCCCATTCGCTTTCACATCTTCAAGGCGGGCAATCAGCTGGGTGTCGCCATTTGCCTGATCGCGCTGTTTCGGACGGCTTTTAGCTCAGTGTACCATCAACTGGACGCGTTCATGCTGCAAAACACGATCACCAAGATCATCTGGCTCATCATCAAATACGGCTGTATTCTCTTTGCAGTCTACGCCGTTATTGTCAGCATATGCATGATCGTCGCGATGAAGATTAAGCCGAAGAAGAACGCGACCGCGGTCATCTTAGGCGCTCAGGTGAAGCCGTGGGGCGCGAGCAGACTGCTGTTACAGAGAATCAAAGCGGCGGAAAGCTATCTTGATCAAAATCCCGTGGTAAAGGCGATCGCGAGCGGCGGTCAGGGAGATAACGAGCCGATGAGCGAAGCGGCGTGTATTTTGGAGAACATGATCAGGGACGGTGTCGATCCGGACAGGATCATCGTCGAGGATCAAAGCGTCAATACCGAGCAAAACCTGCTCTATTCCGTCAAAAGCCTCAGGGAGCGTCAGCTCGGCGAAAGTATCGCGATCGTATCCGACAGCTACCATCAATTAAGGGCGCGGATCATCGCGTACAAGATCGACCGCAAGCTTTCTGTCGGCGCGGTCAACACCGTCAACACACGCTTCGGCTGGTTCATCTATCCGTCGTTCTTTGTGCGGGAATGGATCGCCGTTCCTGTCGAGGTCGTCAAAAAGCTCGGCAGACCCGCACGCCATCGAAAGTTTTAGCAACGTATGAGAATACTGCGGATCGATATATACCAATAAAGATATCAAAAAACAGCCTTCCCGAATTGGGAGGGCTGTTGTTGTATGCGGATGTTATCCTTCCAGCTCGCCGAGGGACAGCGCTTTGAGATAAGCGTTGATAAAGCCGTCGAGGTCGCCGTCCATCACGGCGTTGACGTTACCGGTCTCAAACGAGGTGCGGTGATCCTTGACGAGGGTGTACGGCATGAAGACATAGGAGCGGATCTGAGAGCCCCAGGTGATCTCCTTCTGCACGCCCTTGATATCCTCGATCTTCTCGAGGTGCTCGCGCTCTTTGATCTCCATCAGCTTAGAGACCAGCATCTTCATCGCAACGTCGCGGTTCTGATATTGAGAACGCTCCACCTGAGAGGCGACCACGATACCCGTCGGGATATGGGTCAGACGTACCGCGGACGAGGTCTTGTTGACCTTCTGACCGCCCGCGCCGGACGCGCGGTATACATCCATCTTGATCTCCTCGGGAGGGATCTCGACCTTGATATCGTCATTGATCTCGGGCATGACCTCGAGGGATGAAAAGCTCGTGTGTCGTCTGCCGGCGGAATCGAACGGCGATACGCGCACCAGACGGTGTACGCCCGCCTCACCCTTGAGATAACCGTAGGCGTTTTCACCTTCGATCAGGAGCACGGCGCTTTTCAAGCCCGCTTCATCACCGTCGAGGTAGTCGATCTCCTTGACATTGAAGCCGTGCGCGGCAGCCCAGCGCGTATACATACGATAGAGCATCTCCGCCCAGTCCTGTGCCTCGGTACCGCCGGAACCGGCGTGGAAGGTCAGGATCGCGTTATTTTTATCATATTCACCGGTCAGCAGGGTTTCAAGACGCTGACGGTCGATATCGGCGCGGATGCCGTCGAGCTCCTGCTGAGCTTCTTCGATCAGACTCTCATCCTCTGCCTCGTCGCCCAATTCGATCAGCGCCATCGCGTCCTCATAGCGCGCTTCGAGCTTCTCATACTTTTCGACCTTGGCTTTGAGGTTGGCGGTACGCTGGAGGATCTTCTGGGAATTCTCCATATCATCCCAGAATCCCGGCTCAGCGGCGCGGTTCTCGAGCTGCTGGATCTCGCTTCTCATCTGACCGAGTCCCAGCGCGGACGCCAGATCATCTATCTCAGGCTTCATTGCCTCTAAATTCAATTTCAGTTCTTCAAATTGCAGCATAATATTCCCTCATTAACATTCATCCGTGTACCATGATAAAGCAGCGCGTTACCAGATACAGCAGATACAATTATAATACAAAGGCGGTGGAATGTAAAGATGAATATTGCATAATTCATCCATTCCTCTCTGTATAATTATTGTTCTAAAAAAATAAAGTTGCAGAACGGCTGAATATTTGGTATAATATACTGACAAATAGATTTGATATATAACTTGAGCTTTCGGGAGGAGGTGATCCTCCCCTGCGATAAGGAGAATTTATGGATTATATCGGTAAAAAATGTCCTGTGTGTCAAAAGTATTTCCACGCGGATGACGACGTTGTCGTATGCCCCGATTGCGGTACGCCCCATCATCGGGAATGCTACGAGTCACTGGGTCACTGCAGTAACGAAAATCTGCACGAACAGGGCTATGATTATCAGGAAGATAAGGAAAACGCCGCCGAGGCGGACGGTATGAAGATCTGTCCCTCCTGCGGTCATGTCAACGACAATAATCATTTCTTCTGCGGACAATGCGGCGCTTCACTTGAATCGAACAAAAATAATTATCAGTCAAATCAAAACTCAAACGGTTTTCCTGAGGGAAAAGGACAGCCTGGCAATCCATTCGTTGTTACGTTTATGGATCCTTTAGGCGGTGTGCCGGCTGATACAGACTTCGGCGACGGGATCACTGCCGGTGAAACGGCAAAATACGTCAAGCAGAATACGCCGTATTTCATCCGTGTGTTCAACAACATCAAGACGATGAACAAGAGCAAATTCAACTTTGCGGCCGCGTTGTTCACCGGCGGCTATCTCTTGTATCGCAAGATGTACAAGATCGGCGCGGTGTTCGCCTTTATCCAGCTGGCGATGATTGCTGTCGAGTCATACTTAACGATCGCCTACAGCTCTCTGTATACCGAATTTTTGAACGCCTATTCACAGTCTTTGTCGTCCGGCAACCTGACGAACGGGATCACAGAGTATATGCAGGGGCTCGACGCGATGCAGCTTTTAGCACTGTATCTGCCCACGCTCGTCGAGGCGGCGCGGATCGTGATGATGATCGTGTTCGGTATCTGCACGAACCGCATGTACTTCAAGCACTGCAAAAAGCAGATCAAGAAGATCAAGGAAAATGCGGCAGAGGGTGAGAATCCCGAAACCGTCTTACAGACAAAGGGCGGCGTCAACACCGGTTTGGCGATCTCGCTGATGATCACCTACCTGGTCATCATGTATCTGCCCAATATCATTATAGGATTTATGTAATTCTGATGTTTCAGAGAAAGGATAGTAACATGAAAATCACAAAAGCAGTTATCCCCGCTGCGGGACTGGGTACCAGAGTGCTCCCCGCTACCAAAGCGATGCCCAAGGAAATGCTCCCCATCGTCGACAAGCCCGCCATCCAGTACATTGTCGAAGAAGCGGTGGCGTCCGGTATCACCGACATCCTGATCATCACCAACCGCGGCAAAGGTATCATGGAAGATCACTTTGATAAAGCCCCCATGCTGGAAGAAACCCTCGAAAAGGCGGGTAAAACGCCTCAGCTGAACGCGATCAAGGATATCCACAAGCTCGCGAACATCCAGTATGTGCGCCAGATCGAGACCAAAGGCTTAGGTCACGCGGTATCCAGAGCGCGCAGCTTTGTCGGCAACGATCCCTTTGTCGTCATGTACGGCGACGACGTCATCATCGGCGATATCCCGGCTACCAAGGAGTTGATCGACGCGTACGGCACCTTCGGAAAAGGCGTGCTGGGTATCAAGCCTGTTTCGGAAGAAGCGATCAAGAAGTACAGCTCCATGAAGGTGGAGAACATCCATGATAATGTATTCAAATGCACCGACATGATCGAAAAGCCGCAGCGCAAGGAGGATATCTTCTCCCTCTACTCCATTCTCGGACGCGTTGTCCTGCCCGCTGAGATCTTCGAGATCCTTGACCACACCAAGCCCGGCGCGGGCGGTGAGATCCAGTTGACCGACGCGATGGCTCAGTTAGCGCGCAGCAGCGGTATGACAGCGGTCGAGTTCAGCGCCAAGCGTTACGATATGGGCAACAAGCTCGGTATCCTGCAGGCGAACATCGAGGTCGGCTTGAAGCACCCCGAGGTCGGCGATGATCTCAGAGCGTACCTCAAGGAGCTCGCGACAACATTATAATGACGATACGGAGAGCGCAGCGATGCGCTCTCTTTTTTGACAAAAAAGTAACAAAATTATAATCTTTTAATTCCTAACAATCATCAACCGCAGAATAAAAAGAGTATAATAAGGAACGAAAATCGGGACATATAACGTTTGTTGATACTTTTTCTTTTGTTTTGATCTTGGAGGTATTCTATTTTGTTTTGCGTTCAGTGTGGAAATCAACTAAAACCTAATACTTCTTTTTGCACTAATTGCGGGAAAAAAGTAGTTTATCCTGAACCGGATTTTCGAAAACTAAACTCATATGAAATTATAGAAAAATACATAACCACAGATCATACCGATCATCCCGAAATATATAGATTCTCTCACTATAAACTTGCGGAATTTCGTTGTATGCTATCCAGCTTAAAAAAGGCAAGTGTAATTGCTGACTTTAGCATAGAAAGAAAAAAGCGTGTTAATTCCAAGTTTAGTTATAATTCAATAAATAAAATTGACAATACTACTGACTTTTCTAAAATCGGTAATTTTGTTGTTGTTGACACAGAAACTACAGGATTACGTTCTGATAGCGATAAGATTATTGATTTATCAGCTGTGAGATTTACTGATTTCAGACCTGTAGAGCTGTTTTCAACATATATTGATCCTAAAAAGCATATTCCAAATGCTATTACTGAATTAACGGGAATTGATAACGAACTACTCATAGGTTCACCAACTTTTCCGCAAATACAAGATAGTTTTTCTGAATTTATTAAAAATAGCACTCTTGTTTTTCACAACGCTCGTTTTGATTTATCCTTTTTATATTATGCCGGAAAGGCAATTGATACTAATACTCAATGTATCATTGACACTCTTGATTTAGCAAAAAAATATTTAAGGGATGATGAAGGTAAGAAATACTCCAGTTACAGCTTAGAGATTGTTTGTTCGCATCGAAACATATGGATTGCAGACGCTCATTCTTCAAGTGCTGATGCTTTAGCAACTGGTTTGTTATTTAATGAAATCATAAAGGAAATATCAGGCGAAGAAGATTTATCAAAACTATTATGATTATAATCGCTTGACGATAGATAACCCATTACTGTAAATAAATAATACATAATTTATTATTATAGAATTGCAGATTTACTATCCCCTTGGAGGTACCATATGAAAGCAGTTATCACGGTGCTCGGCAAAGACAGCGTCGGCATCCTCAGCAAGGTGTCCACCGCATGCGCCGAGGTCGGCGTGAATATCATCGAAGTGACCCAGAGCGTGCTGCAGGATATGTTCGCGATGATCATGCTCGCGGATATCGGTTCGGCAACGGTCGCCTTTGATCAGCTCCAAAAGAATCTGGAGAAGGTCGGCGAGGACAACAACCTGAAGATCCACGTGATGCACGAGGATATCTTTAACAGTATGCACAAGATCTGAGGTGTACTATGCTGGAAACCAAAGACATCTTAGAAACCATCAATATGATCGACAACGAGCACCTCGACGTAAGAACCATTACGATGGGGATCTCGCTGATCGACTGCATTGACAGCGATATCGACAAGGCGTGCGACAAGATCTATGACAAGATCTGTCTTTACGCGAAGGATCTTGTCAGGACGGGCGAGGATATCTCGCGCGAATACGGCATCCCGATCATCAACAAGCGGATCGCCGTGACCCCGATCGCCATGATCGCGGGCGTATGCCAGACACAGAAGATCCTGAAATTCGCCAAGGCGCTCGACCGTGCCGCGGATAACCTCGGCGTCAACTTCATCGGCGGCTATTCCGCGCTGGTGGAGAAGGGCTTTGCCGCGGGCGATTACGCGCTGATCGAGAGTATTCCGGAGGCGCTTTCCGTCACCGAGAGAGTTTGCTCCTCCGTCAACATCGGCTCTACCAAGGCCGGTATCAATATGGACGCGGTGAAGATGATGGGTCAGACCGTTGTCGATACCGCCAAGCTGACCGCCGACAACAACTGCATCGGGGCGGCGAAGCTCGTCATCTTCTGCAACGCGGTGCAGGATAACCCCTTCATGGCGGGCGCTTTCCACGGCGTCGGTGAAGCGGATTGCGTCATCAATGTCGGCGTATCGGGTCCGGGCGTGGTACGCGCCGCGCTCGAAAAAGCCGATTGTCAGAATATCACCGAGGTCGCGGATCTGGTCAAAAAGACCGCGTTCAAGATCACCCGTATGGGTCAGCTGGTCGCGAAGCAGGCGTCAGAGCGTTTGTCCGTGCCGTTCGGCATCGTCGATCTCTCCCTCGCCCCTACCCCGGCTGTCGGCGATTCCGTCGCGCACATTTTGGAGGAAATGGGTCTGGAGATCTGCGGCTGTCACGGTACAACCGCGGCGCTGGCGCTGCTCAATGACGCCGTCAAGAAGGGCGGCGTGATGGCGTCGTCCCATGTCGGCGGACTGTCGGGCGCGTTCATCCCCGTATCGGAGGATCAGGGCATGATCCACGCCGTCAAGGAAGGCGCGCTGGATATCACCAAGCTCGAGGCGATGACCGCCGTGTGCTCCGTCGGACTGGATATGCTGGTCATCCCCGGCGACGTGACTCCCGAGACCGTCTCCGCGATCATCGCGGATGAAGCGGCAATCGGCATGGTGAACAGCAAGACCACCGCCGTGCGCGTGATCCCCGCCATCGGCAGAAAAGCCGGTGATGAACTGAACTTCGGCGGGCTTTTGGGCGCGGGTCCCGTTATGCCGCTGCGCAAGGGCGATCCGAGCGGCTTTATCCACTTAGGCGGCAGATTGCCCGCTCCCCTACAGTCTTTGAAAAACTAACTACTATTGCCCCGAAACGTCTTTTCGGGGTTTCATATCGAAGGATCGAGGTGTGATTGATGCAGGATCTATTGAAGCGCATCATTGAAATGGATGAACAGGCGCGTAAAATCGAACAACAGGCGAAAGATGAAAAGATCAAGAGCGAGGCGGAAGTCGAACAGCTCAAAGAACAGATCTACAATGATTATATCGTTCGCGCGAAGGATCGCGTCGAGAAGAATATCGCGGTCGATCGCGAAAACGCCGATAAGCGATACGCGCAAGCAAAACAGCATCAGCAAGACATGAAGCAGGAAATGAACCGGCTGTATGAGCAGAACAAGGACAGCTGGGTCGATGAGATCGTGAAGCGCGCATTGGCGTGACAGGATATCAGTTGAGATTGCCACAGCCCTGACACGTGTGTCAAGGGCTTCGCAATGACTCTGTAATTATGGTTGAGATTGTCACAGCCCTGACACGCGTGTCAAGAGCCTCGCAATGACAATTGATATACAATCATGTTTTAAGTGCTTTTATCAACACAGAAAGGTGGTGAGTGCATGGCGATCATTAATCCCGCCTCCGCGATCATCGCGAAGATCAAAACCAAATACGGCAAGCGCCTGACGGAAAAGGACTTCCGCGCGATGGTCAAATGCGAATCCGTCGGCGAGGTGGTGCAATATCTTAAATCCTACACTCATTATCAGGTGTTTCTCGATAAGGTCAGTAACGATATCCATCGCGGCAACCTCGAGCAGCTCATACGTGAAAGGCAGTTTGAGGAGCTTTTGACACTGTGCAAGTACAATCAGGGCGATACGCCCGTGACGAAATACATCCTGAGAAGCACGGAGATATCGGAGTTGATGAAGTTCATCACGCTGCTGTCCATCGGACGACCGCGGGAATACCTCTTCTCTCTGCCGCTGTACTTTACACAGCATACGGATATCGCGCTGGAGAAACTCTCTTCCATCCACAGCCACAAGGAACTGGTGAGTGTACTGGAGCGCACCGACTACGCGGATATCCTGCGGCAGTTCCCGCCCGATGATAACGGCGACTATGATCTTGCTGCCATCGAGGACGCGCTGGAGAACGATAATCTCGATCAGCTCTATACCGATATCGGTTCGATCAAAAACAAAAAGGACAGGAATGAACTGATCAAGCTGTTCGACACCCTGTCCGATTATCAAAACTACTCCCGTATCATCCGACTCAAAAAGAATTATCATCTGAGTAACGATGAGATCAGAAAGCATCTGCTGCGATACGGCAAGCTCACGGGTAAGAACCTTGACAGGATCTTGTCCAAGGAAGAATATGAGGAGATCCGCGAGGAGCTCAAGCGCACCGGCGTCGGCAAAAAGGCAAAAACCATCGACGCGGACAGCGAGATGGCGGTACAGGGAAGCTTTGAGATGTGCCGTCGCCAGCTGTACTTCTCCACCAATCCCGAGATCGTGCTCCTCGCCTATCGCATCGTATCCCTGACGGAGCTCAACAACGTGATCGCCGTCGTGGAGGGCGTTCGGTATCAGATCGAGCCGGATAAAATCTTAGAAATACTCATCCTGTAAAGTTGAGGTGAAAATATGGCATTGGAAAGAATGAAGCTCGTCAACGTCATCGGCTTGATGAGCTATCTGGATGACGTCGCTGCCGCACTCGGTCAGACGGGCGTTTTCCAGCCGGATGAAACCGCGGAGTTCTACTCGGATAACGAGAACATGATCCCCGTGAACGCATCCAATGAATTTGAACCGCTGCTCGAAAGGCTCAGGGAGCTGATGAACGGCGCCGGTATCAGACCCCGGATCGTCGATCTTCCCGAAGAAAAGGATCTGGGCTTTGAGGAAGCGAACCGCTTTGTCGGCGATACCGCCAGAGAGCTGGGTTCGCTGATCGAGAGGCGCGACACACTGCGGCGGGAGATCATCGTCTGTACCGAGAATATCGAAAAGGCGGAACACTATGTCGATCTGACGCTGGATATCAACAAGGTCAACGACTGTGAGTATATCTTTACCCGCTTCGGCAAGCTGCCTAAGGACAGCTACATCAAGCTCGACAACTACAAAGAGAATCCGTATGTCGAATTCTTCCCCTGCTCGCGTGATGATCTGTACTACTGGGGCGTGTATGTCGTTCCGGTCAGTGAGGCGGATAAGATTGACAGGATCTTTTCCCGACTGTATTTTGAGCGCGTGGAGCTCGATGATATCCACGACACGCCGTCGAATTACGTCAAACAGCAGAAGGAGCTGAAAACACAGCTTGATGCACAGGTAAGGACGCTCGACAAGGAGATCGACGACTACGCGAAGCGCCATACGGATGATATCCATAAGATCTTCACCTCGCTGTGCCGACATCACGCGTATCTGTCCATCAAGACGCACGCCTGCAAATACCGCAAGAGCTTTGTGCTGGTCGGATGGATCCCGGCGGAATATGAGGGTCAGGTGGAAAGCCTGCTCTCCGCGATCGAAAGCGTGGAGGTGACCTTCACCAACGCCAAGGATGAGATCAAGCACTCGCCGCCGGTCAAGCTCAAAAACCCCTTCTTCTTCCGTCCGTTCGAGTACTACACCGAGATGTACGGACTGCCGAACTCGCAGGAGATCGACCCCTCGGGCTTTATCGCAATCACCTATACCCTGCTGTTCGGAATCATGTTCGCCGACGTCGGTCAGGGCATCATGCTGCTGATCGCCGCGATCATCATGCTCAAGGTCAAGAAGATGCCGCTGGGCGCGCTGCTGATCCCCTGCTCGATCTGCTCGACGATCTTCGGCTTCATCTTCGGCTCGGTATTCGGCTTTGAGGAATTGCTCACGCCCGTGTATAAGGCGCTGTTCGGGCTGAATGATAAACCCATCCACGTGATGGAGGGCGAGACGACCAAGATGCTGATCTTCGGCGCGGTCGGGATCGGCGTGGTGCTGTTGATGGTCGCCATGATCCTCAACATCATTTCGTGTCTGAAACGCAAGGATATCGGAGGCGCGCTGTTCGGCGTGAACGGCGTGAGCGGACTGGTGTTCTACACCGCGCTGGTCGCGGGACTGGTCTGCACACTGCTCTTGGGCGTCAACATCATGACCACCCCCTATATCATCGGACTGATCGTCCTGCCGCTGATCCTGATCTTCCTGCGGGAGCCCTTATCCAAGAAGCTCCGCGGAGAGAAAAAGCTCTTTGAGGGCGGCTTCGGATCGTTCTTTGTGGACAACTTCTTCGAGATGTTCGAGGTGCTGCTCAGCTACGTGACCAACACGATGAGCTTTTTGAGAGTCGGCGCGTTCGTACTGGTGCATGCCGGTATGATGGAGGTCGTATTCGTCATGGCAGGGATGTTCGGACCCGTCGGATCCACCATCACCATTGTCTTAGGCAATGTGCTGGTCATGGCGCTCGAGGCACTGCTCGTCGGCATCCAGGTGCTTCGACTCGAATACTACGAGATGTTCAGCAGATTCTACATCGGCGACGGCAGAAAATTTGAGCCGGTCAATGTGAAGAATTTGACTGATTAAGAATAAGGTATAGATTGCCACGGCTTAAAAGCCTCGCAATGACAAATGAAATATGTTGAGATTGCCACGGCTTAAAAGCCTCGCAATGACTATTTATAATTTGGAGGTACAACCCATGTTACAGTATTTATTGATGTTTATTCCCGCCGCTTTTCTTGTGATTTCCGTACTGCTTTGTATCCGTTCCTTCAAGAACGGCAAAAGCCCCAAGCGCGCTGTGTTGACCCAGATCTTCTCCTTCCTCGCGGTATCGGCATTCTGTCTGATCACCCCGCTGGTCGCTCACGCGGCTGACGCTTCCACCGCGGTCGAGGCTGCGGCTTCTTCCTCAAAGGGTCTGGGCTATATCTCGGCAGGCCTGTCCACCGGTCTTTCCTGTATCGGCGGCGGTATCGCTGTCGGCGGCTCCGCGCCCGCGGCGATCGGCGCTACTTCCGAGGATCCCAAGAACTTCGGTAAATCGATCATCTTCGTTGCGCTCGGTGAAGGCTGCGCGCTGTACGGTATGCTGATCTCCATCATGATCATCTCGAGCCTCTGATACCATGAGGATGTATCTGTTAAGCGATAACGACGACACCCTGATGGGGATGCGCATGTCCGGTGTGGAGGGCGTAGTGATCCATCAGGAGCATGAGGTCAGAGAGAAGCTCAAGGAGCTCATGCAGCAGGACGATATCGCGGTCATTCTGATGACCTCTACCCTGCTCAATCTGGTCAGAGAAACGGTGTATGACATCAAGCTCAACTGCCCGAAGCCCCTGATCATTGAGATCCCCGACCGCCACGGCAACGGTCAGACCAAGGACAGTATCTCAAAGTATGTCAAGGACGCCATCGGCGTGGAGATGAAATGACGGGCGTGTACGCCTTTTTCTGTGACACTGTGACGTGTAGCAGAATCAAAAAGCCTTCCCTCGGGGACGAGTGCGGGATGCGCGCATCCTTTTTCTGTGACACTGTGACGTGTAGCAGAATCAAAAAGCCTTCTCCTCGCCGGAAGCGGCTCCCCCCTTGTCCGCTTTGCGGACATTCCCCCAACGGGGGCGCCTCGGGGGGAAGGTGGGCAATTTGCCCTACGCAAATTGGTCGGATGAGGGGCTGACTTATCCGAAAGATCATCTTAACAAAGGGGACGAGACACTTCCATCTTTCTCGGTACACATTCAGCCTCACCGAGTCCGACATGGTCAGGAAAGGTTATCCCCTCATCCGTCACCTCCGGTGACACCTTCTCCTCGCCGGAAGCGGCTCCCCCCTTTTCCGCTTTGCGGACATTCCCCCAACGGGGGCACCCCAAGGGGAAGGCTCGATTAACCTACAACGTGCGCATGTTACGTTTCAATCGCAAGGATAAAGATGCACGCGTCCGTAGGGCGGGGGCTTGCTCCCGCCGAAGCGTTGTCATATCATCGACGCTAATAGCGAAGCATAATCATATGGTTTGTCATGCTCTGCATGATAACGACAGCAAAAAGGATAAGTATCGGCGGGAGTAAACCCCCGCCCTACCTTAGAGGAATATTATGAACGAAAAGACAAAAGAATCCAAGTTTCTTGACGCGATCAACAAATACGCCGAACAGCAGAAGGCGCAGATCACGCAGGAGATCGAGGATTATAAGAATACCAAAATCGAACAGGCGACGGAACAGGGCTTGCAGGACGCTTATGACCTGATCCGCGAGGATATCTCACGCCGCAAGGCGGTGATCGTCAACGACCTTGCGAAGAAGGAGCTTGCCCTGCGCAACGAGCTGTTCGCGGAGCGTCAGACGCTTGCTGACAAGGTCTTTGACGAAGCGAAGCAAAAACTGGTCGCCTTCACCGAAACGGACGATTACAACCGTTTTCTCGGACGTTCTCTGGCCGAGATCAAGGTCAAATGCGGCACGGCGCGGTGTGATATCGCGATCGCTCCGACTGACGAGGAGAAGCGTGGCTTGATCGCAGACGTCTTTCCCGACGCGCGGATCACCGTGGATCCCCATATCCTGATCGGCGGCGTCAAGGCGAATTGTCCCGAACTGGGAATATTGATGGACGACACGCTGGATTCCCGCTTGGAGGAACAGCGCGGATGGTTCATCGAAACATGTTCAATGAAGGTGGTGTAACGATGGCTAATGTGATTTACGGCGTGAACGGCCCTGTCGTCACCGTCAAAGAGGCGAAGGAGTTCTCGATGATGGAGATGGTCTATGTCGGCAAACAGCGCTTAGTCGGCGAGGTCATCGGCATTACCTCCGCCTATACCACGATCCAGTGCTATGAGGAGACCACCGGTCTCATGCCCGGCGACCCTGTTGAGGGCACCCATACGCGCATGAATCTCTTGCTCGGTCCCGGTATCCTCGACAACATCTTCGACGGTATCGAGCGACCGCTCGCGCAGATCGAAAAGGACTGCGGCGCGTTCATCAGCCGCGGCTCCTCGGTATCTCCCCTTGACCCCGACAAGGAATGGGACGTCACCATCACCGTCAAGGTCGGCGACCGACTTGTCGGTGGTATGATCTATGCCACCGCTCCCGAAACCCATATTATTACGCATAAAATGATGGTGCCGCCGACGCTCTCCGGCAAGGTCGTCGAGGCGATGCCCGACGGCAAGTACAAACTGCATGATACCATCGTCAAGATAGAGGACGAATTCGGCGCCATCCATGAGCTGACCCTGTGCCAAAGATGGCCGATCCGTACCCCGCGCCCCGTCAAGGAGCGCCTTACCCCCACCGTTCCGCTGATCACCGGACAGCGCGTCATTGATACCCTCTTCCCTGTTTCTAAGGGCGGTACCGCGGCGATCCCCGGCGGCTTCGGCACCGGCAAGACCATGACCCAGCATCAGCTGGCGAAGTGGTGCGACGCGGACATCATCGTCTATGTCGGCTGCGGTGAGCGCGGCAACGAGATGAGTCAGGTGCTGCAGGAGTTTTCGGAGCTGATCGACCCTAAGTCGGGTTATCCGATGACCGACAGAACTACCCTGATCGCTAACACCTCCAATATGCCTGTCGCGGCGCGTGAAGCCTCGATCTACACCGGCATCACCCTCGCGGAATACTACCGTGATATGGGCTATGACGTCGCGATCATGGCGGATTCCACCTCCCGCTGGGCGGAGGCGCTGCGAGAGATCTCCGGACGTCTGGAGGAAATGCCCGCGGAAGAAGGCTTTCCGGCATATCTGCCCTCACGACTGTCCGAGTTCTATGAAAGAGGCGGCAGAGCGGATGTGCTCAGCGGCAACCAGGGCTCCGTCACCATCATCGGCGCGGTATCGCCGCAGGGATCGGACTTTTCCGAGCCTGTCACCCAGAACACCAAGCGCTTTACCCGCTGTTTCTGGGCGCTCGACAAGAGCCTTGCCTACGCCAGACACTATCCCGCCATCAATTGGAACGACAGCTACAGCGAATACTTTACCGATCTCGACCCGTGGTACGCGGAAAACTGCGGTAAGGACTTCATTGATTATCGCACGAGCATTACCGCGTTATTGCAGGAGGAGAATCGCCTGATGGAGATCGTCAAGCTCATCGGCTCCGACGTTCTGCCCGACGACCAGAAGCTGATCATCGAGATCGCGAAGATCATCCGCGTCGGCTTCTTACAGCAAAACGCGTTCCATAAGGACGACACCTATGTTCCGCTCGAAAAGCAGAAGCGCATGATGCAGGTGATTTTGCACCTGTACGAGCGCAGCAAGGCGGTGGTCGCGGAGAATATCCCGATCAGCCGTATCCGCGAGCAGGGACTTTTTGAAAAGGTCACCAAGATCAAGTACGATATCCCCAACGATCACCTCGAGATGTTTGACGAGTACATCAGGGATATCGATGAAAAAATCAATGCCGTATTACGGTAAGGAGGACTGTATCTTATGATTATCGAATATGTCGGCGTGTCTGAGATCAACGGTTCTCTGGTCGTGCTCGACGGCGTAAAAGGCGCTTCTTATGAGGAGATCGTCACCATCAAGCTCGCCGACGGCACCGCCCGACAGGGTCGTGTCGTGCAGATCGAGGGTGAGCGGATCGTGGTGCAGGTCTTTGAGGGCACCTCGAATATCTCTCTGGAAAACACCGCCACCATCCTGACCGGCAGACCGATGGAAATGCCTCTCTCTCCCGAGATCGTCGGACGTATCCTCGACGGCGCCGGCAGACCGATCGACGGACTGGGTCCCATCTATCCCGAGACCCGCCGCGATATCAACGGCACGGCGATCAATCCCGTATCGCGCGTGTATCCGAGAAACTACATCAATACCGGTATTTCCAGTATCGACACGCTCTCTACCCTGATCCGCGGTCAGAAGCTGCCGATCTTCTCCGGTTCCGGAATGAAGCATAATGAGCTGGCGGTACAGATCGTCCGTCAGGCGAAGATCACCGGCGCGGATGAAAGCAACTTCGGCGTCGTATTCGCCGCGATGGGCGTCAAGAACGACGTCGCGGAATATTTCCGCAGCAGCTTTGAGCAAGCGGGCGTGATGCAGCATGTTACCATGCTGTTAAACCTGAGCAACGACCCGATCATCGAGCGTACCCTTACCCCGCGATGCGCGCTGACGATCGCGGAATACCTCGCCTTTGAGCTGAATATGCACATCCTCGTCATCATGACGGACATGACCTCTTATGCCGAGGCACTGCGTGAATTCTCATCATCCAAGGGTGAGATTCCCGGACGTAAGGGCTACCCCGGCTATCTGTACAGCGACCTCGCGTCGATGTATGAGAGAGCCGGTATGATCAAGGGCTCGACAGGCTCCGTGACCCAGATCCCGATTTTGACCATGCCCAACGACGATATCACCCATCCCGTGCCGGACTTGACCGGTTACATCACCGAGGGTCAGATCGTGCTTGACAGAAGCCTGCAGGCGCAGGGCATCTATCCGCCCGTCAACGTCCTACCGTCGCTTTCGCGACTGATGAAGGACGGTATCGGCGACGGCTATACCAGAGCCGACCACGCGCCGCTGAGCAATCAGCTCTTCGCCAGCTACGCGAAGGTCATCGACGCGCGATCCCTTGCCTCCGTCATCGGTGAGGAGGAATTGTCCGATACTGACAAGAAGTATATCGAATTCGGCAGACAGTTCGAGAACACCTTTGTCAATCAGGGCTTCACCGAGAACCGCAGCATCGACCAAAGCTTGGATCTGGGCTGGAAGCTGCTCTCCACCCTCCCCCGCAGCGAGCTGGACAGAGTTGATGACGCATTGCTTGATCAATACTATCAGAATTAGGAATGAGGAATGAGTAATTAGGAATGAATGGTGGGCGTTGCCCACACCCATTTATAAGATGATGGAAACATCACCGTTAAACTTAGGAATCCAAAATGCGAAGCATTTCCCATAATTCCTAATTCCTAACTCCTAATTCCTCATTACAGAAAGGGGTGACATCATGGCTGTACCGACTAAAGGTAATTTGATCGCGATCAAAAAATCTCTGGCGCTGGCGAAAGTCGGCTACGAGCTGCTCGACAAAAAGCGCAACATCCTCATCCGTGAGATGATGGCGCTGATCGACCGCGCGTCCGAGATCCAGGGCACCATCGACACGGCGTTTGCCGAAGCGTACACCGCCCTGCAAAAAGCGAATATCTCGCTCGGCTTCTGTAACGAGCTGTCCAAGACCGTCCCCATCGACAACAGCGTGAAGATGGATTCGCGCTCTATCATGGGCGTCGAGATCCCGATCCTGTCGATCGACAAGCCCGATGAGCATGAGCTGCACTACGGTCTGAGCCATACCAACGCCCGATTCGACGAGGCGGTCGCTCTCTTTATGCGTGCCAAATACCTCACCGTGGAGCTTGCCGAGATCGAGAACAGCGTCTATCGCCTTGCGGTCGCCATCAAGCAGACCCAAAAGCGTGCCAACGCCTTGAAGAACATCATGATCCCCAAGTTCGAAGGAGACGTCAAGTTTATCACCGACGCGCTCGACGAAAAGGACAGAGAGGAATTCTCCCGATTAAAGGTCATCAAGAAACAAAAAACATCGAAATAATACAGCGTAACACATCGCCGCCCTTGGTTTTGATCGGGGCGGCGTTTTTGTGTGAAAAAAGCCTTCTCCTCGCCGGAAGCGGCTCCCCCCTTGTCCGCTTTGCGGACATTCCCCCAACGGGGGCGCCTCGGGGGGAAGGTGGGCAATTTGCTATAGCAAATTGGTCGGATGAGGGGCAAACTTATCCGAAAGATCATCT
>JAHKVW010000110.1 GCA_020624805.1 bacterium | reverse complement strand
TCTTAAGTTTATTGGAGGCTCGTATTAATGTAAAGTTGAATAACGATTATTGCTGTTTATTACTGGCTTTTGATTAAATAACTTTACATTACCATTTACTTTTCATAAATGATCTTATGTAAAGCTTAACATAAGACCATCAGGCTGACAGCGACAGCCATGCCTGCGCCGAAATCCTGTTGCACTATTTAGATGAGGGAGCCGACGTCAGGCAATACATAAGGACTTGCTCACTGAACAAGGGATAGATAACACGCAATTATTGCGTATAATCTTTTGAAAAAACACGCAATTATTTCGTAAACTTCTTCGGCTGATATGCGATAGCATCTTATTCTAGCCGAACTCCACTTGATGTTCATTTGATGTTTATTTGTTGTTTATCGCGGCAAAAAACCGCAAGAAACTGCCTAAGACTACAAATAGTTCATCGCTCAGAAACGGCTTAGACAAGCCATTATTTGAGGTTGCCGCAAGTAACACATATGTTCTAAATTCGTTTCGACACAGAGGAGGACAAAAGCATGCTGGAAATACTGAAAAACAGGTTCAACGAAAATATGGATCGCCACCCGAATCTCGAATGGGAATATGTTGAAAGCCGACTGAAGGATAACGCCGTCGCGCTGAAGGCTTTGCGGAATATGGAAGAAAGCGGCGGCGAGCCTGATACGATCGGCTTTGATGAAGCCGGAGAGAAGCTCATCTTCTGCGACTGTTCCAAAGAATCTCCCACTGATCGCAGAAGTCTGTGCTACGATGATGAGGCTTTGCAAAAGCGAAAGAAGAATCCGCCGACAGGCAGCGCGGTTCAGCTGGCGAAAGAAATGGGCGTCGAGCTTTTGACAGAAGAGCTCTACTACAGATTGCAGCAGCTCGGAGAATTTGACTTAAAGACCTCGAGCTGGATCCATGCGCCACAGTCGATCAGAAAGAAAGGCGGAGCCTTGTTCTGTGAGCGTCGGTACGGCAGGGTGTTTACCTTTCACAACGGAGCGGATTCATATTATTCATCCCGCGGATTCAGAGGATTTATTTGCGTGTGAATCCTGATCTGTTTATGTGTTGAGAACAAAATCGATCGGTGTGAGGAACAATGAAAGAAAACATCCTGCAAGTGAATAGGCATTCGGTGCGATATCCGAACTCGCTGTAAATGGCAATATTTCGGAATAATTCGGCTTATCAATTTTGGCAGGCGCCAGCCTGCCTGCACTTTCTGCACCGAATTCTTCTCGAAATCTTGCACATTTTCAGTCCTTCGGAGTTTTGCCAGAGCAGATTTTTGTCTGCTTGCGGCAAAACCACAGCGAACCCTGACGGGTTCGCGAGGATTTTAACAAAGAGCAGGCAGAAATATGCCCGTCAAAACCGTGTTCGGATTTCACACCGAATGCCTAACCGAAATTAATTCAGGCAATGGCTCTCATGCCATTCATCAAAAGAAACGGAATGTTGGATCAAGGTGAAGCGAGGCAGACCGATCAATCCGGATGTGTTCTGGTATCTGGACGCCGTTGAAGAAGCGCTCTGCTTTGGCTGGATAGACAGTACCCATGCGGTGGTTGACGGAGTTCGGATGCAGAGATTTTCACCAAGAAAAAAGAACAGCCCTTGGACAGAGCTGAACAAAGAGCGGGTACGCCGTCTGGAAAAACTGGGATTGATGACTGATGCCGGCAGAGCAGTCCTTCCCGCAATGGGCGCTCGGAGCTTTAAGATCGACCGTGATATTGAAAAAGCGATGAAAAACGCGCGGTGCTGGTCAAAATTCCGGAGCTTCCCGCCATTATATCAGCGAGTTCGCGCATATAACGTCGCTTTTTTCAAGAAGCGGGATCCCGCCATGTATGAACAAACGCTTGCTCACTTGATCGCGGAAACCAAAAGAGGGCGATTGTTCGGAGAATGGAATGACTATGGCAGGCTGCTGGACTACTGATTTCTGTTTTATCTGCTGATCAAAAGCAAGAGATGAGAGTACTGCTGTACCTATCGCAAGGTCTCATAGCTCTGTTTGAAAAAGCTTTCATTTTTGATGTTCATTTGATGTTTATTTGTTGTTTATTGCCACGATAAACAGCAAGAAACTACCTAAGACTACAAATAGTTCATCGCTCAGAAACGGCTTGGACAAGCCATTATTCGAGATTGCGGAAGATTACGGCGAGGTCGATTCGCCATTCGAAACTGACAGAGGGTGCATGAGGGTACATTGTATCAATCATATAGTCTTTTGCCAGAAAAAACCGCATGGATAAGCCTTTTTTAAGCCTACCCATGCGGTTCTTATCGTTAACCGAAAATCTCCCCGCTTGCTGATGGCAAACGGGGAGGTTTTCATGTTGATGATATTGATGATGTTGATTATGCTTGATTGGGCGTTACCGTTTCATCGATCGGATAGGGAACGGTCATTCCGGCAAGATATCTTTGGATGAACGTAACGTCAGTGATGTCGACGCCGCCGTCATTGTTGACGTCGCCCGCCGCTTCGTTGTAACGATCCGTTACGCTCATATCGGCAAGCGCGCGCTGCATCCATGATACGTCGATGATCGTCACTTCGCCGTCGCCGTCCACATCGCCGAGGATATATGGCTCGACGGACTTGCTGCGCATGGTGACGATGTCGGAGGTCACGCTGAAATTGTCGCAGATAACGACACAGCGCACGCCCTGATCGACATAATCCGCCTTATGATCGCCGTCGATACTGATGCTGAATTCGCTGTGGAACACATCCTCGCTGTCGACCGTCTTGTTGGGCTGAGCCACCGTATCGGTTTTGACCGTCTGCCATTTATCCGTCGCCTCATCATAGCGCTGCCAGCAGAAATCCATCGTGTCGTCGATGTCGACCGTCTTTACGGCGTCAATACCGAAGGTCGCGGTCTCATCGGCGGTATCCTCCGCCATCCAGTAGGTTTTCGGCTGCTTTGTGATTTTGATATCGCCGTTGGTATTCTGTTCGATACTGCCGGTCGAAATCGAATCCGTCAGGATGCCTTCGGTCACGATCAACGTGCCGTCCTGCTGCGTCTGCTTCTTTGCGGGAGCAAGATAGAACCTTTCCTCGTCGGTGTAGGTGTTCTTAGCCAGATGAACGGTATAGAGCGTGTAATCGGAGTTTGGATCCGGTTCGATCACCATCTCTTTGTTCTGGAGATGGATCAGATTGCTGCCGGTGTTCGAGTCGGACATATAGACGTTATAGCCGGTCGCCATTCGCTCGGGATTGCGGTTCTTGCTCTTCCACATCAGGGTGATATCCGCGGAGCCGTCGCTGTTCTTCTCGATCGACTGGATCGTGAATTTCTCGGGCTGTTCGGGCGGGAGCTCATAGTCCTCCGTAAAGTAGCTCAGCGCGAAAACGTCTGTGTTGGCGCTCATATCGACATTGTCATCGTCGATCCCCTCGCGGTCGATCTCAAAGCCCTCCATCTTGTAGCAGACCGAGGTCGCTTTGTAATTGTACAGAGTACCGTTTTCGGGATCGTAGTGACGGATCTGGCTGTTGACCGAAGTATACATATTATCCTTATCGCTGCCGGAAAACGCCACGCCGTCGGGCAAGGTGCGGACGGGAGAGTTGTAGATCGTGGTGAAGGTCACGCCGTCGGAGTTGGTCCTGCCGGCTGTACCGCCGATCTGAGCCGTAAAGTTGCCCGTAACACTGCTGCCGCCCTGGAAGATCAAAGCGTTCGCCTTAAAGCCGAATTTGACCCCCAGCGAAAAGTTACCCGTTACGCTGCCGGAGTTATCGTTTTCTGTCGTGAAAGTCAGGCTCGCGCCCTTCATAACCTCATTTTTATTATTTTCGACGTCAACGGCGACCATACCGCAGTCAGTTTCGCTCACATCACCGATCGTGGTCTTGCCGATCGCGTCGGGCAGATTGTGGTCATACAGGGAGGGATCGCCGTAACAGGATTTGGCGAGCTTCTCTCTGTCGATCATCTTGGCGGTGGTATCGGGAGGCAGGGTGTCTTCGGTTTGCTGCGTACCGTCGATGGCGGTCTCAAGCGCCGTGTTGTACTGATCGATCGTCAGAGAGGAGAAGACAGGATCCTGTGCTTCGCTGAACTCCACGATCTCGGGTACCTCGTCAGGATCCTTGGTTTTGACGACCTCATAGACATTGACGATGACCGGTATGACATAGCATATCACGCAGTCCTCGGGAGAATCGATCATTATGCTCTTGGTAAGCTCCCTCTGGTGGGCGCAGGAATGGCTGAAAACAAAGTCGAGTCCGGCGGCGATCGAGGTCTCGGCTTCTCCGCCGACCAATCCGCCGATCTTGAACTCCACCGATTCGGAATAACCTAACGCGAATCCCACACCGACATTCAAGCCGGAATAGTTGCTCAGACCGGTGGTGATATCGAACTCGTAGTTGTAGAGCGAGTTCACTTCCGGATAATAGGGAGGAACCTGCATGACGGAATACAGCACCGGAGCGGAGTAGGTGGCGTAGGAGCCCGCCCAGCGGTAGTAGTAGGTATCCTCCTCCGTGTTCATGAAGTTGACGAACAGCGTGGTGCCGTAGTCATCCTCGTCCCTCTTGCTGAAATAGTCGTTATACGCTTTGCACGACCAATGATCCTCATCGTCGGAATCGGTATCCGAGATGATGGAGATATCCATATAGACGTTATCATCGTTCGCGTCGACAGGGTCAGAGGATACGATCGCGATCTGATCGACGGCGGATTTGTTAAAGAAATGACCCGAGGTACAGGTGCTCAGCCACATGGTGCTGTCTTCGGGATCCTTGTCGGCGCAGACATGCTCGCTCAGATCATAGCAGTACTCCTTGTGGAAGGACACGCTATCACGCGGGAAGTTTTTATCATCATGACCCGGCTGCGTGTCGGTGATATAGTAGAGCGTCGAGCCGCTCGGGTTGCTTTCGGAATAGACCGGCGTGCCGGTGACCTTTGCGTTCTGACAGTCGAGGATCACGCCCTGGATGCAGAGCTGATCCTTGACGCCGGATGAATCATAGAGATAATGGCCCGCGCACATCGCCGTCGGCTCGATCGCGCTGTAATGATTGATACCGAGATTGCCGGGAGCGTCGACCTCCATCGGCGTCAACCACACCATCTCATACTTCGTGCCGTTATGGGTGATGATATTGACATAGTTGTGCGACTGATCGAAGGAGCCGTAGCTGCGGTTGATATCCTCCCCGCCGTCGGGCTTGCTCATATCCTTTTCCTTGAGACCCGCGACAACAAGCTCCTTGAAGCCGTCGCCGTTGAGGTCGGCGTCACAGGAGTTGATATAGTTCATGCGCTTGGAGTTTTCGTCAAAGGGCAGGTATTCATACCTGAACAGCTCGTTGAAGTCGCTGCCGTCATAGCCGAAGATCTTGGTAATAGAGTTGAGATCCAGGTTTTTGTCCTTGTAGTGACGCGGTACGGATACCGTGACCACCAGGTCGTCGTGCGTTTGATACTGGGTCGCGCCGGTGGAGGATTGTTTATCCTCGCCCAGACGGGTCGAGGTGGTGGACAGCGCCACGGTAGGCAAAAACCAATCGTCGCCCATCTTACCATAATCGGAAGTGAAATCCGAAAGATGGAATTCCTTCAACTTTGCGTGAGAGAAATTGCCGTTGCCGTCCTTGGTGAACTTTTCGATGATGACGCGCGCGTCGGCTGCGTTGCTGTCGTTCCCCTTGTCGGGCATATAATAGGCGAGTTCCTGTGTGCCGTCGCCGTCATAGTCGCCCACTGCCAGCGGGACATAACCTCGGCTCTCACCGATCGGGATATCGCGGACATAGTCGCCCGACTGCATATAGGTGGTGTATTCATCCACCTGATTCCATTTGTATTTCTCGCCGTCCTGCACTCTGTCAAACAGCTTCACACGGATCGAGGAGCCTTTATCGGGATCTTTTTCCTTATAGCACAGGCTGAAATAAACCAGCTCATCCAAGCCGTCGCCGTCAACGTCGATCCCCATGCCGTTGCTGGTCTGGATATCCCAGTCATCGCTGTCGTCATGCCATTGCGTGTAGTCGGTCTCTCTGGCGAGAGAGGTGATATCATCTTTCAATTCCGACGCGTTGCCGATCTCGACGTCGTTGTAGGTGTTGATATAAGCTTCATAGTGCTCATGGTGGTCGGTATCACTCACCAGCAGCTCGTTCGGATTGACGAAGGTGAAGCCCGCCATCGGGTTCTGGTACTGCGCGTTGGTCGCGTATTCCTTCGCCTGCGCCGTCAAAGCGGCGGAGTCAAAATTCAACGAATCATAAACGCTGCTGTCACAGGAAAGAGAGATGAAATTTTCATCATAATCCTCTTGACCCTGCTGCACAAGATCGAGCGCCTTGCTGCCCTCCAGCTCGCTGGAGCCGCCGGTATGCGGAATCAAAAGAGCGGTCTCCAGCTCGTCCGTGCTGTACTGACCGAAGCTCCCGTCGCCTCCCGACGCGGCGAGCTGCGGGGTCTCCAAAGCAGAAACGCTGAAGCTCATACCGAAAACGGATACTGTGATCAGTACGGACAGTACGATCGCTAACAGTTTTTTACCGAATCGCAACATACTACGATCCCTCCTTGATTAATATTTACACTAAAAATATAATACAAAAAAGTCGGTTTGACAAGAGTTTTTTCGATGACGAACCGGATACCCTTACCGCCCCGCGCTGACGCAAAAACAGGCTGTACCCTCGGTGAGAGTACAGCCTGAATGTGTCAAAACAGATATAAAGGGGGCTCAGTCACAATTAAATAGATACTCGCTCCGCTCAAACATTTTTATGCAATCCCTCACCCGCTCTCGCGGGAGCTCCCTTTACCAAAGGGAGCCTTTTTAGCTTCGCAATGACTATGTTATGATGACGTTGATCAATCGGCAATGTCCAGAATGGAATCAAAGCCGGTCTGAGCCAGTATCTCTCTGACGGTCTCATTGATGCCGGTCAGCTTTACCCCGTCCGGACTGCCTTTTTTCATGATCAGCAGAACGCGTAAGCCCGCCGAGGAGATGTATGCCAATTCTCCGCAGTCGATCGCGACGGCTCGGAGCGTATGCTCCGCCTTGATCCGCTCATACAGCGCCAGCAGGTTCGGCGCGGTGAGGGTATCGACTCTGCCCTTCAAGGACAAATTCAAGGTTTCGTTCGCTATATTCGCCTGCACATCGAAACTCTCACTGCTCAGATCGGCGGTGTCGACCGCGACGTCCGCGTCCATCGGCGTGATCTTCCAGTAGGCGCATTTTTGCATGTTTTGTTGGATCGCCTTTGCCTGCTCGGGGGTGACTTTTTCAAGGCTCTTGATCGCGGGCATATGCTCCGAGAGGATCATGCGCTCCGCCTTCAAGCCGTGCGCGGCTAAGAACTTCATCGCGTTCTTCATGTTCTCTGCCGCATCGCCCATGGGGCTGACGTTCAGCGAATTGCCGCCCACGTTAACGTCCGACTTGTCCTCCGCGGTGGTCTTGCTCTGCATCATGATCTCCATGAAGCGGTCGCCGGCGATAGGCTGCATCGTCAGGATGTACTGCATCCCGGCCTCGGTATCGGCAGTCAGCCAACAGCCGCCGTGCTCCTTGAGGAGCATGCGGATATTATCGCACAGTGCGCCGACCTCGGAATCGGTGAAATACATCAAGAGGCCTTCGGTCGTGATGCACAGGGGACCCTCGGCGTCCTTGAGCGCCGCTTTCAGGGATTCGCCGTTGGTGGCGTCCACGCCGCAGAAATGCACCAAGGGGCGTTGATCCTCATCGATCAGGGACAGGATCGCGGGCTCTGCCTCAGCGATCGCGGCGGGCAGATCCAAGCCGTAATACGCGATCCCCTTCTGCGTCATCGCTTTGGCGCGCGGGGTATAGCCGCAGGGCAGATCCACCAGCGTTTTGCAGCCGGTCTCCTCGGCGATCGCGGCACAGGTACGCCAGCGTGTTTCCACCAAGATCATGTTGGCCGTCATCTGCTCGGGCGCTACCGTTGTCGTAGCGCTGTTCTGTGTCTCCTCAAAGGACAGGTTCAGCTTTTCGGCGACCGAAGCCGCGTCCCCGACGCCCGCCGCAGCGAGCTGAAAGACCGTCATTTTGGCGGTATTGAATACCGGGTTGACTCGTTCCAATAAGTTTTGATCCATCATTATCATCCTTTTCTGAATTAGTAGGTAATGATAGGGATACGCGCCGGATTACCTCTTTGATTGAAATCATATCACAGCGTAAGGGGGATGTCAACTCAAATGAACAGGATCAATACGTCGGAAAAGATGACAGCGCGTCAGTCGGCATCCGTACAGAGGAAAACGGCAAGGTATCAGCCCTGCCCGATGCTGCTCGGCTATGCAAAAAATCATAAAAATACGGTTGTAATATATTGTAAAATGATGATACTTATGCTATAATCACCGACAGAAGAATCCTTTCCCCCATGTTCCGAAACGAAGGGTAAATTTGCCGTGACCCCGGCTTGTGCCGAAGTCCCGCAATGCCTGTGAAAAGTCTGTAACGTGACCGAAGCGGCGCTGATACAGGCGCCCATGCCTGACCCGAAAAGCCCGGATGAGCTTTGGCGGTACCGCGGCGGTCGCGATCGTGCAATATTACTATCTGAAACGGAGGAAAAGAAATGAAAAAATTCTTACTGATGACTCTTGCCGCAATGATCCTGCTGCTCACTGCGTGCAGCGCCGGTCAGACAAAGGCGACCGAGCCCGCCCAAGCGACCAAGGATGAGACCGCGGTCACATCCAACCGCCCCGAGGACAGCACCGCTGTGATGCTGCCGAAGTACACCTACACCCTCAACGGCTCCCACGAGGTAAAGGGCAGACAGGGCGTGTGCAGCGAGGGCGACTACTACTGGGTCAGCGGCTCGACCACTCTGGCGAAGTACGACAAGGACTGGAACCTGATCAAGATCAACGAAGAACCCTTCAAGGGCTATGAGGTCGAGGTCAACCACATCGCCGACATCGATGTGTACAACAACGAGCTGTACATCGGCGCCGAGTACTTCATGGACGGCGTAGGCAAGAACATCCAGGTCGCGGTCTATGACGGCGACACCTTAGAGCTCAAGCGTACCTTCCCCTTTGAGGAGGAAAGCGGCCAGCTCGAGTGCTCCGGTATCGCGGTCAACCCCGATAACAGCACCGTATGGATGTGCTCATGGGTCGGTGAAGAGAGCGGTCGTTATCTGTACGGCTACGACCTGAAGACCGGCAAGTATCAGGGAAAGGTACATATGCAGATGCCGCCCCAGTGGCTGCAGGGCATCGCCTACTATGACGGTTACTTCTACATGACCGCCGACGACGGTACTGCCGACGACAAAGAGCCGGATCACCTCTATCGCACCAAGATCAACGAAGGCGCGACCGACTGCATCGTAACGCTCGAGCGCACCTTTGACGATGTTACCCTGCAGGGCGAGATCGAAGGTCTGACCTTTGACCACGCCAAAAAGCAGCTGCTCCTGCTCTACAACCGCGGCGCGCGCATCGTGCTGGGTATGCCCAAGGGCTTCTATGACGGATATGATAAAGAGATCAGCGAGGTATTCGTCTACGATATGACTGAGAGAAGCAACTAAAACCGAAATAAGATGATCAAACAGGCTGTGCCCTCGTATGAGAGCACAGCCTTTTGTTTGCTCCGAAAAACCGCGAGATTATTTCCTTTTGATTGTTGAAAATCATGAACGCTTATGATATAATCAAAAACACCAAAATGACAAGGAGTATTGCCATGAAAAACAGTGTAAAAAAATTGACAAGCCTGCTGCTGGCGGTCATCCTGATCGTCGGCGTGTTCACCGCTGTGCCGATCTCGGCAGGCGCCTCGGAAACTGCCGAGCCCAAGATCCTCGGCGACGTAGACGGTGACGGCGAGGTCACCATCCTTGACGCGACGCTGATCCAACGCGGCGATGTTAAGATGATCAAGCTGACCGACAAGCAGAAATTAGCGGCGGATGTGGACGGCGACGGTGCGGTCACCATCCTCGACGCAACATGGATCCAACGTTATCTGAACACTATGAAAGCGCCCGAGGGCATCGGAAAGCCCATGGCGGAGGTCTACACCATCAAATCGATCCCCGTTCTGCGTGAATCGGTAGACAGCACCGAGACCGCACAGGTTCGCGTCTATGCCGATCAGCCCCATGTACCATACATGAACGTGACGGACTTTTATAACACGTTCTGTCTGATCGACACAGAACTGACAGAGGGATTGACCCAAAGTCAAAACGGCGATCAGTACACCCTCACCAATATTGCGGGAACACCCGCGGTCTTTGATATTGATCACGATACCGTCTTTACATCAAACTTTGAGAATTTCACGACGCTTGCTTATTCCCTGCAGGTCGAAGCAGCCGGCGGTGTTGATAATAACTACCCCTTTGTCAAGCTGACCGATACGAACGAGCCTGCCGATCCCACTCCTCTTACGCTGAACCTCGGCGAATACGGGATCGACCTGCGCGGCGATGATACGGGTGTTTACGCTCCCGTCGCAACCATCAGCGATATCTTCGCGACCTCAGAAACCTATTACGTTGTGTATGCCGGAGAGAAGCTTTATACAAAGGAATTTGCCAAATCTCACCAGCCGACAGCCGCTTTGGATACCGATCCCGATTTCCTCGCGGCGATCCAGGAGGATCATCCTGCCGATCTGGCTGATTTCACCTATCGCGAGCTTTGCTTCAACCTCGATACATGGTACGGTCAGCCGGGTCAGGAATATGTCCATGATGATCTCGCGGGCGCCAAGCTCGACGATCTGCTGACAGAAAAGTATCCTCAGATCAAAGCATGGCTGCAGTCTACCGACTTCAAGACCTTCTACACCGGCATGTATCACCTGATCAACGGTCTGCTGTTCGACGGAGGCCATACCACGATCGCTTCGAGACTGAACACCGAGAATCAGCCTCTTTTGGTAGAGGTGTTGACATCTTTTGCCGGACAGCCGTATCAGGGACGATTTGTTTTCGCAAACTTCACAAAGCAAACCGACGCCAGATCACGTATCCCGCTCCGTGACGCTGCCTACGACGGAGATTACTACATCGAGCAGGGCGACACTGCCATGATCCACTTCGACTCCTTTGTCGTTGACTACAACGGCTGGAAGGCTTTTTATGCCGGAGAAGGGGAGCGTCCGCTGACCTTTACCGACGCGACAGGCACAAAGTATGATACCGTGGGTACGGTCCTCTCCGGTCTCGAGCGCGCCAAGCAGAATCCCGAGATCAAAAACATCATCATCGACATGAGCTGTAACGGCGGCGGCGACTCCGGAGCGATGATGGCAATCGAATGGCTGATCAACGGTCAGGGTTATCTGCGCTTTGAAAGCCGACTGACGGGACGCGTTAAAACGACTACCGCTCATTTCGATATGAACTTTGACGGCGTCTTTGACGAGAACGACGTCAGCCCCTATACCGATTACAACTTCGGCGTGCTGACCAGCAACTACGCCTTCTCCTGCGGCAACGCCTTCCCGTGGTTCATGCACGAGCACGACGCGCTGATCCTCGGCGAGAAAACTACCGGCGGCGCCTGCGCGATCCGTCTCACCTCTGCCGCGGGAATCGAGTTTGCGTGTTCCGCCGCTTCCAGCAAGATCGTCAGCGATTCCGGCGAAAGCGTGGACTTCGGCTGTCCGATCGACGTCGACCTGACTGTCGAGGGCGAGAATCGTTATCTGAACTTCTATGACCTCGATCTGCTCAGCGCGAAGATGAACGAGTATTATGCGAATATTCATTAAAACAACCAGCGATCGCCGTGACCGGCGGACATGAAAGAGCCTCCCCTGTCAGCTTTGAACCAAGCCGATCGGGGAGGTTTTTTTACGATAAGAAGCAGAAACGAGGCTTCATACAATTGACAGCGAACGGATATCTGCTATAATGAAAATGGCAAATCATAAATGAGGTGACAGATAATGAATCGAGCACTTTTTTCGGAATACAGATCGATGTATTCCTCCGCCAGAGAGCACCCGACCGTCATCCGCATCAGGATCCGTATGCGCGATCTGGTCGATCCCGACTGCATGCGGTACGCGGTCGATACGACCATGACACGATATCCCTATTTATGTGTCGAACTGAAAACAGGAGAGGGCAACCGATGGGAGTATGCCGACAACGACAGACCCGTCGTCATCACCCATTCGCTCAGCGGCGTTGAGCTGAATTCGGAAGCGTCCAACTACCATCTGATCTCGTTCTCCTATCAGGACAACTGGATCATCATGGATGTGTCACACGCCCTGACCGACGGCACGGGCGCCTATGAGGTCGTCCGCACCTTCCTGTATTACTACTGCTCACAGCGCTATGGTGTGACGATCTCGGATGACGGCGTTCGTTTGGCGGGCGATGTGATCACCGAAGAGGAATGGGATGATCCGGTGGAGAAAGCGATCGATCTGCCGACCCCGCCGCGTATGGAAATGCCACCCTCGCTCAACCCTGTTACTGCCGCTCAACTGGAAAATGACACTGAGAAAACGGTTTACAGTATCGCCATCGACGAAAAGGAATTCATGCGGTTCAACATCCAGAACGACGGCAGTCCCGCCACGATGATCGCGCTGCTGCTCAGCCGCGCCGTCGCACGACTCTATCCCGACCGAAAGGACGTCATCCGCGTCACGCTCGCGTTGAATCAGCGCGGCGCGCTGGGAACGCCCAAGGCGCATCAAAGCCTCGTCGGCGGTGTGTTCCTCGAATATAAGGACGCGCTCAAGGACTGGCCGATCGAGCGACAGGCGACCGCCTACCGCGGCATGGTGTTCGCCCAGACGATCAGGGAAAAAGTTTTGGCGGGCGTTGCCTCGATGAAGGGCGTCAATCAAATGCTGATGTCAAAAGAGAGCGATCAGGAGCGCATCGGAATCGCAAATGCGATCGGCGATATGACAAACAGGCTCGTTACCTCTACCGTCAGCTATGTCGGAAAAGCGGGCTTTCAAGATTCTGAGGACTATATCCGCGATTTTCGACTTTGGACAAGCAGCACGGGAACTTCACTTCTGCTCGAAGTATCCGCGGTAGGAGGCAGGTTCACAATAGATTTTCACCAGCCCTTCTCCTCTCCCCTCTACGTCAACGCGTTCTTAGCGGAGCTGGAGGATAACGGCATCAAATACGATCTGCAGGATGTGATGAAGCTCGAGCTG
>JAHKVW010000109.1 GCA_020624805.1 bacterium | reverse complement strand
CTGTATGAGGACAATGTGAACGGCAAAATCAGCGACGAGCGTTTCATGGAACTGTCGGCAGACTATGAGCAGGAACAGCGGGAACTGAAAGACCGCGCCGCCGCTTTGCAGGCCGAACTGGACAAGTCGCAGGCCGCCACCGTCAACGCGGAAAAGTTTATGGGTATCGTCCGAAAGCACCTTGCCTTTGAGGAATTGACCCCTACCCTCTTGCGGGAAATGATTGAAAAAATCGTCGTGCATGAGTGCAGCTATGACGAGAACGGCACCCGCAGGCAGGACATTGAGATTTATTACAGCTTTGTCGGCAAGATTGATTTGCCCGAAGCCTAACGCCCGACCTATCCGACACAATGGCCAAGTGCCGGATAGGAACGGCAAAATTTTTTACACTTCTATTACTTCTTTATCGCACATTAGTATATGGGGAAGGCTTATATAATCCAAAACACGAAGTGTTTCCCTTAATTATTCATTTTTCAGTTTTCAGTTTTCAGTCTTCAGTTTTCAGTCATCCGCCCCCCGAGGTGCCCCCGTTGGGGGAACGTCCGTAGGATAAGGTGGGAGCCGCTTCCGGCGAGGAGAAGGTGTCGACCAACGGGAGACGGATGAGGGGTTAACCTCTCCTGTTGAAGTCGAACTCGGTGAGGCTGTACGTCTACCGAGAATCAAGGAAGAGCCTTACACTCTTTGTTAAGATGATCTTTCGGATAAGTAAGCCCCTCATCCGACTCGGCTTACGCCGAGCCACCTTCCCCCCGAGGGGAAGGCTTTTTTATTTCCGCATACGTTTCAGATGCATAGATAAAGGCGCACGCGCCCTGTCCGTTTTTGCGTGATGTTTGGCTATTTGCACGGATTTGTTCATTTTTTGTACATTTTTTATTCATGAAATGTCCGTAGACAAAGCGAGGTTTTTTTGCTATAATTTGATATTATATTATAATCAGAAACCATGCGTCAAAATGAAAGGATCGATTTATGCTTGCCGCGGCGCGGTCATTTCGCGCTTTGTCGACATCCAACATCGTTCAAAAAGAGGCTATCATGAAACGATTACTGATTTTTCTTTTATGCTCCGTCATTGCGCTCAGCTCACTGAGCGTTGCGGCGGGAGCGGCGGATCTTGATCTCAAAGAAAGCTCCGCCGAATCGGATATCACCGAAGAGGCCGCGAATATCGAAATCGCTGACGAGTCAGCCGACGCCGACGTCGCGCAGGTCGGCGCGAATGCCGACGATACAGCTTCTACAGGCTACACCCTGCTGACCGAGGCACAGTTCCAATCCAAGCTCAGCGCCCTGCGTTCCAAATACCCCCACGGCAGCATCTGGGAAGGCGTCTACTATGAAGGCGGCTACGCCAGAGCGTGGACCTGCTGGGCATACGCGGCACAAATGCTGTATGAGGTGTTCGGCGTCAGATTCTACGGCGACGGTATGCTGGATAATAAATCCTATAATGTCTACGGCATCTGCGCGGGCGACTGGGTACGCATCGACGGCGACTCCCACTCGATCTTCATCACCAAGGTCACCGGTAACGGCGTGTACTTCACCGACGGCAACGGTACCGGCGTATATAATCAGGTGCGCTGGGACGGCTTTTACTCATGGTCGGAGATCGCACGGCGATTCAGCTATCGACTGTATGTCCCCGGCAACGATCTGACCGGCAACGCCGTCATGCACACCATCGCGTATAACGCCAACGGCGGCTTCGGCTCCGTCAGCTCCCAGAGCGTTGCGCCGGGCGGCGGCTTCACCGTCAAGGACAGCATTTTTTACCGCGCGGGTTACCGCTTTAAGGGCTACACCGTCAACCGCTCCTCCGACAACAAGTGGTTCTGTGTCGGCGGCAAGGGCTGGCAGTACGCGGATGACGCCGAATACTACGGCTACAATTACGCGATCTATGACCCCGGCGAGGAGCACTCGATCAACACCGCGTGGCTGGGCAGCACCACCTCCCCCACCACCTTCACCTTCTACGCGCAGTGGGAGCCGATCCACACCGTCGAATACGACGCGAACGGCGGCTACGGCAATATCAGCTCCGAGATGCTCGGCGCAAACGAAAAATTCACTATCAAGGAAAATAACTTTTCCCGCGACGGCTATGATTTTGCGGGCTACTCCGTCAGACGTTCCTCCGATAACAAGTGGTTCACAGGGTCGGACGGCTGGCAGTCGCAGAGCGACGTCTACCGCAACGGCTACTCCCTCAGCTACTACTATCCGGGCGAATCCTATCGAACGAGCACCAACTGGCTCGAGGATCTCGACGAAGAGACCACTCTTACCTTCTACGCGCAGTGGCTCCCGCACGAGGCTAAGCTCGAATTCATGGCGAATTACAGCGGCTATAACCATATGCTCGGCTCCGACTTAAGGGGCAACTATTCGAACTACATTTTCTCCCGCGATCAAGATGTCTACACGGTAACGCGCGACAGCTCCGAACGCCTGAACAACGCCGATTCGTTAAAGATCGTCGGAAAATACGCGGGTGAATCGGGCAGTGACCTCGCCTTTAAGACCTCCACCAATTACGGCTACGGCGACGGTTATTCCACCGCGGCGCCCGCAGGCGACAGCAAGATCTTTTATCTGCATTTCTACGCCAAGGCGGACGTTGACAACGCCAAGATGTATTTCCGCTGGGGCTATTCGAGCGATTTCACCTCTGTCACGCTGACAAAGGAATGGCAGACCTACTACGTCGCGTTGCCCAAGTCCCCCTACTACAGCCCGACGATCCATCCGTATTTTGACAAAGCGGGCACCTATTACATCAACTCGCTCGCGCTCAGCGACATCGCGTGGACGTCCAACGTCGTTCCGGAGACCGGCTTCAAGGCGGCGCCGGATCAGACCTTTACCCTCGGTGAGGCGCCGGGAACTCTTCCCACTCCCACCCGCAGCGGCTACACCTTCACGGGATGGTACACCGAGCCGGAGGGCGGCAACAGGATCACCGCCAACACCAAGATCGCTTACAGCGTGCTCCGACTCTATGCGCACTGGCGTAAGGACAGCTCCAAAACACCTGTCAAAACCGTCAAGGCGAACGGCCACATCTACGCGCTGTATGACAACAAGCTCGGCTGGGAAGACGCCGCCGATTTCTGTGAAGAGCAGGGCGGTCATCTGGTCTCGATCAACTCCGCAGAAGAGAACCAACTCGTAAATGATATGATCAGCGACAGACAGGGCTACTGCTGGATCGGTCTGACATACATAGATTACACCTCGAGTTGGGTATGGGTCGACGGTACCGACTATGCCGACTACCACAACTGGTACGATCCCTACTACGGCACCACCGACTCCGGCGAGCACTACGCGATGATCTACCCGATGGATTACGGCAACAACCCCTACGCGGGCACATGGGATAAATGTACCGGCAGTGATTACTACTGTTCCTACTACGGCTACTACAATTCCTTCTACATCTGCGAGATCGACGATCCCGTCATCCTCGGCGATACCGACGGCAACAGCGAGGTCGAAACCATCGACGCGACGCTGATCCAGCGGTATCACGCGGGATTGGAGCTCGGACTGTTCGACAGCGAGATGCGTGCCGACGTCAACGGTGACGGCGTCATCGATATCATCGACGCTACCTTCATCCTCAGATACCTGACTGGTATGGATACCCCGTATGATGTCGGAGAATGGGTCAATAAAGCGAACAATTATATGTGATCAAACAGACAGCGGACGTCAATAAGGCGTCCGCTTTTTTGCTGTCACCTATTGACACATCGCGCATAGAGTGATAATATATCAGCAGTGGGTTAAATCCCGCTAACTGAATAATCTTCGGGGTAGGGTGAGATTCCCGACCGGCAGTACAGTCTGCGAGCGCTGTCAAAGGCGCATGATACGGTGTGATTCCGTAACCGACGGTAACATATCTTTTGATATGAAGTCCGGATGAGAGAAGATATGATTGCGCGAACTGCTCCGTAGGTACCCGAACCTGCGGATTTTTTGTTTTCGCAAAATTCAAATCATGTCTTGTGATTTATACTGGTTTTCAATAAAAAGATGGTATTTATTATCGAGGATGCTTTTCGCAAGACGAGGCGAAGGACGCTGTTAGGCTGGCGCCTAACAAGGACGACAACAAAGTATTGCGGAAAGCAGACCGATAAGAATGTCCGGATTTTTATTGAAAAACAGTATTGGTACAAAGGAGAAACCATGACAAGTACAAAAAATAACGATCGGCTCAAGTCGCTGCTCGCGATGGCGATGCTCACGGCGCTGGCTGTGGCGGCGGACGTCTTTCTGCGCATCCCCGGTATCGGCGGCTTCCTCACCTATGAGCCCAAGGATGTGATCCTGACCATCGGCGCGTTCATCTTCGGACCCATCGCGGGGCTGATCATGTCGCTGGTCGTCTGCCTGATCGAGATGGTCACGGTCAGCACCACGGGCTTCATCGGACTGCTGATGAACTTCCTCGCCTCGGGCGTATTCGTCGGCGTGAGCTCCGTGATCTACTGGCGCAAAAAGACCATGTCGCGCGCGATCCTCGGACTGACGCTGGGCTCGCTGTCCATGCTGGTGATCATGCTGCTGTGGAACTACATCATGACGCCGATCTTTATGGGCGTACCGCGCGAGGCGGTGCTGCAGATGTTCCTGCCGCTGCTGATCCCGTTCAACCTGATCAAGGCGGGACTGAACTCCGCGCTGATCCTCTTCCTCTACAAGGCGGTGGTCACCGCGCTGAGAAAGTCGCACCTGATCCCCGAGAGAGAGAGCCACGACGGCGCGAAGAAGCGCTCGAACACCATCCTCACCATCAGCATCTCCGCGGTACTGGTCATCACACTGGTACTGGTCCTGCTGATCTTCGCGGGGAAACTATAATAACTGATACAAACGAAGGCTGCCGCATGAAGCGACAGCCTTTCTGTTTGTCAATATATGAGCAACCGTTTTCCAAACCTCCCTCTGACGAGGGTGCCGGAAATGTCGTAAAACCGACCCCGTGACACGCGTGTCCGATCAATCCGAGATATCGTTGTCCTGGTTGATGACGAAGCGGTATTTCGGGTGCTGTTTGCTCAGCTTTTCGGTGATCTGAGCGATCAGCGCCTGTCGGTCGTCCACATCAAAGCTGACAACCAGATCGAACACCGCGGTCGAGGTCTTCTTGTCGAGTAAGAAGCCGTGGATCTGCAAAATGTTCTCGTCCGCCATGACCTCGTCATGCACCTGATGGAACAGGGCGTCGGTCTCGGGGTCGCTCAGATCGACCGAGTAGATCGAGATACCCGTCAGGGCGACATTGTGCTTTTGATAGATCTCCGCGGTCATGCGGCGCTCCAGCGCGTCCAGCTCCGGAGCCGTGAGCGTGTGATCCACCTCGATGTGCACGGAGCCGATCAGTTGATCGGGACCGTAGCTGTGCAGGATCAGGTCATAGGCGCCGCTGACGCCGTCATAGGTGCAGAGCTCCTCTTTGATCTGGCGGCTGACCTCGGAATCGATCCTTTCGCCCAAGATCTGAGAGATCGTCTCACGCAGGATCTCCAGACCCGTCTTGATGATGAACAGCGAGATCACTACGCCGAGGTACGCTTCCAGCGAAACGCCCCAGATCAGGTAGATGACCGCCGCCACCAGCACCGACGCCGAGATGATGGAATCCATCAGCGCGTCCTTGCCCGAAGCCGCGAGGGAATCGGAGTTCACCTTTTTGCCGACGCGCGACACATAGGTACCCAGCACGATCTTGACCACGACCGCCACCGCGATGATGATCAGCGACGTCGCGCTGTAATCGGGCGTCTCGGGGGTGATGATCTTCTTGACCGATTCGATCGCTGCCGAGATACCGGCATAGAGGATGATCAGAGCGATGATCATGGAGCTGAGATATTCGATCCGTCCGTACCCCAGTGGATGCTTTTTGTCGGCAGGCTTGACGGAGAGCTTCGCGCCGATGATCGTGATGACCGATGACAACGCGTCGCTGAGGTTATTGACCGCGTCCAGCGTGACCGAGATCGAGTTCGCCAACAGTCCGACCGCCGCCTTGAACGCGGCAAGAGCGAGGTTGGCGATGATGCCAATGATACTGGTTCGCACGATGATCTTTTGTCTGTTGATGATAACACGCCTCCCAAATCGTAACTTTTCCTTATTATAGTATATTGATCTGCAACTTGCAAGAAAATGTTGTCTGATGAAGATCACGAATCGCACAACGATTTGAAACAAAGGAGCACAGCAGATATAAAGCCTTCCCCTCGGGGCACCCCCGTTGGGGGAATGTCCGAAGGACAAGGGGGGGAGCCGCTTCCGGCGAGGAGAAGGTGGCTCGGTGCACGCCGAGTCGGATGAGGGGCTAAGTTAGTCGAAAGATCATCTAAACAAAGAGTGTGCGACTTTTCCTTTATCCTCGGTAAACATACAGCCTTACCAAATCCTGTATCTATCAGAAAGGTTATCCCCTCATCCGTCTCCCGTTGGTCGACACCTTCCCCCCGAGGGGAAGGCTTTATTGAAGATGTCAAGAAAAGTGCAGTCGGAAAACACCCAAAATAATAGATGTGTGTGTAGAGGAAAGATTTTGAAGCCGAATGGAGCGTAGCGGAAT
>JAHKVW010000108.1 GCA_020624805.1 bacterium | reverse complement strand
CATCAGGTTGAACTGGCGGATGTCGGTGAAGTTCGACTTGCCGCAGTTCGGGCAGGGGATGTTCTTCTCCTTGATGTAGTCGGTCATCTGCTCGTTCGACCAGCCGGCGACGTTGGTGCCGTCAAAGTCCTCGATCAGGTTGTCGGCACGGTGACGGGTCTTACATTCCTTGCAGTCCATCAGCGGATCGGAGAAGCCGCCGAGGTGACCCGAGGCGATCCATGTCTGCGGGTTCATCAGGATCGCGGAGTCCAGACCGACGTTATATTTATTCTCCTGCACGAACTTTTTCAGCCATGCCTTTTTGATATTGTTCTTCAGCTCCGCGCCTAAGGGGCCGTAATCCCATGTGTTCGCCAAGCCCCCGTAGATCTCCGAGCCGGGATAGACAAAGCCTCTGCCCTTGCACAGAGCGACTAATTTTTCCATTGTTTTTTCTGTATTCTTCATGTTTACCTCCTTGTCGCCGATGGCTTTCGGCGAACTGATTTTTTACACAAGTAATATAGTACCTTTTTATGAGGTGGTTGTCAAGGAGAATTAGGATTTTGAAATGAGGAATGAGGAATTGTATGAGATCCCCTTTTCTAAGGTACCCCCGTTGGGGGAATGTCCGAAGGACAAGGGGAGATTCCCCTGATAGGGGAAATGTCTGCAAAGCAGACAAAAGGGTCAGCTGTCTTCGCAGAAGAAGCCGTTTCCGGCGAGGAAGCTGTCGCTTTTGCGACCGGGGGTTGCTGTCAATCTGATCCGACAACCCTCCGACCAATTCGGCAAGCCGATTTGCCTGCCTCCCTTAGGAAAGGGAGGCTTGGATGTGTGTCTTTTCCACGGTGATTCTGCACAAAAAATGCCCTGATTTTTCTATGTGGAAAACACGATAACATCTACAATAATATTGAAAAGCACAAGTATATATGTTAAGATAAAGGTGCCAACAATTAACAGCTGAATACAGGACGAATGTATAATATACGCTTTTTAGGAAATAGTGTTTTTATTTATTATGATAAAAACACAACGCTCTTTCAAAGCTATTTCCTTATGTATATTATACAGGGTAATATTGCTGTTAATTGTTTGACGACAATCGAGCATGTGTTTTTGGACGAATGACTTCGGTTGTGCGTCATTTTTAGTTAAGGAGGAATTAACATGAAAAGACGAGAGATCCCGTAAAGCCTTTTTAAAAAAAAGAACCTTTCACCGGTTCGGCTTGTATCTTCCGTAAAAGGCTGCCTTACACAGAAAAAATTAAATTTTTTACGATTGATGAAACCAAAACGGCTTTTCAAGTGTTTTATTTATAGAGGGTATTTTATTGGATACCCATGTCTAATCCTAAGGAGGAATTATTATGAAAAAGTTTATCGCATTTCTTCTCGGATCGGTGCTGTTGGTATCGCTGTTTTCGATCTCTGCCGGCGCGGCGCTGCCGCCCGTTATATTCGGTGATCTGAACTGGGATTACATAGCGGATGTTCTGGACGTTACGCTGATCCAACGCGGCTTGGTGGGAGTCACGGAATTCGACTATAACACGCAGCTGAGAGCAGACTTTGACCGTGACGGCACGGCGACTGTCCTCGACGCGACATGGATACAGCGAAAGGAAGCAGGCGTCACGATCCCGGAGAGCTTCGGCGGCGAGGGGTCTGCCGATATCCATGTGACGAGTTTTTACGCCGACTATGATTCCGGCAAAGCGATGGTCGGCGTGCCGGTGACCTTCACCGCGAGAGCAAACTGCGGTGAAGAGGGATGCACCTATGAGTTTTATATCGACGGCGAAAAGGTACAGGATCGCTCAGAAAAGAATACCTTTACCTATACCTTTACACAGAGCGGCGATTACGATGTTGCGGTCACAGCCTATAACCCCTATGGCTTCCGTGAATTCAGCCATTACAGAGATCATGCTTTTGTACTGGGCGATTACGGTGATCCCTATCGATATTCCGATTATCATGTGACAGAGGATCAGCCGACCGGCGAGCTTTCACTTGCCGGCGCACACTGGATCGATCTGATGTTTGCATGGGAGCCGACGCTTGAGGTGAACGTGATCGGCGGTACCGCTCCGTATTCCTACAGCTATACCATCAGTGAGCCGGATGTCGGAGGAGACTTTACCGAGACGTATTACGAGAGCTTCGGATGGAAGCTGTTGTATGAGGATGATATCCCGTATCTGTACCGTGATTTTTCCGGAGAGAACACGGTGATGATCGACCTTGGTATGTTCACGCCCCGTTCCTTCCATGAGATCATTGTGCAGGTCAAGGATGCCGACGGCTGCACGATACAAACCATTCCCTTAGAGTTCAATGATGAGATCCTGGTTGGCTGAGTTAATAACAGAAATGAATAATATCATACAAAATCAAAAAGCGACGGGAAATCCGTCGCTTTTGTTGTTAGTATTTATTTCGATTCAAAACACGGACACGCGTGTCGCATCCGCTTAATGACGGGTGTTTCCGTTATCGAAAGCGTGTGATAGGGGAGAAACGTTTTTGCTATGCGGGTCGTCATGAATGTCGACCCCTACGATTATCGGTAACGTTTATGTTGGGGATGACGCTTGCGACATCCCGCTACCTTTCCGTCATACTGCCCAAATACATTCGTGTTTTTTCTACGTTCCGATCATGTGGAAAACGCGGAAAATTATTGACTGTTTTTTTCTTTTTTTGATATAATGAATATGTATAAATAGATCTATTTACAAAACAAAAAGGAGGAATCAGCATGAAAAGAAGGATCATTGCTTTGATGCTCGTATTATGTATGATGTTCGGTATCGGCGGCTTTTCTGCATTTGCAGGTACACCGATATTCGATGTGAATGAGCATTGGAAAACAAACGTCGTGATCTTCTATAACATTAATGATATTTTTGATTCTGCGACGATCTGTTACTGCGCCGACGGTTCCGAAAATTGGCAGAACGCAGAGATGACCTATGGCGGTAAGAACGCGTATCATCAGGACAGCTGGTATTTCACCATGCCGGAAGGCAAGTACCGTTACTATATCACCGACGGTACACACCGCACTCAGGAACAGTATTTTACTAATGAGGTGCTTCTTTATTTGATGAACGAAACCGATGGAAACGGATACTATGAGTTGGTGCTCGATTGGATATCTCTCAAACCTGAGGGTTCGTCGTCTGTGTATGATAAGCTGGTTGAGCATCTCAGCGAGCTTACTCACGGTTATGACACGCAGCTCTATGCTTATGAAGAGCTGTATACCCATTATGATAAGGACGGCAAAGCGGATTGGGTGTTTGTCAATGCGTTTGGCGGAGGCGGAATGCCGTGGATCGCCTGCAAAATTTTCAATCACCGTGTTTATTTGTTGGATACGACCAGCGGATTATTTGAGTTCGGTATGGGACTGTACGACGTGAAAGAGGACGCCTTTATCGATATCGCTCGTATGGACGATTACAGCGCCTATGACGGACTTGCCGAAGCGATCGACACTTACGGCAAAGGTGTACTTCTCTGAGATATCGACAGAGATGATGCGATGACGGTTCTCGATGCGACCATGCTCCAGAGATGCAGCGCAAAGATTGCGGAGTACCCCGCAAATGATGAGATCGAGCCCTATTCCAGCAGTTATACCCATATCCGTTATTATTCCGACTTCAATCTGGACGGTGAGCGCAGTATCCTCGACGCGACCTGTATGCAGCGTTATTTGGCAAGAGTATGATGGAATTAAGGTAGTACGTTGAATTGAAATAGTAGGGGAGGGTCTTGACCCTCCCGAAAGCTATCCGAAATATGTCGTTCAAATGCGGAGCAAATCACATCTTCCGTAGGGTACGGCGCTTGTCGACGTACCGAGAATGACGGACGTTTCCCATATCGAAAGCGTGAGATAGGGGTGAAACACTTCTGCCATGCGGACGACCGATGGTCGTCCCTACGAT
>JAHKVW010000014.1 GCA_020624805.1 bacterium | reverse complement strand
GGAGGACGCAGGCATACTGGCGTATGTCAAGGACGACAACACCGCTATGCGGAATTTAACGCAATAAATGTTAAAGTGTTTTAATGATACTTAGTATTAATTCGTCACGTGTCCGCCGTTATCAAATACTTCGTCAAGGTTCAACCAGCCGGCGCCGGATTTGAGTCTTCCCCATCGGATACCGTCGGCGACCTTTTCTTCGACGATCGTATAGACATTCTCTTCATCCAGCGTCATGGCAACGCCCGCGTCACTGCTCGGTGAATCATAGACCTTGGTCACAGGATAGATCCTGACCAGATACGGAACACTGTTACTGTTCGATTTTGGCGGACCGTCCAATCCCGACAGGCTGTAAGCCTCGGATTTAACACGTGATTCAAACGGACAGTTGATGCTGCCGTAATCCATCGTTTTACCGTTAGCGTCGATATAACGGATCAATGTATCGTTGACAAAGTACAGACGGTGTTCCTCGGTTCCGTTAAATACAAAAGCAAAGTAAAGCTTACCGTTCGAGTAGAAATACCAACGTGTATAGTTCCAGTCACTATAGCCCGAAGGACAAACCGCCTTGGTCACTTCGCCGTTCTTATAGTAGTAGGTAACGCCGAGACTCTCATACTCATCACCGGGATCGTCCTGAGTAGCATAATATAGTGAGCGAATCTTACCTACCTCGTTATCTACATCTATACTCTTCTCGGGCGCGGATGCCGGCTTTGGAGCAGCGGCAGGCGCTTCCGTTTCCTCCGCTCCCTTGGACACATAGAGCATCACGGAATCACCGGCACTCAACACTCTATCCGCTTCTACACTCTGTCGGATCACATAATCCTTGGCGACGGAATCACTCGACTCATAGGTCGTTTCGACCGTTAATCCTAGCGTTTCCAGCTCAGACCGCGCGTCAGACAGCTTCTTGCCGCTCACATCGGGAACCGTCACTTTGTTGTTTTCGGTAACCGTCGCTTCTGTCGGCGTATCAGTTTCTTTAGAATTACCACGCATAATGAAGAACGTGACTACTCCGCCGATGATCAACAGGGTAATGATCATGATCACCGCAATGATCACACCGGTATGGTTCTTACGGACAGGCGGATCCTGCGGTACCGGCGGACGACTGAACCCGTCTTGATAGCTGCGACGAGATGAGATCTCATCCATCCCGTCATCCGCAAGCACGGTATTCATACCTGCGGCGCCGTACATCGCCGCGTTCACGCCGTTTCCCGCAAGTATAGAAAACATCTCTTCGATGCTGTGCAGTCGATCATTCGGATATACGCGCAGGCCCAGCATGATTGCGTCCTCCTGCGGCGGTGTGATCACAACACCCAGCACAGAGGGAGGCTTCAGCTTATCCTGCTGACAGCGCGACATCACGTCGGGCGGGGTCACACCGGTGATGCACTTATACATCGTAGCGCATAAGCCGTAAACATCCGTCCATGGGCCCTGATCCCCTTCGGCGCTGTACTGCTCAAACGGCGCGTAGCCGGGTTTTAAAACAACGGACATCGTGCGCTTGTTCTCGCCCGCAAAGTAGCGTGCCGATCCGAAATCCATCAGCTTAAAGGAACCGTCCGTATCGATCATGATATTGTCGGGAGAGATATCGCGGTGGATGACATTTTCACGGTGCATCCGTTCCAGCGCCTTCATCAGCGGCTCCATCCGAAGGAACAGCTCATCGGCACTGAAAACTCCGTATTGCTTTATCTGTGCCGCCAGTGTGATGCCGTCGATGTATTCCATCACGATATATGCAGTTTTATTCTCCGTAAAATAATCCCTTACATCAACGATCGCCGGTTCATCGGAGAATTTTGCGATGCTCTTTGCCTCTGAAAGAAAGCGTTCCTTTGCGTTATCAAAGTACGAAAGCTCCTTGGTGGTGACGAGCGTTACATCGTTTGTGACGCCGTTGTTGCGGTTCGCATATCCGTGGGGATAAAATTCCTTGACAGCGACCTTCATCTCAAGATTGACGTCCAGTCCGATGTAAGTGATGCCGAATCCGCCCTCGCCGATCGCGTCACCGATCAGATAACGTCCGTTCAGTATCGTACCCGCCGCCAGTCGATGAGGCGCGGCGTTGACCGAGGGAGTATGATGACAATGCTCGCACACAGCGACGCCGTCAGGCAACTTCGCCATACAATGCTGACAATACATGACATCAACTCCTTTCTGAACAGATCGTTTATAGATTACGCTTGCGGATGACAGAGCCCGCGGGGATTTCGCGGTCGGTAGTCATCCACAATTTTTGCATGGGGTGAGGCGCGGAGGGCACCTCTTCCCCCTCCTCGTTTTTCAGGCTCAGACATTTCACTTCATAGGAAAAGCCGTCGGGCGGCAGGATGTCGAGCGTGTCGCCGACGAGAAATTTATTGCGCTGAGTGATAACACAAACATTTTCCTCATCACTGCCCTCTTCGCACACCGCTACGGCGTTATAGCGGCGAATGTAACCGCCGTTGACCGTTTCCTGACCCGGCTCACCGAAGAAAAAGCCGGTGGAATAAGCGCGGTGGCTGATCTTCTCGAGCTCCTCGACGATCCACGGACTGACATGATAATCCGGATCCTCGCGGTGATCCCAATACTCGTCGACCGCATGGCGATAGGCGTTGGTGGTCACGCCGGTATAATAGTAGGTCTTTGCCCTGCCCTCGATCTTGAGGCTGTTGACGCCCGCCTGAACCAGTTCGGGGATATGCTCGATCATGCACAGATCGCGCGAATTATACAGATATGTGCCCTTGTCATCCTCTTCTACAGGGAAGAACTGTCCCTCGCGGTTTTCTTCATACAGATGATACTTCCATCGGCAGGGCTGCGCGCAGTCGCCGCGGTTCGCGTCACGACCGGTCATAAAGGACGAGATCAGGCATCTTCCGGAAAAGGATACGCACATCGCGCCGTGAACAAAACATTCGATCTCCAGCTCATCCGGGATCTTCGCGCGCAGCTCAGCGATCTCATCGAGGCGCATTTCACGCGCCAGCACCACGCGTTTCGCGCCGAGGTTGTACCACGCCAGCGCGGATTCATAATTGATGATACCGCCCTGCGTGGAGATATGGCGTTCCACACGGGGCGCATAGCGCTTCGCCATCTCGAACACGCCGAGATCGGCGATAATGAATGCGTCCACACCGCAATCAGCCGCCTGCTGTAAAAAGTCCGGCATATGCGGCAGATCGGCGTTACGCGGCAAAGTATTACAGGTCAGATAGACCCTTTTCTTTAAAGCGTGCGCTTTCTCACAGGAATTTCTTAATTCTTCAAAAGAAAAATTCTTTGAAGCGGTACGCATACCGAAACTCTTTCCCGCGAGATACACGGCGTCCGCTTTAAAGCGTAACGCCGTGTCAAAACTCTCGATATCACCGGCAGGTGACAATACCTCCGGTTTACTCATATGTTTGTCCTTGACCCTGAGCGGGAAGCTGCTGGTCGGGATACTGCGCCTGCTGATTCTGTCCGTAAGCGGAATATCCATTGTCATAACCGTAGCTATAATCATAGTAGTAATTATCATAGCCGTAGTTATATTCGTTATAGGTATTAGTGGTGCCGTTCTCGATCGCGCGCAGATTCGCCTCATGCTGTTCGATCGTCTTTGCGTAGTACGGCGTGGAACCGTTTTCTTCCTTATCGTGGCAGAAATAGAGGTTGTCGCTCTCATTCGGCTTGATCGCCGCCTTGATCGCCTCGATACCGGGGTTGCAGATCGGACCTGCGGGCAAGCCGTCGATCTCGTCCGTATTATACTTGGACTTGAAGGAGGACTTGATGCTCTCGGGCACATCCTCCGCCTTACGATAAGGATAATAGAAGGTACTATCACAGTTGAGCTTGGATACGCCGCTGTCGTGACCATACTTCAGACGGTTATGTAAGATCGCGGAGATTTCGTACATATCGTCACGCGAAGCCGCCTCTGCATGGATGATAGAGGCGATGGTCAGGATCTCATCAAAGGAATAACCGGTCTCGGCAGCCTCTTCCACCAAAGTGGTCTTCTTGCTGTTGCCGAAATACTTCTCCTTATGGAGCACGATCTTATTATCATAGTTGTTGAGGAATTTGCTGATGACGGACTTGGGATCCTCGCCGACATAGAACTCGTAGGTATCGGGGAACAGATAACCCTCGAGCTTATAATAACGATCATCCTTGTTCTTGATGTCCTTCAGGAAGGTGAAGTCCGTGTCAAAATAGTCGCTGTTGCAAAGATTCAGGAATTCCTGTTCATCCGTGACAACGCCCTTTTCATGGAGCGCCTCAACGATCTCTAACAGATTCATACCCTCCGTGATCTGCATCTTGACGATGTCGGTACGGTTGACGTTGCTCTGCAAAAAGTTGATGATCGCTTCATAGTCCTTATCGGTCTCGATCTCGAAATCTCCCTGTCTGAAGCCCTTTTCGGAAGATGTGAAGGTCGCGTAGAGCTTGAAGAAGCCGGGCTCGTTGATCACATTTGAGTCATAAAGCAGATTGGCGATTTGATCCATCGTGGGATCGGCGGGTACATGGATCATGACCTTGGTCGGATTATCCTCACGGGAGATCGCCATCATATCATTGACGCCGACCAGCAAAAACTGAGAAAGAACGACGCCGACCAACACGATCATGGAGATCCATACGAGCTTGAAGATGCGGCGATTGCGCTTCGCCTTGGACTTCTCGAGCTTCTTCTCTTCCTTTTTCTGCTGTTTGAGCGCCTTTTTCGATTCACGTTCGATCTTCTTCTTTGTGTCGTTATCCGAGTAGGAGTTGATCTCACGATTCCTTCTGCGGCGACGTGACGACGGCTCCTCATTGTACGGCTCATCCTGTACAGGCTCGTCGGGATATCCGCCCTGATCGTCGCTGTAATCGCCTCTGATCGCGTTGCGATCCGCAGAACGACGGAATTCTTCCATCTTCTTGCGACGAGTCGCTTCGATAGAATCCTCAGGTATATTATTTCGTGAATTCTCACTCATAATGCTTGCTCCAATCTGTGAATCAAATCACTTCATATATCGTGTAAAGCTATCCGTCAGGATAACATCCATTTTGATATCAAATGGTTCTTCCCCGATCTTCGGGATCATGCTGTCGGCATAACACAGCGCCGCCTTCACACCCGGAAAATCGGCAAGATAGCGATCGTAATAACCGCCGCCGAAGCCGAGGCGATAACCGCGCATATCACAACAAAGCGCGGGACATACGCACAGGGTATGTTCATCGGGGGTGATCTCTTCGCACTGCGCCGTGGGCTCCAATATCCCGAACCGTCCGGGCGCTACGTCGTTCAGTGAATCGATACGGCGAAAGATCATATGCCCCTGCTCCCGACATACCGGCAGCGCCACTTTCTTATGATTGGCAAATGCGGCATGGATGATCAGGGAGGTCGCGATCTCGGTGGGTCGCGCCATATACAGCAGGATCATATCCGCTGCGCGGTACTCCGGTGTGATCAGCAGACGGGTCTGGATCTCAAGATCCAGCGCGTTTTTACGCCCCATATCCTCGCACAGAGCCTTGCGCTGCTCGATGAAAAAATCCCTGAGATACGGCTTATCCGCCGACGCGGGTTTACTTGCCGCCATATCAGCACTGCATCGAGGAAGCGATGCGATCGGCGTCCTCTTTACTTTGAACCCGTGATACGATGGTGAAGCCGAAGTCAAGCGCGCATCCGGCGCCCTTGGCGGTGATGATGTTGCCGTCGACTACCACCTTTTCACCGGTCACCTCAGCGCCCTTGAGCTCCTCCTCAAATCCGGGGAAGCAGGTCGCTTTCTTGCCTTCCAGTACGCCCATGCGTCCCAAGATAGACGGAGCGGCACAGATTGCGCAGAGATAGAGCTTGCGGGATTGGCAGTAGGAAACAGCATTTCTGACAGTTTCATCGGCATAGAGATTCTTGACGCCCGGCATACCGCCCGGCAGGATGATGCCCAAAGCATCTTCGTCAAAGTCAAATTCACTGATCGGCATGTCGGCAGTCACGCAGATATCGTGAGCGCCGCAGATCACATCAGCGTCGACGCCGACCGTCGTGACCGGGATATCGGCGCGGCGCAGGATATCGATAGTCGCTAACGCTTCTATCTCTTCAAATCCGTCGGCTAAAAAACAGTAAAACATCATAATCCTCCTATCGGACGATCTTATCGTTAGTATCTCCGTTCAAAAGCAGAGATAAGATATCGTCGTTGATTTCTTCGATCGTTCTCATTTCGCCGTCACGGGTACAGTCGATCCGCGCCCAGTCAAGGTGCTCGATCGCGTACACCGCGGAGCTGCGGCAGCGCAGCAGATAAGCAACATCGCTTTCGTGGATATCCTTCTTGCTTTCATCGCCGCCGTATCTGCCGTAGATCAGTTTTTGGCTGATCGCGGGATCCACATCGAGAAAGATCACCTGATCCGGCGCGGGCAGTTCCAGACGGTTGTATTCAAAATCAAACAGCCAGTCGATATAGCTGTCACGCTCGGATTCCGGCACCTTCGCCATTTGATGGATGATATTCGAGGTGGTGTAGCGATCGGCGATGATATAGTCGTAGGTTTCGCAATCCTTGCGCCACGTGTTGATGTAGGACGCGACACGGTCGACCGCGTAGAACGTCGACGCTGCATAGGCGTTGACGTCATCGGGACTGCTGCCGAGCTGACCGCCGAGGTACATCTTGACCAATGCGGATGAATCGCTGTCATAATCGGGGAAGCTGATGGTACGCGCCTTGTACCCCATCTCGCCCAGCCGCTCACAGAGCAGCCTGCTTTGAGTCGCTTTACCCGAGCCGTCCAGCCCGTCGATCACGATCAGCTTGCTTTTCTTATCTGCCATAATCATGCTCATTTCTTTTTATACTGTCGCATGGTGAAATCGGTTAAGATTGTGAGGTGCTGTCCAAATCTCG
>JAHKVW010000107.1 GCA_020624805.1 bacterium | reverse complement strand
GTCAGACCATTCCTTCTCATTCTACAGCTTAGGCATTGAAAAGGAAAACAGACACGGCTGGCTACCGTGTCCATTACCTTAATTATATTGTAGGAGAGGAAACTGTTATGAATAGTTGTAGATGTCCGTACTGCGGTAAAAGAATCTCATATTTTACCGCGCTGTCGATTCGCAGAAGAGGAGAATACTACTGCAAAAAATGCAAAAAAGAAAGCAATGTGCATATTAAGAAAACCATCTGGGTATTGTTCTTTGCCGCAGTGGTATTCGCGCTGATCATCATGGGATATTATCTTTTGATCACCGACAGAAGAAACCCGTGGTTCATCTTCTTTGTGGCGGTTCCGTTCCTTCTGTTTTATCTGTTTTCACCGTTCTTTGTCAGGCTGAGACCGAAGAAGAAATTTCAGGACTCTCTCTATGACACCGAAATGGTCAACACGCCGATGGTCGATCCCGATCCGACGATGGCGTCATCCGCCAAAACCGCTCCCGCCTTCATCGATGATTTGGCGTACAGCGACAGAGAGTATCAGCCCGCGATCAATCCGGATGTTTTCAAGGCGATCAAGGGTGAGAGAAAAGCGGTCGAAGAAGTTGACGGCGGCACAAAAGCATTTGATAAATTCGAGAACATTTCCAGCTCCGGCGACGATATCGGAGATACCAAACTCGTCGGCGACCTAAGGAATGTTCCGCCGAGAAGATAAATTATGTTTCATTTACCCGTATGCCCGCATTGCGGCACCGTATATCGATATAAAGATACAAAGCAGGCGATCAGGAACAAAGAAAACACGTGTTATCACTGTCAAAAGCGATTCCGCGCTAAAATGTTTCCCTATATCCTTGTCGGCGCGATCCTGCCGCTTGCCTTATGTATCGGACTCAATATCTTTTTACTGACGAGAATGACAGATCTGCAGCTCTTACCGTTATTCGGTGTAACGCTGGGATTTATGTTGATCATCTATCTCATCATTCCCTTTTTCACCAAATTCAAAAAGATTGAGGATGGATCGAAGGAACAGAGCAATAAGAAAAAGGGATAAAAGCTGTTAGTTAAGAAAGGCTCCTTTTGGGAAAAGAAGCTGTCACCCGACAAAAGTGTTGGGTGACTGAGAAATTGCATTAATTGATCGAGTGGACACATGTGTCCAGCGAGAAACATTTTTCTTAACTTAAACAGTTGACTTTTTATCATGCAAAACGGAGGAATTATCTTGGATAAGAAGAATGAAGAAATCAGAACCGTCGAAGAAGTCGTAGAGGAGCTCGTAGACAGAGCCAATACGCCCATCGAGACCGTCGATGTGGTCGATGAAGAAAAAATGACCAAGGTAGAGGGTGAATACGGCGCGGATGAGATCCAGGTGCTTGAGGGTCTTGAAGCTGTCCGTAAGCGTCCCGGTATGTACATAGGCTCCACCGGTGAGCGCGGTCTGCACCATCTGGTCTATGAGATCGTCGACAACTCGATCGACGAGGCATTGGCAGGCTATTGTGATAAGATCGATGTGTCGATCCTGCCCGGCAACGTCATCCGCGTCAAGGATGACGGCCGCGGTATCCCTGTCGGCATCAATTCCAAGATGGGTCTGCCCGCGGTCACGGTCGTCTTTACCGTACTGCATGCGGGCGGTAAATTCGGCGGCGGCGGATACAAGGTGTCCGGCGGTCTGCACGGCGTCGGCGCTTCGGTCGTCAACGCGCTGTCCGAATGGCTCGAGGTCAGGGTATGCGACGGCAAGGATGTTTACTTCCAGCGCTATGAGCGCGGCAAGATCATGAACGATCTGAAAAAGATCGGCGAATCCACCCGGCGCGGCACCGAGGTACGCTTCAAAGCCGACCCCGAGATTTTCAAAGATACCGACGTCTATGATTATTCGATCCTCGCGCGCCGTCTGAGAGAACAGGCGTTTTTGAACGCGGGCGTCAATATTGAGCTTAAGGATGAGAGAGATCCCGAGCATATCATCGACAAGGTATTTTATTACAAGGGCGGTATCCGCGAGTTCGTCAATTATATCCATCAGAAAAAGGGATATAACCCCATCCACGACGAGGTCATCTATCTGCGCACGGCGAATATGGAGAATACCTGCGAGGTAGAGATCGCCATGCAGTATAACGACAGCTACAATAACGATATACGCTCCTTCGCCAATAACATCCATACCACCGACGGCGGTACGCATGAAGAGGGCTTCCGCAGAGCGATCCCCCGCGTAATGAACAATTACGCGACAAAATTCAATAAGATCAAAGAAAAAGATAAGGACTTGAAGCTCGAGTTCGACGATTATAAAGAGGGCTTGACCGCCATCATCTCGGTCAAGATCACCGAGGCGCAGTTTGAGGGACAGACCAAGGCTAAGCTCGGTAATACCATCGTTCGTTCGATGGTCAGCAAGCTGATCACGGACAAGCTCAGCGAATTCTTGGAGGAGAACCCCGCCTCCGCCTCCGCGATTATCGAAAAAGCATTGGCGTCCGCCAAAGCGCGTGAAGCGGCACGAAAAGCGCGCGAGAATGTCCGCCGCAAGACGGGTCTCGAGAGCGCGTCACTCCCCGGTAAGCTCGCCGACTGCCAGAGTAAGGATCGCAGCGAGACAGAGATCTACATCGTAGAGGGTGACTCCGCGGGCGGTTCCGCCAAGCAGGGACGCGACAGAAAATTCCAGGCGATCCTGCCCCTGTGGGGTAAGATGCTGAACGTCGAGAAAGCGCGTCTTGACAAGGTCTACGGCAACGATAAGCTCACCCCGGTCATCACGGCGCTCGGCGCCGGTATCGGTGAAGAATTCGATTCCGAAAAGCTCCGCTATGACAAGATCATCATCATGGCGGATGCGGACGTCGACGGCTCGCATATCCGCACCCTGCTGCTCACCTTCTTCTTCCGCTATATGCGTCCGCTGATCGAGGAGGGGCACGTCTATATCGCGCAGCCGCCGCTGTATCGTATCAGCAAGGGCAAGGATAATCACCGCTATGCCTATACCGATCAGGAGCGCGATGAGATCCTGTCGTCGATCGAGGGCAAGACTACCATTCAGCGCTACAAGGGTCTCGGTGAGATGGATCCCGAACAGCTTTGGGAGACGACCATGAATCCCGAGACCAGAACCATGCTGCGTGTGGAGCTTACCGACGCGCAGGAGGCTGACGAGACCTTCTCGATCCTCATGGGCGATCAGGTCGAGCCGCGCAGAGAATTCATAGAAACGAATGCGAAGTATGTACAGAATTTGGATATTTGATCTTTAAATGTGTAGGGGAGAGTCTTGACTCTCCCGTTCGCAAAGCGAAGTATGATATAATTGGATTTGAAAATCAATTTTGATTTTCAATCGGGAGGGTCAAGACCCTCCCCTACATAAACGAGGTGTTATTTTGGATAACGAAAATAAAAACATCAACACAGAGAATGAGGATTTTGAGGCGGAATACGCCGAGATGATGAACGATACCGAGTACAGCTCCGGTAAGATCATCAACGTCGATATCAATCGAGAAATGCGCAAATCGTTCCTCGATTATTCGATGAGCGTTATCGTATCGCGCGCGCTGCCCGACGTCCGCGACGGCTTGAAGCCCGTCCACAGAAGGATCCTTTACAATATGTATGAGAACGGCATCACCGCGTCAAAGCCGCATCGTAAGTGCGCCTACACCGTCGGTGAAGTGCTGGGTAAATACCACCCCCACGGCGACGCGTCCGTCTATGACGCGATGGTCAGACTGGCGCAGGATTTCTCCATGCGCTATATGCTGGTCGACGGTCACGGCAACTTCGGTTCCATCGACGGCGACCCTGCCGCGGCGTACAGATACACCGAGTCCCGCATGAGCAAGATCGCTGCGGAGATGCTGAGTGATATCGACAAAGAGACTGTCGACTTCATGCCGACCTTCGATGATGTGCTGGAGGAACCCACCGTCCTGCCCTCACGTTTCCCGAACCTGCTGGTCAACGGCAGTAACGGTATCGCGGTCGGTATGGCGACCAATATCCCGCCCCATAATCTCGGCGAGACCATCGACGCGATGTGCCTCTTGATCGACAACCCCGACGCCGAGATCGCCGATCTGATGGAATGTATGCCGGGACCCGACTTCCCGACAGGCGGCCTGATCATGGGTCGTTCGGGCATCCGTGCCGCATACGCGACCGGTCGCGGCAAGATCGTCGTCCGCGCCAAGACCGAGATCGTCGAAGCGAAGAACGGCAGATTCAAGATCGTTGTCACCGAGATTCCCTACGGCGTGAACAAAGCGCGCCTGATCGAAAATATCGCGAATCTCGTCAAGGATAAACGCCTTGAGGGTATCTCCAATATCGAAGATCACTCCGACAGAAACGGTATGCACATCGAGATCGATATCAAGCGTGAGGCGTCCGCTCAGGTCGTGCTGAATCATTTGTTCAAGATGACCCAGATGCAGACCACCTTCGGCGCGATCATGCTCTCCATCGTCAACGGTGAACCGCGTGTACTCTCGCTCAAAGAGATGCTGCAGTGCTACATCGAGCATCAGGAGCAGGTCATCGAGCGCAGAACGATCTTTGATCTGCGCAAGGCGAAGGAACGCATGCACATCTTAGAGGGCTTGAAGATCGCCATCGACTTCATCGACGAGGTCATCGCCATCATCCGCAAGAGCAAGGATCAGGCGGCGGCTAAGCTCGCGTTATGTGAGCGCTTCGGTCTGGACGATATCCAGGCTCAGGCGATCGTCAGCATGCGACTGGGTCAGTTGACCAACATGGAGCAAGCAAAGATCGAGGACGAGATCGCCTCCCTTACCGCCAAGATCAAAGAATATAACGAGATCATTGAAAGCGAAGACAAGCGCCTGTCTATCGTCAAGGAAGAGGCGCTTGAGATCCGCAATAAATACAGCGACCCCAGACGCACCGAGATCTGTGCCGTTACCGGCGAGGTCGATATCGAAGACCTCATCCCGCAGGAGGACTGCGTCGTCACGATGACCAAGTTCGGTTACATCAAGCGTCTGCCGCATGACACTTACAAGACCCAGCGCAGAGGCGGTAGAGGCGTCGCGGGCATGACCCGCCGTGATGAGGACGTCGCGACGGAAATGTTCCTGTCGAACTCCCACGACTACAACCTGTTCTTCACCAACAAGGGACGCGTTTATCGCATCAAGTGTTATGAGATTCCCGAGTCCACCCGCCAGAGCAAGGGCATCAATATCGCCAACATCCTGCCGCTTGCCGCGGATGAAAAGGTCACCTCGATGATCCGCATCCCCGAGTTTGAAGAGGATAAATATCTGATCATGGTCACCCGTCAGGGTATCATCAAGCGTATCGCGCTCAACGCGTATAACACCGCGCGTAAGGGCGGTCTGATCGCGCTCGACCTCAACGAGGGCGACGAACTCGCATGGGTACGCATGACCGACGGCAACAACGAGGTCATCATCGCCACCAAGAAGGGTATGGCGATCCGCTTCAAAGAGACCGACGTTCGTCCGATGGGACGTTTGGCGCGCGGCGTCAAAGCGCTCAAGCTCAAAGAGGGCGACAGCGTCGTCGGTATGAGCATCATCGAAGAGGGCAAGCTGATCCTCACCGTCTCCGAGACCGGTTACGGACGACTCAGCTCCCCGAATGATTATCGCTTACAGAGCAGAGGCGGTAAGGGTCTGACCAACTACCATGTCAACAAATACGGCGACGTTGCCGCGCTGACCGTCGTGCCGCTGGAGGACGACGTCATCATCATCAGCGAAAACGGCGTCATCATCCGCATCCTCGCCTCCACCATCCGCGTATGCTCACGCCCGTCCAAGGGTGTTACCATCATGAAGATCAAGGGCGACAACAAGGTCGTTTCCGTCTCCGGCGCACCGCATGACGAGGAAGAAGCCACAAGCGCGGAAAATGATGACGAAAACGCCGAAGCTCCCGAGGACATGATCGAGGAAACAACGGAAGAATAATTTAAAAAGACCTCTTTACAAAAGTAAAACCCTCCGGCTCGTACACGTGTACGAGCCACCTCCCTTAGGAAAGGGAGGCATATAAGGTAAATGGATGATGCATATGGAAAACAACAAAATCAAGGTGAGTGTCTTTGCCGCGGGACAGCGGTTCACGATCCTCACCGACAAAAGTGAAAAATATGTCAGAGATATCGCGTCCGAGATCGACGCGCGCATCAATTCTCTTGTTCTGTCGGGCAATATGACCCGTGAACGCGCCGCCGTGCTCACCGCGATGGATTACGCCGACGACAGTGTGCTTGACCGCGAGAACATTGCCGCCGTCAAGGAGCAGATCAAGGATTATGTGCAGGAGATCGAGCGACTGCAGGATAGCAATGCCAAGCTCGTCAGCGATTATAATCTGCTCAAAGCGGAGTATGAGCGCCTGATCGAGGAGCGTCAGTCCGCGCAGTCCACTGAGGAAAACGCGAAAAAAGAGTTGGCTGACAGTCAGGCACAGATCAAATCCCTGCAGGAACAGCTCAAAAAAGCAAACGAGCAGATCGATTCTTTGAAGAATCAGCAGCCTGCTGATGAAGAGATCCCCCTGCCCGAAGAAGCGCCCGCGGAACAGGAAAAACCCATCACCGCGGAGGATGATCTCTTCTTCGATATGGAAGAAGAGGTCGTCAAGCCTGAGAAAAAGAAGAAAAACCGCCACGAGCATAACCATGTCAACCCTTATCAGCAAAAGGCAAAGGACAAGGAGAAAAAAGGTTATACCCAACAGCGGCAGTATTCTTTCTTTGAATTAGATGAATAAAATCGAGATACTATCCCCGGCGGGCGGATTCGACAGCGTGATCGCCGCCGTTCACAGCGGCGCCGACGCGGTTTATGTCGGCTCCAAGCGCTTTTCCGCTCGCGCGTCGGCTCACAATTTTGATGATGAAGAACTGCGCGAGTGTGTCAGATTCTGCCATCAAAGAGGGGTCAAGGTGCATTTGGCGCTGAACACCCTGATCTTTGACGAAGAGATGGAACAGGCGCTCGATCTTGTCAGAACCGCCGCGTCCGCAGACGTCGACGCGCTGATCATCCAGGACTTAGGTCTGGTGTCGCTGATCAAGCAGACGGTGCCCGATCTGCCGCTCCACGCCTCCACCCAGCTCTCCGTCCACACCCCCTACGGCGCAAAGGCGCTGTATGAAATGGGCTTCGAGCGAGTGGTGCTGTCACGTGAGCTGTCATTGGCAGAGATCAAAGAGATCCATGAATTTGTCCCCGAGGCAGAGCTGGAGGTATTCGTCCACGGCGCGTTATGTATGTGCCTGTCGGGTCAGTGCTACTTTTCGGCAATGCTCGGCGGACGTTCCGCCAACCGCGGCATGTGTGCCCAGCCGTGCAGACTTCCGATGCGCTGCGGCGATAACGACCATGCGCTGAGCCTCAAGGACAACGGTTCACTGCTGTATCTGCAAAGACTGCAGGAAATGGGCGTCGCCAGCGCAAAGATCGAAGGGCGCATGAAGCGGCCGGAATATGTCGCCGCCGCCACTCTTGCCGCGTGCGAAGCGCGTGATCTCGGCTTTATCAATGAAAAAACCGCCGACCGACTGCAATCGGTCTTTTCCCGCACCGGCTTTACCGACGGCTATCTCAAGGGCGAGATAGGGGAGAAGATGTTCGGTTATCGGCAAAAGAGCGATGTGATCTCCGCCGACAGCAAGCTGCTCAAGGAGATCCGATCCGCCTATAAAGATGAATATCAACGCATCCCACTGGATCTGCGTTTTACGGCACAGACAGGGGAGAAAATGCAGCTCACCGTTACCGACGGAACACATACCGTCACTGCGGAAAGTGAAGAAAATGTCGAAAAAGCTCTTCACCTGCCGCTGAGTGAAGAACGAGCCGCCCAAAGCCTGAAAAAAACCGGCAACACGCCGTACTTTATCAACAATATCACAACGGATATCGCGCCCGACGCGGCGGCTTCCGCGGCTTCTGTCAACGCGCTGCGCAGAAATGCGCTGGAAAGTCTTGACGTATCGCGCGAAATTTGTCATAATTACGAAATAAAACCGATCGACCTCTCACAGATCTTGACCGGAAAAGAGAAAACTTCAAAGGAAGACCGTGCATTTGTGAAAACCCTCGATTTTCCCGAGAGTATGCGGAAGATGGACAGGATATTTGTCGATCTTTTCGGTTTAGCGGATGAAAAGAAGCTGAGCCGACTGCTCAAAGAGGGTTATCCCATCGGCGTAGAGGCGCCCCGCGCGACTTTCGGAAACGAGAAAGAAGTTTATTCCCGCCTCAAAGCGCTGAAGCAAAGCGGCATAGACTACCTACTGGCGCACAATATCGCCGCGGTGTATATGGGAAAAGAACTGGGCTTTACCGTCCACGCGGGCTTCGGCATGAACATCGCCAATTCGTATACGCTCCGATGGGCGGCGGATTACGGGATCACAAGCGCACAGCTCAGCATCGAGATGGAATTGCGACAGATCGAGCGGATGCACAAAGCGATCCCTGTCGGTGTGATCCGATACGGCTATTTTCCGCTGATGATCACCCGTAATTATCCTTCAGGAAAATCCTGCAAAAACAATCCGTATTTGCAGGACAGAAAGAACGAAAGGTTCCTCATCTCCTATCGCGAGGGCTATTGCGAGATCGACAACTGCGTGCCGATCCTGCTGCCAAAGGAGGAGTTTCCGCTCGGTGAAAGTATCATGAGCGATTTCCTCTTTACTGAGGAAAACTCTGTGGAAAACATGGAAAAAACGCTTGAAAAATTAAGAGAAAATAGGAATTTCGAGCGAAAAACCCATGGTTTGTATCTCAGAGGCGTCAAAAAGCCAACAAACGATTAAAGAATGATTTAAAAGAAAAATAGGATCGATCATCTCGATAACAAAGAGAAAAGCACAATCAAATTGCAAGCCGCAAATCAAAAACGTTTTGCAGGAAAAGTATTGATTTTGCAGGAAAGAGATTCACCGCTATGAGTATATTGAAAGTCAAAAAGCTGAATAAAAACGCCAAGGTACCCTTCCGCGCGACAAAAGGATCGGCGGGAATGGATCTGTACGCTTGTATCGACGAGCCGATCATCATCGCGCCGCATACCATCAAGGTCATCCCGACAGGCTTGGCGATCGAGCTGGAAAGCGCGAATTATGTCGCGTATATCTTTGCGCGTTCGGGCTTGGCTATCAAGCACGGTATCGCGCCCGCAAACTGCGTCGGCGTGATCGACAGTGACTACCGCGGCGAGGTGTGCGTCGGTCTGGTGAACCAGACGGACAACGCCTTCACCATCCTGCCCGAACAGCGGATCGCGCAGCTGGTGATCTCTCCCGTGATCATCCCCGAGATCGAGCTCGTCGACGACCTTGAGGATACCGAACGCGGCTCGGGCGGATTCGGATCGACCGGAAAAGCGTGAAGTGTCGCCAAAACCGCTTTTTCATCAAACAATTCATAGCATATTAACAGATTATTTACCAATACTAAAGGGAAGAAATGTATCTTAAATAAAGCAGAAACAATCAGTCAGGATTGCCACAGGTGAAACAGGTTTCACCCTCGCAATGACGATTCATAAAACAGAAATCAGATTGCGCCGCACGGCGGAAAGGGGACAGGTATGTTTTCAAAAGATATCGGTATCGATTTAGGTACCGCGAACACACTGGTTTACATGAAGGGAAAAGGCGTTGTTATGCGCGAACCGTCGGTTGTGGCGGTCGACGTCAAGCGTGACATGGTGCTGGCGGTCGGACACGAGGCAAAAGAGATGATCGGCCGTACACCCGGATCGATCGTTGCGATCCGACCCCTCAAGGACGGCGTTATCGCCGATTTTGAGATCACGGCGACCATGCTCAAATACTTTATCAAGAGCGTCGTGCGCGGCGGTATGTTCAGCAAAACGCGCATCATTATCTGTATTCCCTCGGGCGTCACCGAGGTCGAGCGCAACGCAGTCGAGGACGCGGCGCGTCAGGCAGGCGGCAAGTACGTCGAGCTGATCGAAGAGCCTATGGCGGCGGCGATCGGCGCGGGACTTCCCGTCGATTCTCCCATCGGTAACATGGTCGTCGATATCGGCGGCGGCACCAGCGAGGTCGGTATCGTATCGCTGGGCGACATCGTCGCGTCCTGCTCCGTCCGTATGGCGGGCGATAAGTTCGATGAGGCGATCGTGACCTATATCAAAAAGAAGTATAACCTGCTCATCGGCGAGCGCACCGCCGAGGATATCAAGGTGACCATCGGCTCCGCTTATCCGTATGAGGGCGAAGGCGCTATGATGGTCAAGGGCCGCAATCTGGTCGACGGACTGCCGAAGAACGTCCGTATCACCGCGGCAGAGGTGCGCGAAGCGCTCAAGGACTGCCTGATGACTATTGTCGACGCGATCCTGAACACGCTCGAAAAGACGCCCCCCGAGCTTTCCGCCGATATCATCGACAACGGCATCATGCTCACCGGCGGCGGCGCGCTGCTCAGAGGACTCGACAAGCTCATCGAAGAAGAGACCGGTATGCCGGTACGCATCGCCGAGCGTCCGCTCGACTGTGTCGTCGACGGCGCGGGAATGCGTCTGGATCCCAATTTCAAGGCGAGCAAAAGAGCAAACTAGATGATTGCAGTGATCAGTGGTCAGTGATCAGTGGTCAGTGATCAGTGGTCAGTAATGAAAGGTATCTCATTTTAGGAAAGAAGATATGAAAGAGTTTTTTCAATCCCCTAAAATCAAAATATTTTTGTCGGTACTGTTAGTGCTGATCATGCTTTCGGTGTTCACGCGCAATGTGGAGAACAATGTCATCTCCGCCACCTTCAACACCCTGACCTACGGTATGTCCAAGGTCACGGCGGCGGCGACCTCCGACAACAGCGACAACAAAAGCTATGATGAACTGAAAAAAGAGAACGAAGAGCTGAAAACAGCGAACCGTGATCTGCGATCCCGTCTGGTGGATTACTATGAGGTCAAGGAAGAGAACACCCGTCTGTGGATGTTCTATGAACTCAAAAAGGAGCATGAGGATTATACCCTGATCCCCGCGACCGTTCTGCGCCGCGATACCAACGATGAATTCGGCTCCTTCACCATCGATAAAGGTACCGAATCGGCGGTGAGCGTCGGCGATCCCGTCATGGGAGAGAACGGCTTGATCGGTTGGATCAGCGAGGCGGACGTTTATACCGCCAAGGTCGTCACCATTCTTTCGCCGCAGACCAGTATCGGCGCGATCGATAAGGCGACAGGCGACGCCGGTATCATCACCGGCTCGGCAAAATACGCCGATGATAACCTGACGATGCTCTCCAAGCTCACCTCCGAGAACAAGATCGAAAAGGGTGACATCATCACCTCCTCCGGTTCATCCGGCATTTATCCCAAGGGCATGGTGCTGGGCGAGGTCACCGAGATCGGTTATGATACATACGACACCTCCCGCTATGCCGTGGTCAAGCCGTATGATGATATCAGCACCGTGGTGAATGTGGCGGTCATCTCCGATTTCAAAGGTCAGGGAGAGATCCTCAAGAAAGAGAGCGGTGACTGATGTCGGAGCGTTCAAATTCGTTTTTCAGGTATCTCGCCTATGTGATAGAACTGATCCTGACCTTTATCCTATGTACAACGCCGGGACTGCTTCCCGAGATCTTCGGCGCGAAACCGGCGCTTGTCGTCTGTGTCGCGTTGACGGTCGCGGTATTTGAGAGAGAGATCCCCGCGATGATCATCGGCTTGCTGGCAGGCATCCTGACCGACTTGGGATACACCGACAGCATCGGCATTTTCGCAATCTCGCTGACGATCATCTGCTTTATCGTCGGTTATGCCGCGAACAACCTGATCGTCGCGAAGTTTTTTAACTATCTGCTCTACGCGTTCGTCGCGGTAGGGCTGCTGTTTATGATCTATTTTCTGGTGATTTTCGTGATCCCCGGTACCGAGCATATGTGGGATTATTTTGTCGCGCACATCGTCTCGCGTATGGTGCAGACATTCCTGTTTTCGATCCCGTTCTATTTTATTAATCATTTTATCTATTCGACACTCAGCCCCGAAGCGGGTTAAATATTGTAAATGAATCGGGAGGGTCAAACACCCTCCCATAAACTTAAGCAACCGAGAACAAATCCGCACTCGGTTTTGACGGGCAGTTTTTCGCCTGCTCTTTGTTAAAATCCTCGCGAACCCGTCAAGGGTTCGCTGTGGTTTTGCCGTGATCAGACAAAAATCTACTTCGGCAAAACTCCGAAGGACTGGAAATGAGCAAGATTTCGAGAAAAATACAGTGCAGAAAGTGCAGGCAGGCTGGCGCCTGCCAAGATTGATAAGCCGTATTTTTCCGAAATATTGCCATTTACAGCGTGTTCGGATTTATTCTCGATTGCTTAGAATGAAAGGAGGATCATGCCGATGAAAAAGGACAGAAAATTCCAGAGCCAAATGCGTAAAAATGTGAAAGAGATGATCAATATCGGCAACCGCAACGCGCGTGTTGCCGCCAAAACCGCACAGCAGGAAAAGGAAAAGAAGGACACCACCAAGCTGCGCGTCATCATCTGTGTGATACTCCTTATCGCGATATGCGCGGGCTTTGCGACGCGGCTTTTTGACTGGCAGATCGTGCACGGTGAGGAATACAAGGAGCTGTCCGCCGCCTCTACCGCTCACACGGTGGATTCCGACGCGACCCGCGGCGAGATCCTCGACGTCGACGGTCACCCGCTCGCCGTCAATGAGACCGCCTATAATATCGTCATCAACAAGGTCTATGCCTCCGAGGATAACCAGCTCAACCTGATCATCATCGATCTGCTCAACACCTTGAAGCAATGCAATGTGGAGTATATCGACGAGCTGCCGATCTCTTACATCAACGGTGAATTTGTCTTTGATGAAGGCAGCGGAGGAGACGTGGAGTACATCGAATCCCCCACCATGCTCAACAAAGAGGGTCTGACGGCACAGCAGATCGTCGACGGTCTTGCTAAGCGCTATAAGGCGGACAACATCGACGATCCCTATACCAAGCGCGCGGTCGTTTCGATCCGCTATAATATGGAGAAAAAGGGCTTTTCCTATGAGCAGGTATATGTCGTCGCGTCCGACGTCAGCAGCGACGTTGTCGCGGTCGTCTCGGAGCGTACCCAGACAGTGCCGGCGGTCGAGATCCGCACTGTCAATGAGCGCGTCATCAAAAACGGCACCCTGATCCCGCACATCCTCGGCGTCGTCGGCAAGATCGACGAGGACGAGTATGCCGATTATAAAGAAAAAGGCTACGGACTGGATGACAATATCGGCAAATTCGGCATCGAAGCCGCGATGGAGGAGTACCTGCGCGGCAAAGCCGGCACCAAAACCATCATCACGGATGAGGACGGTCAGATCGTCGGCGAAGAAGAGACCGTCGAGTCCAAGCCCGGCAACACCGTTTATCTGACCATCAATTCCAGGATCCAGGAGGTCGCCGCCTACACTATCGGCAAAAACATCCAAGAGGCGCAGAAGCTGGGTATTGAGGATGTCAAAAGAGCAAAGGCGAATAAGGCGAAAGAGCAAAGCAAGATGGGTGAGGACTGTGTCGCCGGCGCCGCGGTCATGCTGGACGTCAGAGATAATTCCGTCATCTGCGCCGCGTCCTATCCGAACTATGATATCTCAAAATTCTATGATCCCGAATATTCACAGTATCTGTTCAGTGATGAAGATATCCCGATGTTCAACCGTGCCTTTGAAGGCGCGTTCGCACCGGGCTCGACCTTCAAGCCCTGCGTAGCCACAGCCGCTTTGCAGGAGAGCATCATCTCCCCCGATACCACCATCCACTGCAACGGCAAGTACGATTATTATAAGGATGACGTCGTGCATTGTCTGGGCGTACACGGTAACCAGAAGCTCGAGAGCGCGATGGCACATTCCTGTAACTGTTACTTTGCCGAGGTAGGCAGACGCGTCGGCATCACCACGATGTATATGTATGCCGAAAAGCTGGGTCTCGGTTCCAAGACCGGCATCGAGGTGTCCGAAAGCACCGGTGTGCTCGCGGGCAGAGATTCGACCACATGGTTTGAGGGCAATACCGTACAGGCGGCGATCGGTCAGAGCGATAACGCGTTTACTCCGGTACAGCTCGCTACCTACGCCTCCGCGATCGCGAACAACGGCGTGCGCTACAAAACACATCTTGTCCGCAAGGTCGTCAACTACGAGCGCACGGAAAACGTGTTGTATAACGATCCCGAAAAACCGGTCGTAGAAGCCGAGACCGGTGTGTCTCAGGACAACATCGATCTGGTCAAGGAAGCGATGTACGCGGTCACACAGACAGATAATATGCGGGCGATGGCGGGCAAATATCCCATCAAAATGGGATGCAAGACCGGTACCGCGGAGAACGCCGGTTCCGACCACAACGTCTTTATCTGCTTTGCGCCGTATGATGATCCCGAGATAGCGCTGTGCGTGCTGTTTGAGCACGGCGGCAGAAGCTATCTGCCCCAGCAGGCGGCGTGTGACATCCTTGACGCGTACTTCTACGACAAGGATGTAGATGATATCAAAAAGGATCCCTGGAAGTTCGGATAAGTCCTTTTGAAAAAGCTCCCGCAGTTGAGCGGGAGAGGAAAGCATTTTTTGACAAGTTGTGCAAAAAATGGTAGTTGTGACAGAAGATAAACCACTTTGTACAGCCGTATTTATTGAATTTGAACAATTTTCAATATTATAATTCTACAAAAAGAGCAGCCCCTAAGAGTTGCTCTTTTTTTTATTTTATGATAGAATATTAACAGGTATAGCTCGTAGTATCGAGATTGAGAAAGGTTTGTAATTGACGAAGCGAATGAGTGAAGTAATCGTGATCGCTTCCGGCAAAGGCGGAACCGGCAAAACGACGGTTTGCGCGGGTTTGGCGGTAGCGCTGGCTAAAGCGAAAAAAAGAGTTTTGGTTATCGACTGCGACAGCGGCATGCGCGGCGTCGATCTGATGCTGGGGGTCACTGACCGACTGGTCTATGATATCTCCGATGTGATCAGCGGCGCGTGTGAGAGCAGTGACGCGATGTACCGCGTCGAGGGCGATTTTGAGTTATATTGTATTGCCGCACCGCTGCACGCCGACGATGAGGTCAGTCCCTCGCTGATCAAGCGCTTTGTCAATCAGGTCAAAAATGATTTCGATACCATCCTGATCGACTCTCCCGCCGGTACCGGTTCGGGCTTTTATGCCGCGGCTAACGCGGCGGACCGCGCGCTTGTGGTCATCAACACCGAACCGATCAGCATCCGCGGCTGTAAGAATATCGGCGACCGTTTGCGGGAGCTGAATATCACCGACAGCCGACTGATCATCAACCGTTTTGATAAAGAACGCTTTTATCAGGCAGGGCTTTATGAGGATCTGGACGAGGTCATCGATGAAGCCGGTATGCGGCTGATCGGGCTCATACCGGAGGAAGTGCGGATCATAGCGCTCTCGCAAAGAGGCGCTCTCGCGAACAACTGGTCACAGGCGGCTGTTGTTTTTGATACCATCGTCAAACGTCTCGAAGGCGTTGACGTTCCGATCATAGTAAAATACTGATAATCATAGAAACCCGGGCAAAGTTCATGTGGAGGTGCGTGTATGAATATAGCGATTATTGCTCATGATGAGAAGAAAGAATTGATGGTACAGTTCTGTATTGCTTACTGTGGTGTACTCAGCAGAAACAAGATGTGCGCTACCGGTACCACCGGCAAGATGGTTGCGGAGGCGACCGGACTGGAGATACAGACGTTTTTAGGCGGCTCACAGGGCGGCGATCAGCAGATCGCGGCGCGTATCGCCTGCAACGAGATCGATATGCTCATCTTCTTCCGCGATCCGCTCACCCCCAAGCCCCACGAGCCGAACGACATGAACCTGCTGCGCCTGTGCGACATGCACAACATCCCCGTAGCGACCAACATCGCCACAGCGGAGGTGTTGATCCACGGCTTGGAGCGCGGCGACCTCGACTGGAGAAATATCGTCAGATAAAATTAAACAAAGCAAACCCGCAGCGGATATGCTCCGTTGCGGGTTTTTGTACTATATGGAAGGTTGATAGCTTTATCGTAGGGCGGGGGCTGTGCTCCCGCCGAACCCTTTCCGATAAACGCCATTTAAACGCGGAGCACATGCAACATTAATTGTAGGGCGGGGGCTGTGCTCCCGCCAAAGCCTTTCCGATAAACGTCATTTAAACGCGAAGCACATGCAACGTCTATTGTAGGGGAGGGGTGCTCCCCGTTGGGGAGACGTCACGAAGTGACAGAGGGAGATTCCCCTGATAGGGGAAATGTCCGCGAAGCGGACAAAAGGGTTGCCGTTCTCGCTTAGAGAAAGGCGTCTCCGCCGAGGAATGCTCCTCCC
>JAHKVW010000106.1 GCA_020624805.1 bacterium | reverse complement strand
TGGATGACCCGATCCAGCAGGTACAAAAAGAGGATGCCCAGCCAGAATCCGATGAACGCGCACAGGAACGAGAAGCGCCCCATGTGCTCCGACTGCTCGATCGCGGGGATGATCAGGCTCCATACCGACGCCGCGATCATCACGCCCGCCGCAAATCCCGTGAGCGCCCGCGAGAGGCCTTTGCCGAAACGGTGCTTCATAAAGAATACCGCCGCGGCTCCCAACGCCGTGCCCCAAAACGGTATCATCAATCCGAAGATCACATCTGAATTTATCATGTACCTTGATTCCTTATCCCATTGAGTTTCCTGATACGATCAGTACTATCATTCTATGCAGGGGGATAGGGGAGGTGAATGGGATCGGGCGCGTGCGCCATATTCTGTATCACTGTAACGTGTTGCAAAATCAAACAAAAAGCCTTCCCTCGCGGGAAGGCTTTTGTGTTACTGAAAACTGAAGATTGAAGACTGAAGAATGAATAATTAAGGGAAACACTTCGTGTTTTGGATTTGTATAGCATCCCTTTCCCAAAGGTGACGGATGAGGGGACAACCTTTCCTATAGATATCGGAGTTGGTAAAGCTGATCGTCTACCGAGGATTAAGGAAAAGTCTTGCACTCTTTGTTTAGATGATTTTTTGGACAAGTCAGCCCCTCATCCGACCAATTTGCTTAGAGCAAATTGCCCACCTTCCCCCCGAGGGGAAGGCTTTTTTGTTACTGAAGACTGAATTCTAATTCCTAATTACTAATTACTAATTCCTAATTAAACAGGAGGATTTCCCTGTTCGGGCTCGGTGGGGAGCTGATATTCGATCATGCCGCCGGTGTGGTCGTAGTCGCTGATATAGTTGTCCTTGCTGCCCAGACAACGTACCGTATAGGTGCGGCTCTTGCCGACCGGTGCGGCGATATCGACAAACTCGGTGTCCTCGGTCACGCCGAGACGCTCCCAGCCGTCGTCGCCCATGTAAAAGATGCGGTACTGCACAGCGCCCTCTACGGCATCCCATTTGATGCTCACGCCGTCCTTGGTACTCTCCAACGCGGTGATCTGCGGAGTGGCGACGCCGGTGTAGGTGATCGTCCAGCCCTGCTCGTTGAAGTTGCTCGCGAAATCGCCGTGATCGTTGAGCGCGCGGATGGTATAGCGGCGGGTCGCGCCGTAGGGAGCTTTGTCGTCAAAGAACTCGGTGTCCGTCGTTTCGATCAGTCGATCCCAGCCGTTGCTGCCGCGGGCATAGACGCGGTAGGCGGTCACGCCGTCGATGGCGTTCCATTTCAGGCGGATACCCTCGGGCTCATTCTTGACCTCGGTGAACGCGGGGTTCTCAACGCCGCTGTAGGTTGCCTTCCAACCGTCCTTGTTGTAGTCGCTCATAAAGCCGCCCTGCTCGTTGACGCAGCGCACGGTGTAGCGGTATTCGGTGTCCAGCTCACAGTCCTTGTCGAAGTAAGCGGTTTCGGTCTGCTCCGAAAGCCTCGTCCAGCCCTGATTTGCGAGCTTGCGATAGACGCGGTATCTGACCGCGCCCTCCACGGGCTCCCATGTGAAGCTGATACCGTCGGCGTTACTGCCGATCTCGGTGATCTGCGGGGTCTCTACGCCCTTGTAGTTGACCTTCCAGCCGTCATAGTTGCAGTCGCTCATAAAGCCGCCCTGCTCGTTGACACAGCGCACGGTGTAGAGGTAGTCGGTGTTCTGTGTGACGTCGCCGTCAAAATAGGTGGTGTCGGGCAACTGCGCGATCCTCGTCCAGCTGCCGCCGGGTGTCTTGCGATAGAGGCGGTAGTCGATCGCGTTCTCGACAGCGCTCCATGTGATGTTCACGCCGTCATTCTGCGCGGTGACTTCGGTGATCTGCGGGGTATCAACACCCTGATAATGCACCTTCCAGCCGTCATAGTTGCAGTCGCTCATAAAGCCGCCCTGCTCGTTGACGCAGCGCACGGTGTAGAGATAATCGGTGTTCGGGTCGATGTTGCCGTCAAAGTAGGCGGTTTCGGGAGTTTGCGCGATCCTCGTCCAACTGCCGCCGGGGGTCTTGCGATAGAGACGGTAGTCGACCGCGTTCTCAACAGCGCCCCATGTGATGTTCACGCCGTCGCTCTGCGCGGCGGTCTCGGTGATCTGCGGGGTCGCGATACCCTTGTACTTGACGCTCCAGCCGTCGGAGTTGAAGTCGCTGACAAAGCTGCCCGCGCTGTTGATGCAGCGGATGGTGTAGACATAGGTCTCGCCGGCGGTGATATCCTGATCGAGGAATTCAGTCGCGCCCGTCTCACCGATGCGCAGCCAATCATTACCGGAGCGGCGATAGACGCGGTACGCGTAGACATTATCGATCGCGTTCCATTTCAGTCGGACACCCTCGGGCTCGCTGATCGTCTCGGTGAACTGCGGCGTGTCAACGCCCAGATAGGTGTGCTTCCAGCCGGTGGTGTTGTACTTGCTGACAAAGTTACCCTTTGCGTCCACACAGCGGACGGTGTAGGTATAAGTGCCGTCTTTGCTGACGTCGGTGTCGACATAAGAGGTGTCGGTGGTCTCCGTCATCTTCCGCCATCCGTATCGTGAGCTCTTGTAATAGACGCGGTAGCGGGTGGGGGAGTCATCGATCGTGTTCTGTACCGCGTCCCAACTGAGCTTGACGCCCTCTGTCGTGCTCTCCATCGAGGTGATCGCGGGCGTGTCTAAGATATGATAGGTGTGCCTCTTGCCGGTCGTATCATAGTCGCTGATGAAGTTGCCGTCACGATCGACACAGCGGATGGTGTAGATGTAGGTCGAGCCGTCGCGGACGTCGCTGTCGATGTAGGAGGTCGACGCGGTCTCGGTCATGCGGCTCCAGTCGTTGTAGCGGTTCTTGTAATAAACACGGTTTTTGTTCGCGTCCTTGTCGGCGTTCCACTTGAGCTGTACGCCGTCGCTGGTGCTGGCGATATCGCTGAATACGGGTGTGTCGACATGGATGGGCGCGTTGAAGCTGAAGATGCGGTAGCCCTTGCCGGTGCGTCTGCCCGAATCGGTGAAGGTGTGGATGGTGTCATCCTCGGAGATGCCCTCGCCGTGGCTCCACTGTACCGCGTAGTAGGTATCGCTGCTGTCCACTCTCTTGGCGTCGGAGTTGAAGTAGCTGTGATTGGTGCGCGGACTGCCGCCCGACCAAAGCTCACTCGCGGAGGGCGCGCTCTGCTTGCGGAAGCAGCCGTGACCGTTGCTGTCGAGGACGATGGTGCCCTCGCGCTGATCCCAGTAATAATCGCTGTCGGGATGGTCAAGCGCCGCCTGTGCCTTCGCTTTGCTGTTGAAGATCATGTATTTGGTGCCGAACTTGGTACCCTTGCCGCCCGAGGCGGTGTCGATCTGCAGCTCGATCAGGTTGGGCTGGGTGACCTTGGCGACCCACAGACCTCTGCTGTCGCCGATGGCGTGGACGTCGCAGTAACGGTTCCTCTCACCGGCGCTGTCCCAGTAGATCCAGTCCTTGGGACTGTCGCCGTAGAAGATGGCGTTGTGGTTGTCGCCTGTGCCGTACAGCCACATCAGATCTCCCTTTTCCAGTACGCCGGAATCATAGGCGTCGTCGACGGAGTCGAACCAGATGCGGTTGACGTCGTAGGTGTTCCATGACTGGGGTACGCCCGCCATGACGCTCAGGCGGTTGATCTTGTAGCTCGGAGCGCCGGACGCGACCGCGGATTTGTACAGGACATGCCATACAAAGCCCGTGCAGTTCATTGCCGCCACACCGGGGGTGTCATAAGCGCCGCGCGCGCCCGCGCAATCGCCCTGCGGATTGCGGTGGTCGTTGTGCGCGTAGGGGGTGCCTAAGTAGTAGTGAGGGTTGGCACTGTCCGCGTCGTGGGTGTCCATCCAGTTCATGTATTCGTCATAGTCGATGCCGAATGCCTCTAAAAAGGATTGGGAGCCGTACAGACTGCCGCCGCCGTAGTTGTAGCCGTTCCAGCTCGCCGCGCTCGCGCTCAGCGTAGCGGGAACGATACCGACCGTCATCACCGTCAAAACGATGAGGATCGACAGCAGCAGGGATACGCCCTTTTTACATGCTTTCATTGTTCTACACTTCCTCGTTATTGACTCCCGCGACTGTCTGAAACAGGATGTCGCGGGAGTGTTTTTATACAATGCCATTTTACCACAGTTTTCCTGCTATTACAATCAAATTTGACAAGATGTTCAAAAAACTTTTTTGATTCTGTGAATTTATTATATCTGTTGTCTTTCTTCTATTGATTTTAATCCTCAGTTGTTTTACAATAATAATGAAAATGCGCAACGAGGTGATTGGATGAAACAATTATTCAAACACAGCCTGAGTCTGATCCTCGCGCTGACACTGGTGCTCGGCGCGGCGGTGATCTCCGCTTCGGCGGCGCCCGAGGTAGCAGAGGGTTATATCTATGTCAGAGAGGATTTTATCGACGACTACGGCTTTACGCGCGCGGTACAGTTCGCGCTGAATGACGCGGCGGATCACGCCACGGCGGAGTCGCCCTATACGGTCGTCGTTCCGAGGGGTGATTATGAGATGCGCGGCGCTATGCGGATCTTCAGCAACACGACGCTGGATCTGCGCGGCGTGACCATGCGGCGCGACGGCGCGGGCGCGGGCAATATGCTGCGCGTCGGCAGTGAGGACAGCGTCAACACCGGTGTGACCGGCTACGCGTATGAGAACATCCACCTGATTGGCGGCATCTTTGACGGCGGCTTCGGCGAGAACACCATCATCAAAGCCTTCCATACCAGAAACTTCACGATGGACGAGGTGACGCTCCTCAACGAGAAGGAGGGTCACATGACCGAGTTCGCGGGCGTGGACGGTTTGACCATCCGCGGCTGTGTCTTTGAGAATCAGCAGCTTACTCCCGGCAACTACGGTTATGAGGCGATCCAGCTCGATGTGCTCCATCCGTTCCATGTCGCCAACGGTCGCAGTGAGGATCTGCCGATGACCAACGTGCTGATCGAGAAATGTATGTTCTCGGATATGCCCCGCGCGATCGGCTCGCATACGGCGGTGCATAACCGTCCGCATGACAACATCACCATCCGCGGCAATTACTTTACCGATATGAGCAGTATCGCGATCCAAGGGCACAACTGGACGAACGTGAATATCACCAAGAATATCATCGAAAACGCGCCCCGCGGCATCACGTTGTATGCCGAACCCGGCGGCTGTACCTATCTGTCGAGCAAATTAGCGGCAAAGGGCAATACGGACAGCCATGCGTCCGACGCGTATCAGGCGCCCGGCAAAGCCAATATCACGATCGCCTATAACATTTTGACGGACATCGGCACGAGCGCGGACGGCTACGCTTCCTATTCCAGTCAGGGTATCGCCGTATTGGGCGAGAAGCTGGATACGACCTCTCCTGTCGACGGAAATGATGAGAGCGGCGGCCTGCCTCCGGGCGACTACTACATCGACGGCGCTTCCATCCATGACAACATCATCGATGTGCGCGGCAACGGCATCCGTCTGGAGGATGTGCGCAATACATCCGTCACCGACAATGAGATCGTCTGCTCCAAAAACATCGTCCATAACGACAATTACTACGGTATCGTCGTGCGTGCCAACGCCTCCGCATCGACCGTCAGCTATAATAACATCAGCGGCGCCGAGGTCAACGGCATCCAGATCGACGGCAGCAAAGGCGGCAAGGTCAATAACGTCCGCTTCAACCGTATCTCGAACTGCGGCAAGTATGGCATCGGCATCTATTATATGAGCATCGACAAGATCGAAGATAACGATATCATGAATACCAAAAATATCGGTCTGTTCGCAACGGACTCCACGCTGAGCAACGTCCGCTGGAACCGTATCCGCAATTGTTCGGACGCCGGCATCTGGCTGACCTCCACCACGACCGCGACCACCATCAAGAGCAACACGACCGTCGGGTGCGCCGACTCCGATTCCTTCGGCAGAAACACTGTTCAGTCGCATTATTCCTCTTCTTCGGCGCTGACCAATTTCTATATCCCGTGGGATGTGACAGATAAGGCAGGCGCGAAGATGGGCGTGGGCTCGATCTTCCATATCGCCCCCGATGTGCGCCCCACCAACGCCATCGCCTCGTTCACCTATTCGAGCAGTGATGAGGATGTTGTGACGGTAGACGCGAACGGCATGGTCATTGCTGTTGCCGAGGGTCAGGCGACCATCACCGTCAGGTCGAATAACAATATCACAAAGACGTATGCCGTCACGGTAGAGGGCAGCGGCGGTGTATCGCACCTGACCGGCAAGCCCGCCGCGCCGGTGCTCATCCTCGGTGACGCCGACGGCAACGGCATTGTCGAATCCGCCGACACCACCGTGCTCCTGCGCAGGTTCGCGTACATCGACATCCCCTATAGTGATGTGACGCTCAGCCACGGCGACGTAAACGGCGACGACTCGGTGGATGTGCTGGACGTCTCGCTGATCCAGCGCTATCTTGCCAACATCAACACACCGTACCCGATCGGTGAACCGTTCTGATATTTCCGATAAAGAAAAAAGCACGTGGGTCATTGACTCACGTGTTTTTTATCGGAAAAGTTTTTGTCTATATAGAGTAAGCCGTTCCGAGGTTCCCTTTGGTAAAGGGGTCGCGTGCGACGCGCTGTCACTAAAAAGGCTCCCTTTGGTAAAGGGAGCTGTTGAGGCGTTAAGCCGAAACTGAGGGATTGTACGAAACTGTATGAGCGGAGCGAGTATCTCAATGATATTACCTAGATGATATCGCATAGTATCATAATAGAGTATCTCCCTTCGGTCGGTCAATTGATGCAATCCCTCCGAGCTCGCAAGCGAGCCCACCTCCCTTTACCAAAGGGAGGCTTTGTAATAGGCTCTTCAAAAAATTACACGTGGGTCAATGACTCACGTGTTTTTTATGTTCCATTTATGTTCAGTGCGCTAAGCTCATGACGATCAGCGGGATTATGCACAGCACCCAGCCGATGATGAAGGTGATCAGGTGCTTTTTCTCGGAGTGGACGGCGATGAACTCGCGGATCAGGGCGCTCGGCCAGTAATAGAACGCCACATGACTGCCGACGCCGGTGCACTTCATCTTGTTCTTGCGGCAGTAGCGCAGCGCGCGGTATACGTGATAGTTGCTGGTGACGAGGACGGTATATTTGCTGCCCTCGCGCACGTCGATAATTCTTTTGGAGAACTTTAGATTCTCGAAGGTGGTCAGGGACTGATCCTCCTTGATGATCTGCTCGGGCGGGATTCCCTTGTCGATCAGATAGCGCGCCATCGCCTCGGCTTCGGAGATCGTCTCATCCGAGCCCTTGCCGCCGGAGGGGATCATGATCGGCGGGGTCGGGTCCTTGCGATAGACCTCGATCGCCTTGTCCAACCGGTCGGAGAGGAGCTTGGAGACGCGGTCGCCGTCGAGCAGTCCCGCGCCGTGGATGATCACATAGTCAAAATCACGCTTGCGGGGAATGATCATGAGAAAAACGCAGTAGAGCATGAACACCACAAAGCACATCGAGATATAGATGACCGTGACGCTCATAAAGACGCTGATGTGACTGATGTTGCGCAGATGGCTTTCGGTGACCCATTCTCTGCCGACGAGTATCGGTATCATCACCGCGACCAGTGTCGCGATCTCGCCGACGGCGATGATGATCCCGAAGAACAGCGACAGCAGATTTGCCATGCTTCGCCCTTCGCGCCTTAGCATCACCACACCGTTGCAGATCAGGAAGATCGGCACGATCAGGAGGGTCACGATGACGATATTGAACAATATGACCAGCAAGGTCTTTTGATGCTCACCCGCCAAAAACGTCAGTGCGAGCACCGAGCTTGCCAGCGCGAGAAACAAAAAATAACAGTTGCGGTATCTGCTTCTGTCAATGAGAAATGAAATGACCAGCAGGACCCAGAAAAAGATCGCTGCGGAATATACGAGGATTCTTACCATAATGAACCTTTCTGTGACGGTCGGTGATTGATGCGATCAGCTCGACCGGTTGTATGATACGATCACGGCACGATGTTTTTTTGCGTGCCTATCGGCTTTCCTTTGCCATCATGATGACGACGATCAACAAAAGGATCGGCGAGATCCAGATGGTTTTGATCCCGATCAGGGTCGACAGGACGCCGCCGATACCCGCTCCGATCGCAAAGATCAGAATAATGCCGAAGAAGTGAAGCGCCTTATATAATAATGGCTTGTCGCGTGTGCGCAGATATTTTGACAGGCTCTCTGTTCCGCTCCTCAGATTACCGATGCACATCGTGCTCGCGTAGCCGTAGCCGTGTACGGTGCGGAATGTCTGTACCTGCATCGCGCACGAGAACGACACAAGGATATTGGCGAGCATGTTTAGTTCCCGCGGTAGGAATCCCACGATGCCCAGCAGCAGGATCTCAATGATCAGGACGATCTGTCGCCAGTGCACCCCTTGATTGCTTTTGAACCGCGCTTCGATCTGCTCGGTGATGAAAATGCCCGACGCGAAGGAGAGCAGGGGGAGCATATAGTGGATACCGCTCTGCCAGTTTCCCGTCAAAAAGCTTTGGCTCATCAGGACAACGTTGCCTGTTTGCGCGTTGGCGAACACATTGTCGCGTATGTTGTAGGTGTAAGCGTCCTGTAAGCCGCCTGAAAAGGACAGGATCGTACTGAGCAGGAAGCTCTCTGATGTTTGTGTTGTTGTATTCTTCATGGGTCAGTCTTTCAGTATGAGCTTTAACGGCTTGATAGGATCCAGCGGAAAATCATTGTGTCCGCATTTTTGATGATTCTTTTCTATTTCCGTTCTATGCTTAGCGATCCAACGCTTCAGTAGTTTGATTTTCGCATCCGGAAATCGACTGCTCCTTCTTCTGATCTCTCCGTCATAGTCGATCACAGCTTCTTCCTCGCCGTATATGGCATGAATCGACGGGATACACAGCATATAATCCATATCGATCGTCATTCCCGAAAATGTGGAAATAACCTGTTTTCTTTCCATGGCGGTACCTCCTATTTGAACCGCGATTTATCCATCGCGAAAAGTGTTTTTATCAGCCCGATCCGCCTCGTGTGAGTTTCACGATGGACTCGACATGATTCGTGTGAGGGAACATGTCGAACGGATAGCAGACCTCTGCATGATAGCCGAGTCTGCCGAGGATCCGCAGATCGCGCGCCTGCGTCTCGGGATTGCAGGAGATGTAGACGATCCTGTCGGGGGAGAGCCTCGCCAGTGAATTGAGAAAAGAGGAGGTACAGCCCGCGCGGGGCGGGTCGATGAAGGCGACGTCGATATGCTCGCCCTGCCGCAGAAGTTCCTTGGCGTAGTCCTTGCTATCAGCGGCGGTGAAGCGGATGTTGTCGACGCCGTTGAGCTTTGCGTTGCGCTTCGCGTCGGCGATCGCGGCGGGATTCAGCTCGACCGCGTGGACGAAGCTTGCCCTGCGGGAGGCGATGATGCCGATGGTGCCGATGCCGCAGTAGGCGTCCAGCACGACCTCGCTGCCCGACAATTCGGCAAGCTCCAGCGCCTTTTGATAGAGCTGCTCCGTTTGGTCATGGTTGATCTGATAGAACGAGGTAGGGGAGAGGATGAATTTTTCTCCGCATAATTTGTCGGTGATCTTGCCGTCGCCGAACAGGATCTCACTCTGCTTGCCGGTGAAGAGCTTGGCGCGGTCGCGGTTGACCGCGATCACGGCGGTGGTGAGCATCGGGCACGCCTTTTGCAGGGCGGTGGTGAAGGTGCGCTTGGCGGGGAAGATCCTGTCCGCGCCGTTGATGACCGCCATCACCTCGCCTGTCGCCGCAGCCTCACGGATGACCACGCTTTTGAGCCAGCCTCGTTCGGTGTAGGGGTCATACGGCATGACCTTGAAGCTGGAAAAGAGCTTAGCGAGCGCCGTGGTGATCGTGTTCGCCGTATCCGTGCAGATGGCGCAGTAATCCGCCGCCATCACACTGTGCGTGGCGGATTTGTACAGACCGCTGACGACGCGCTTGCCCTCGCGCTTGTAGACGAACTGCGCCTTGTTGCGGTAGCCCGTGATCTGGGGTGAGGGCGTGATCTTTTTGACGGCGCACAGCTTGCCCGGATATTTGCGGCAGATATTCTCTTTATGTCGGAGCTGTTCCTCATAGCTGAGGTTACACAGCTGACAGGAATTGCATTTTTTCGCGTATCGACAAAAATCATTCATATCGCTATTGTAGCATGGCGCGGCGTTTTTTTCAATCTTTTGCGGTGATATTCGCGATAAATAAACTGTAACTTGATAAATCGTGAATAATCGTGTATAATCAGGGTTATGAGACCGATAAAAGTTATGAGATACGGTAGCAAATACCGTTACGATCAATCCCGGAGCAATCCGGCTAAGAAGATACTGATCATTGTCGGCGTCATTGTGATCATCGCATTGACGGTGCTGGTTGTCCTGCGCTTTATGAACCTCAGTAAAAAGACAGTGGATAACGGAGCGCTGAATATGCAGATGAGCGCGGACAAGGTGACGACGATGGACGTCAAGACCGGCGATGTTTGTATCCTGAGTATGCCTTCTGCCATCAACATGAAGGAGGTCGAGTTTACATCAACTGATCCCGACGTTGTTCGTGTAGACGCCGCCGGACACACCGACGCGCTTGCTGTCGGTAAGGCGACAGTCACCGCGACCGCACGTAATTTTACGGCAGAATGTCAGTTCACCGTCACCCAGAACACCGAGCCGGAGCGTCCGGATGAGGTGACCACCGCGCTCAAGGCGAATCAGGATGTGCTCGCGCAGAATCAGGCGAGCGGTATGCGTGATATCTACAGCATCACCGTCAACCGCCGCACCAATACCGTCACCGTGTACACCAAGGATCAGGACGGTCAGTACACCGTGCCTGTCCGCGCGATGATCTGCTCCTGCGGCAAGGGCGGCGAGTTCACCACCATCACCGGCGACTTCTCCATCTATTTCCAGGAGCCGTGGCATCCGCTCTATGACAATGTCTACGGTATGTTCGTTTCGGGCTTCAAGGATGACTTTTTGTTCCACAGCATCCCCTATGAGAACACCACTCACGATTCGCTCGAAACAGCGGAATTCAATAAGCTCGGCGAGCCGGCCTCTCAGGGCTGTGTCCGCATGATGGTGTCCGACGTCTATTGGATCATGCGCAACTGTGAGCTGAATACGCCCGTTCACGTAATCGACGCCGATACAAAGGCGGATCCGCTCGGCAGACCCAACGCCCCGAAGCTACCTGTCGGCGCGACATGGGATCCCACCGACGACACGGAGGGTAATCCCTTCCGCGGCAAAATGCCGACCCTCGAGGGCGCGGATGATCTGACGCTGAAGAAAGGCGGACATTTCAACGAGCTGGACGGCGTCACCGCCGCCGATATCTGCGGCAATGATATCTCCGACCGCGTCAAGGTCGCCGGCAAGGTCATTCCCGAGAAGCCCGGCGTCTATTACCTGACCTATTCGATCACCGATGACTTCAACCTCAAAACGCGCGTCACGCGCACGGTGACCGTCACCGGATAAGTTCAACAGCCCCTCTTTATGAGGGGCTTTCCTTTTGCGGAAGAACATATTCTGTGTGTTTTACTTCTGAGTGATATGTGTCACGGGGTAAAAACTTGGTATGCCCCCTCTGACGAGGTGGCAAGCGTGCAGAACATTATAAAGAGTGCATCGCTTATGTTCGCGGGGGAGAGATAACGCGACATCATTGTTACGAACCGCTTTTTGACTCAAGCCGTCGCAGAATTATCATTGCGAACAGTATTGAGTCAGGCGTATTAAGCTACTGTTACGTTGCGTTATCTCTCCCCCGCAGGTTAAGTAATACTCAATAACATCAAGTTATCTTGCCGCCCCCTCGTCAGAGGGGGCAGGAAATGTCGTAAAATCCCCGCGGCGATCTCAACCGAAAAATACAGCCCCCGTTTTCACGGAGGCTGTGCTGTTATCTGCTGTTTATCCGTCTACGCTGAAGTTGATCTCATCGCTGTCGTTTTGGCTGCTTGCCGCGGCGGGCGCCGCGTTGTTTGCGGCAGGAGCCTCGGTAGCGGCGGGAGCGTCTGCGGCAGAGGCTGCGGTTTCAGCTGTTGTCGCGGGCACGGAATAGTCGCGTGTCGCGCTGTCGGGCGTGCCCTTAGTGGTCTTGTCGATGTAGTTGAGCATATCAAAGATCGCCTGCTCAGCGGATTTGCCGAAGCGGAAGAACGCTTTCTTCGGGATCTGATAGGTGTGACCCTCAGAGAGCGCGTGGACATTGGCAAGGCTCGGATCGGCATTCAATGTCGCCAGCACATTATCGTTATCATAGAAAATGAAATTGGGAGAACCGAGCTTGAGCTCGTCGAGGTTGATGGGCGGCGCGGTCTGGTTGGCAAATACGTTGCTGTTGCCGTTGTAGTTGAAGAACTGGTACTCCAGCGTACCCTTGACAAAGGTACAGGGCTTGCCGTCTGCATCCAGATAGATGTAGGCGACCGTCTGTACGACGTTGGAGGTGGCGGTGTTCATGGTGCTGAGCATATCGAGCAGCTCATCATAGCCCTTTTCTCCCTTTTCTTTGCCGGTGGTCTTGCCGCCTAAGGCAGTGCCGAGATCGGTATACAGACTCTTGAGCGCATCCGCTGTGGTGGGGACGTCAAAGGTGATGACCTTGGCGCCGTTGGATTCGATCGCGCTCTTCGCGTCGGCGCTGAGCGTCTTATCCGCGATGACCAGATCGGTCTTAGCCGCCGCGATCGCCGCGGTATCGGGTGCGGCGCCCTTGCCCATCACGGGGACAACGTGCAGGAATTCCTGATCACATTCCTCCGAGCGTCCCGCCATCTTAATGTCATAGCCGATATAGGAGATGACGTCGGCGAAAACATCATTGAGCACTACGATATTCTCGGGCTCTTTGTCGATGGTGACGTCGCCGATGGTGACAGGCCAGTCGTTGGAGGTTTTGGTATTACATCCTCCGAAGATCGCCGCGCATGAAAGGATCAGGCACAGGGATAATACGATAGAAAGAATTCGTTTCATTTGTGACACCTCATGGTTTCTGTTTTTGCCTTGTTTCGACAGAATCAAAGCAACTTATCTTTATTGTACTCAAATTGGATAGGATAGTCAAATAAAACTATGAAATACTACGAAAATTTAAATTTTATTAAAAAATTGTTAAAAAGTACTTGCATTTTCAAATTGACGGTGCTATAATAGCAACTGTTCCGAAAAGAACATAGTTGGTGTTGATGACGCAGGGGGTCCACCCGTTCCCATCCCGAACACGGAAGTTAAGCCCTGTAGTGCCGAAGATAGTGCTCTGGCGACGGAGTGT
>JAHKVW010000105.1 GCA_020624805.1 bacterium | reverse complement strand
TGTCCAAATCTGTGATTTGGTTCACAACTCCCATGCAACAGCGCTCCAAGAACAGGCAAAGCCTGTGATTGGTTAAGCGCCACTGTGCTCCTCCCGAAAGGAACTGTGTAATGGATTATAATACCGATTTTGAGATGGATTTTGAGGATCGTATCATGGATACCTCCGAGATCCCATCCGACACGATCGATTCCGATAACCCTCTGCGACCCAAAACGCTGGAGGATTATATCGGTCAGGATAAAGCAAAAGAGAATCTCAGAATATTTATCGAAGCGGCTAAAAAGCGCGGCGAGTCACTCGATCACGTGCTGTTGTACGGCCCTCCCGGACTGGGTAAAACGACGCTCTCGGGTATCATCGCCAATGAAATGGGTGTGAATATCCGCATCACCTCGGGCCCCGCAATCGAAAAGCCCGGTGATCTGGCGGCGCTGCTCACCAACCTGAATCCCGGTGACGTCCTGTTCATCGACGAGATCCACCGACTGTCACGTTCGGTCGAGGAGATCCTCTATCCGTCGATGGAGGACTTTGCGATCGATATCATCACCGGCAAGGGTCAGATGGCGGCGTCCTATCATCTGCCGCTGCCGAAGTTCACCCTGGTCGGCGCGACGACAAGGGCGGGTCAGCTGACCGCTCCTTTGCGTGATCGCTTCGGCGTTGTGTTGCGTTTGGAAATGTACACACCCGAGGAACTGGCGCAGATCATCACCCGTTCCGCGGGTATTCTGGACATCAAGATCGATGAAGAAGGAGCTTTGGAACTTGCATCCCGCTCCCGCGGCACACCCCGAATCGCCAATCGCCTGTTGAAGCGTGTGCGCGATTTCTCCGAGGTCATCTCCGACGGCGTGATCACCCTTGAAGTGGCGCAGACAGCGCTTGATCGCTTAGAGATCGACGAACTGGGTCTGGATCAGAATGACAGACGTATGCTCGAGGCGATGATCAAGTATTACCGCGGCGGCCCTGTCGGACTGGAAACACTGGCGGCGGCGATCGGCGAAGAGGCTGTGACCATCGAGGACGTCTATGAACCCTATCTGATGCAGATCGGCTTTTTATCCCGCACACCGCGCGGACGCTGTGTCACCGCGGCGGCATATGAGCACCTCGGCTACAAAGTCCCCGCCAATACCGCGGCGGCGCAAGGCAGCCTGTTTGACTAAAGATCGTCATTGCGAAGTCCCCGACACACGTGGACACGCGTGTCAGGACTGTGGCAATCTCAACCGATTTCATAAAAGAGAGAAACCAACATGCGAAAAACAACCTATTGGAGCGATTATGAGCTCATCGATTCCTCCCGCGGAGAGCGTCTGGAGCGCTGGGGCGATGTCATCCTGATCCGTCCCGATCCGCAGGTCATCTGGAATACCGAGCGCAAAAATCCGCTCTGGCATAACGCCCACGCGCGCTACATCCGCTCAAACACCGGCGGCGGTAAGTGGCAGATGTTCAAAAAAGTACCCGCCTCATGGCAGGTCAAATACCGTGATCTTGTATTCAATGTCAAGCCGATGGGTTTCAAGCATACCGGTGTATTTCCGGAGCAGGCGGCTAACTGGGATCTCGCGGCGGATATCATCCGCAGATCCGACCGTCAGCTGAATATTCTCAACCTGTTCGGCTATACGGGCTGCGCGACCATTGCCTGTCTGAAAGCCGGCGCGAAGGTCTGTCATGTCGACGCGGCAAAGGGCATGGTCAACTGGGCAAAGGAGAACGCGATCTCCTCCGGCGTTGCCGATCAACCGGTGCGCTGGATCGTGGATGACTGCGCGAAGTTCGTTGCCCGTGAGATCCGCCGCGGACATCATTACGACGGTATCATCATGGATCCTCCGTCTTACGGACGCGGTCCGAACGGCGAGGTCTGGAAGCTCGAAGAACGTATCTATGAATTCGTAGAGCTTTGTTCCGGCGTGATCGCCGACAACGCGGAATTTGTGTTTTTGAATTCTTACACCACGGGATTATCTCCCTCGGTGATGGAATACTTATTGGGGACAGTCGTACAAAGCCGATTCGGCGGCGCCGTTTCATCTGATGAGATCGGACTGGACGTTACCGAATCAGGACTGACCCTGCCTTGCGGTTCTACCGCGATATGGCGCAGGTGATTTGATATTGATTCAAATGAGCCTGCGAGTGATTTGGAGAGTATATGGATTATATTTCTGTACAAAACGTTACATTTCAATATGAATCGCAGAACGAATCGGGTACCGTGATCAAAGATCCCGTCCTTAACGATATCAGCTTTGATATCAAAAAGGGCGAGTTCGTCGCGATATTAGGACATAACGGTTCCGGTAAAAGCACGGTGGCAAAGCATCTCAACGCCATGCTGCTGCCCGCGTCCGGAAAAGTGTTCATCGACGGACTGGATACCTCCGATGAAAAGGTCACCTATGATATCCGACGCAAGGTCGGTCTGGTACTGCAAAACCCCGACAATCAGCTTGTCGCGAGTATTGTAGAGGAGGACGTTGCCTTCGGCCCCGAGAACCTCGGCGTTCCGTCCGATGAGATCCGTAAGCGGGTCGATGACGCGCTCAAAGCCGTCGATATGTATGATTGTCGCCTCAACGCGCCGCATAAGCTCAGCGGCGGACAGAAGCAGCGTGTCGCTATCGCCGGTATCATCGCGATGAAGCCCGATTGTATCGTGCTGGATGAGCCGACCGCGATGCTCGATCCCAAGGGACGACAGGAAGTGCTCGACACGATCATCAAACTCAACCGTGAGAACGGTATCACGATCGTGATGATCACGCATTATATGGAAGAAGCAGTGCTTGCCGATAAGGTCTATGTGGTCGATAACGGCAGGATGCTCACCTCGGGCACGCCCCGCGAGGTGTTCTCTCAGGTGGAGCTGCTCAAAAAGCATCGGCTGGATGTTCCGCAGGCGACTGAGCTGTGCCATAAACTGCGCGCCTGCGGCGTAGAGATCAAGGAATTGCCCCTGACCGAGGAAGAATGTACCTCGATGCTCAAGGAGGTGCTTCGATGAGTTTGCTCAGCGTAAAAGATGCTTCCTTCATCTATTCACAGAAAACGCCGTTTCAGCATACGGCTGTCGATCATGTCAGCTTTGATGTGGAGCAGGGTGATTTCATCGGCATTATCGGACATACCGGTTCCGGTAAATCCACACTGGTGCAGATGCTCAACGGCTTGTTAAAGCCCACATCGGGTTCTGTCATGCTGGATGGGATCGACATTTGGGATAAGCCCAAGGAGATCAGAAAGATTCGATTTAGGGTCGGACTGGTGTTCCAGTATCCCGAGTATCAGCTGTTTGAAGAAACCGTAGAAAAAGATATATCCTTCGGCCCGATGAATATGGGGCTGAGTGAAAATGAGATCAAAGAGCGTGTGCTCAACGCCGCTCAGTTTGTCGGACTGGATACAGAGCTGTTGCAAAAATCCCCGTTCGATCTTTCCGGCGGTGAAAAACGCCGTGCCGCGATCGCGGGCGTCATCGCGATGGATCCGGATATCCTGATCCTCGACGAGCCCTGCGCGGGACTGGATCCCTTGGGCAGAGATGTTCTGCTCACCCAGATCTATCGTTTCCATCAACAGCGCGGCAACACCGTCCTGCTCGTATCCCATTCGATGGAGGACGTCGCGGCGGTATGTGACAAGGCGCTTGTGATGGATCATTCTCATCTGCAGATGATCGATACCTGCGAGCGTGTCTTTTCACATGGGGACCGTTTGGCTGAAATGGGACTGCGAATCCCGCAGATCACCTCGATCGTCGATTCTCTGATTGACGCGGGATTCCCCCTGCAAAAAGGTACGCTGACGGTTGAAAAAGCCGTCCACGATATCACAGAGTATCTGAAAAAGGAGGGTCGTCTATGAGAGATATTACCCTCGGACAGTACTTTCCCGCGGATTCTGTGATCCATCGACTGGATCCTCGCGTCAAGATACTCAGCCTGATCGCTTATATCGTACTGATTTTCTGCACGTTTAATTATGTTTCGCTGGCGCTGATGGCGGCGGTCGTGTTGATGATCGTGATACTGTCAAAGGTACCGCTGAAAATGTATTTGAAGAGCCTGAAGGTGATCATCGTCATCGTGATCATCACGTCGCTCTTGAATCTGTTCTACGGAACGGGCGAGCCGATCTTCCAATGGGGCTTTATCAAGGTCACATGGGCGGGAATCCATAACGCGATATTCGTCTGCGTGCGCATCGTATGTCTGATCCTGTGCAGCTCCGTGCTGACCTTCACCACTTCTCCGACGGATCTGACCGACGCGCTTGAGCGGCTGATGAAGCCGCTGACGATCTTCCATGTCAAGGTGCATGAGATCGCGATGATGATGACGATCGCGCTGCGTTTTGTGCCTACCTTATTGGAGGAAACTGACAAGATCATGGCGGCGCAGAAGGCGAGAGGCGCCGATATGGAGAGTGGTAATCTGATCACACGCGTCAAGGCGCTGGTACCGATCTTGGTTCCGCTGTTTGTCTCCGCGTTCCGACGCGCGTATGAATTGGCTGTCGCGATGGAATGTCGCTGCTACCGCGGCGGTGAGGGACGTACCCGCATGAAGCAACTCCACCTCGCGACACGTGATTACCTGAGCATCGTGTTCACGCTTCTGGTGATCGCGGGAGTCGTATTACTGAATGTATTTGTCAATATTACTGTATGAGAAACTTACTGTTAACGCTGACTTACTGCGGTAAAAATCTGCATGGCTGGCAGATCCAGGACAACGCGCTTACCGTACAGGAGGTCTTTCAGGAGGCGCTGTATCAGATCATTCATGAGCGCCCGGATATCAAGGGCTGTTCACGAACCGACAGCGGCGTCCACGCCAATATGTACTGCGTTTCGATGAAGATCGCGCATCCGATCACCGAGGACCACCTGATGATGGCGATGAACCGTTATCTTCCCGATGACGTTGCCGTTACCGATGTGCGGCAGGTGCCCGATGATTTCCATGCCCGCTATTCCTGCAAGGGCAAGGAATATGTCTACAAGGTGTGGAACAGCCGTGTGCGCAATCCGTTTTTGCAGGATCTGGCGCTTCACTATCGTTATGAAATGGATGTGGAAGCGCTTGATCGTGAGGCGCAGGCGTTTGTCGGCACGCATGATTTTACTTCCTTTTGCACCTTGGATAAGCGTGAAAAAGGAGATTTTACCCGCACGGTAAAGTATTTTCATATCCAACGAGAAGGCGAGCTGGTGACCTTTACGGTCGCGGCAGACGGTTTTCTCTATAATATGGTTCGCATCATGGTCGGCACACTGCTCGCAATGAACAACGGCAGGATCGAATTCGGCACGCTCCCTCAGATCATCGAGGGGGAGAGCCGTAAGCTCGCCGGTCCTACCGCGCCGTCCTGCGGATTGTATCTGAACAAAGTATTTTATGAGTGATATCAGTCAATAATAAACCTGGATTGGGTGACAATATGGATGAAAAAGGAAGACGCTTTGCGGATGATGAAAAGATCATCAACTTCAAAGACCCGGATCAAAACACTGAGGTCGAAGAAAACGCAAAGCATGAACAGGATAAGCGTTTAAAAGATAAAAACGCGAAAAAGCTGAAAAGGCTATTAAAAAAACAGAAACGGAAAGAGCTTCGCGCTCGTAAAAAATTCCCGGATGAGGATGAGATCGAGGAGGAGATGCCTGTTCAGGATGCTCCTCAGGAGGAACCGGAAGAACAGGAAGTTCCGGACGAGCATCCCGCAGAGGAATCTGCCGAAGATGAAAAACCGGCTGCGGAGAACGAACCGATACACGACGTAGAGGGCGTGCCGGACGAAGAGGACGTAGAAGAAGAGGAGGAAGAAGAGCTCCCCGACGAAAGACCAGCGTTCGGCCACGCGAAGAAGGAAGCTCCCTCCGGCAAGAAGAAAAAGCTCCCGGTCAAGAGGATCGTTGTGGTTTCTATTATCGTCGTGATCCTCTTTGCGGTTGTATTCGCGGTGTTCAACGCCGATAAATTCTCTTTCCACAATATAACCAACTTCTTCAAGTATGGCGTGTTCAATCAACAGAGCGAAGAAAAATTCCCCCTTGATATCAAGGGGGAACGCGTCAACGCCGGCAACTTTGCTTGTATCGGACAGGATATCTGCTATGCCTCAGATACCAAGACAAAGCTCCTCAATAATTACGGCAGATCTCTTTTCAGTGAACAGCACGCTTTTATCAATCCCGTGCTCACGGTCTGTGATAAAGGCGCTTTGGTATATAATCTGGGCGGTACCGGCTATCAGCTGATCAACAGAGAAGGGGAGGTCTTTGGCTTTGAAGCAAAGGATAACCTCTTAACGGCGGATTATATCGATAACGGCTACTATGCGCTGGTGACTCAGAGCAGCGGATATTTATCGAAGCTTTATGTGTATAATGAAAAGGATGAGCAGATCTTTGCTTACTCGTTCGCTGATTATTATGTCACCTCCGTTACACTGAACTCAAGCGGGACAAAGGCCGTCGTAGCGGGATTGTCCGCACTGAACGGCTCCGAGATATCGGCGCTATATGTACTTGATTTCACACAGGAGAAGCCGCTGATGATCCAGGAGGTCAATAACGATATCATTTATCAGGTAAAGTATCTGAATGATAAATACGCCTGTGCTGTCGGACGCAACGCCTCTTATGTACTGAACACCGGTAAAGACGGCGGTTTGCAGACCAATTCCTATGAGGGTCGTTCTTTGACGGCGTTTGATATCAACGACGATACCAATACCTATACGGTGTCGTTGTCCAGCTCCGGCGACGGCAGAAACTGTGATATCCTTTCGTATACCGCGTCCGGTGAAGAATCCAAGTCTTTCTCAGTCGACAAGAAGATCATTAATCTTTCTACATATAAAGGCAGGGTCGCGCTGCTGACCGGCGACTCGGTCATGCTGTATTCCAAGGACGGTAAAGCGTATTCCGAAAAAGAGCTGAATTCGGATCCGCATTCCGTTATCATGTATACATCATCCGACGTATATGTCCTGTGTACGGGATACATCGACGCTGTTTCAATGTGAGGTATGTTATATGGTTTTTGATATTATTGTCATCCTGATCTTTATCGGCTTGATCGCTTTGAATGTTTTTCGCGGAGCCGCCAGATCTTTGGCGCGTTTTATCGCGACACTGATCTCGTATCTTGGCGCTACCGCGCTCGGACAGTGGCTTTCACTATTGTCCTATAATTCGATCGTAAGGCCTGCGATGGAAAAGGCGGTCACCAATGCCGTTAACGGCGTCAGTACCGAAGCGGCGGACAGTATCATTTCGGCTCTGCCATCATGGCTGACGGGGATCACCGATCTGAAAGCAGAGGATCTTACCAATGCTTTTTCCGGACCGATCTCCAATGCTACCGGCACGATCACCGAGGCGGTCAATACCGCCGTCAAGCCGGTTGCATGCGGTATCCTGACGTTTTTTATCACGATCATTATTTTCTTGTTTTTGATGATGATCCTGCAGAGGATCCTGGTAAAACCGCTTGTCCGTCTGTTCCGTTTTCCGGTACTGAACGTGGTCAACCGCGTCGGCGGTGCGGTGATCGGACTGATCGACGCGATCTTGCTGGTGTGTATGCTGGCATATTTGACAAAACTCATTATCGTTAACGTCGGATCCAACTCTTCATGGTTCAATGAGTCAACAATTAACAATTCCTTCATATTCTATCACTTCTATAGTGGTAATATATTTACCTGGATCGGTTCTTTGATCTCGGGAAAGAGTTGATTGATCCGCATTGGTCTTAACCGGTTTTGAATAGAATCGTTTAAGTACGTGACGTTAACACGTTAGGGGTTAAGGAAATCTCATGGAAGTTTTTGATGAAAAGATTATGAGCAACGAACAGAAAAACGAGGTCATCAGTAAGGATCTGATGACCATACCTAATGCGATTTCGTTTTTCAGAATTATTTTGATCACGCCTTTTGTCGCGTTGTTTATCGTTGGAAGGTACATTACAATGGATTATACGCCCGCGATCATCATACTGGTGATATCCGGTGTTTCGGATTTTTTCGACGGGTTTATCGCCCGTAAGTTCCATCAGGAATCCGAACTGGGCAAGGTGCTCGATCCATTGGCGGATAAGCTGACGCTGATCGCTGTCGGCGTTTGCCTGATCTGCATCGAGCCGTACGTACTGCCTTTGATGATCGTGATGGTCATCAAGGATGTGTTGATGATCATCGGCGGTACTATTATCATCAATCAGGGTATTATCCCGCCTAAGTCATCATGGTACGGAAAGATCAGTACATTTATGTTTTATGTTTCCGTCGTGTTGGTCGTGGCGATGGCGATCTTTGATTTCAGGAACGAGACGCTTTCGCTGACGATCCTCGGTGTGACCGCCGGCATGATGATTTTCGCGTTGGTCAATTACGCTATCATCTTTTTCAGAATACAGAAGCAGCAGAAGGAAAAGAAGACCAAGGACGCTTCCAACCCTCCTGTTCAGGCTTCGATCACAACTAAAAAGTAAAGGAGAAGGTATATGGTTTGTTCAAGATGTCAAAAGCGCCCCGCAGTAGTTTTTGTGTCCAGCAATAAGGACGATCAGCAGCCCCGCGGCTATTGTCTGCTGTGCGCCAAGGAATTGGGCATTAAACCTGTAGAAGATATCATCAAGAAGATGGGTATTTCGCCCGACGATCTGGAGTCGGTACAGGAGCAGATGGATTCCATCATGGAGAATATGGGCGACATGGGCGATATGTCCGAGCTGGCTGCCAATATGGGCATCCAGAATCCCAACGCGGAACTCGAGCCCACCGACAATCATGATAACGACAATAACGAGGAAGAAGACGGCTTTACTCCCGGAGGCGCGCCTTCCTTCCCGAATTTCTTTAATATGTTCGGCAACGCGAATAACGCGAACAAGACCGCCGACAACACGGACAAGAAGAGTAAGGGTAAAAAGCCGAACCGCAAGAACCGCAAGTACATCGGTCTTTATTGCGAGGATCTGACCGCCAAAGCGCGCGGCGGCAATATCGATAACGTCGTCGGCAGAGATAAAGAGATCGAGCGCGTGATCCAGATCCTGTCCCGCCGCACCAAGAACAATCCCTGTCTGATCGGTGAACCCGGCGTCGGTAAAACCGCGATCGCGGAGGGCCTCGCGCTGCGTATCGCCAAGGGCATCGTCCCGCATCGCCTGAAGGATAAGGAGATCCAGCTTCTTGATCTGACCGCTTTGATCGCGGGTACACAGTTCCGCGGACAGTACGAGAGCCGTATCAAGGGCTTGACCAAAGAGGTCAAGGAGGCCGGCAACATCATCCTGTTCATCGACGAGGTACACAATCTGGTCGGCGGCGGTGACAGCGAAGGCACCATGAATGCCGCCAACATCCTCAAGCCCGCTTTATCTCGCGGAGAGATCCAGGTGATCGGCGCGACCACCTTTAACGAATACCGTAAATACATCGAGAAGGATTCCGCATTAGAGCGCCGTTTCCAGCCCGTCAAGGTAGCGGAGCCGAGCATAGGCGATACCATTGATATCCTGATGGGTATCAAGGAATATTACGAGAATCATCATAACGTCAAGGTAGGGGAGGACATTATCCGCAAGGCGGCAGTCTTCTCCGAAAGATACATCACCGATCGCTTCCTGCCCGATAAGGCGATCGACCTGCTGGACGAGGCGTGCGCCTGCGCTTCTCTGCGCAACAAAGAGCGTGAGACATATGAGAACTTGATGGATGAGAAAAAGGCGCTCCAGACCTCAAAAGAAGCGATTTCCGGTGAAGAAACCGTCGATTACGAAGCGCTTGCCACCGTGACGTCCGAGCTGGCGCGTGTCGATGAACAGCTCAAGGGCTTTGATGAAGCGACGCTCACCGCGGAGGTCACCGAGGTCGATCTCGCCAATGTCATTGAGCTGTGGACAGGCATCCCGCAGTCCAGAGTCCGTGAGAACGAGCTTTTGAAGCTCAAGGATATCGAGGATTCGCTGAAAAAGAAGATCATCGGTCAGGATGAGGCGGTCGACGCTCTCGCCAAAGCGATCAAGCGCTCCCGCGTCCAGATTTCACCCCGCCGCAGACCCGCATCCTTCATCTTTGTCGGACCCACGGGCGTGGGTAAAACCGAGCTGGTCAAGGTGCTGTCGCTTGAATTGTTCGATACGCCCGAGACCCTGATCCGTCTGGATATGTCCGAGTTCATGGAGAAGCACTCCGTCTCCAAGATCATCGGTTCGCCTCCCGGCTATGTCGGCTATGACGAAGCGGGTCAGGTCACCGAGAAGGTGCGCCGCAGACCGTATTCGGTACTGCTGTTCGACGAGATCGAAAAGGCGCATCCCGACGTGATGAATATTCTGCTCCAGATCCTTGATGAAGGCAAGCTGACCGATGCGCACGGCAGGACTGTTGATTTCTCCAATACGGTCATCGTCATGACCTCGAACGCCGGTTCCGCGAACCGCGAAAACGCCCTCGGCTTCGGCAAAACACAGGAAAATGCCGAGCGTGAGAGCGTGATGAAGGGGCTGCGCGAATTCCTCCGTCCCGAGTTTATCGCGCGCGTCGACGAGATCATCATCTTCCGCAGCCTGAAAGAAGAGGACTTCATCAAGATCGCCGATCTGATGCTCAGTGAGTATGTCGAGACCCTGCGTGAAAAGGGGATCGAATTCCGCTATGATGACGCCGCCTGCCAGTATCTTGCCGAAAAATCCTGCAACGGTCAGTCCGGCGCGAGAGATCTGCGCAACCTGATCCGCAAAGAGGTTGAGGATAAGATCACCGAGCAGATGATCCTGCACGGCGAGGGCGGTATCTCCGCGATCGCACTGTCGGCAAACGACGAAGGATTGACGGTCGAAACGATCTGACATCGATAAAATCCATTCGCGCGGGATGTTTTTTCTCCCGCGCGAATGATGTTGACATTATCAAAAATTATGGTATACTATTACTGTTGTTGGGAAGTAGCCAAGCGGTAAGGCAACGGACTTTGACTCCGTCATTCGTGGGTTCGAACCCCGCCTTCCCAGCCATATTAAGTGAATAGAATAGCTGTTCACCCACAAAAGCCCGATTTTTATCGGGCTTTTTGTCGTATAAAGAACGTGTTTTTTTGTTGCGTGGAACATCGATATTTTAGAGGGGACAGAGATCGATCGGTCTCTGTCCCGAGAACAAATAGTGATGATCATTGCTTTGTCAGGTAAAGGATTCCATTCGAAAAAACAGGCGCTTCCACTACGGAAGCGCCTGCATTAACTTATGATTCGGTTTCTTTTGCAAAAGGATCCTGCCGCGTGACGCGATGACCGATCTTACGGCAAATCTTTGAAAATAGTTAATGACAATATGCCTGAAATGTAGTATAATTCACCTATCAATTAATGGTGGTGAGCTGATGAAAAAGAATTTGAAACGACTGATGATTGCTGTACTTGCATTATGTCTTATTTTTCTTGCGGCATGCCAAAGCCCGTCTTCTTCAAACGGAACGAAAGATGACGCGAAAGCTAACGAGCCGGTGAAGGTCGTCTGTGAAAACGGCGTTATGCTGGGAAAGTCCACAGACGGAGTCGCATCCTTCAAAGGTGTTCCGTTCGCGGAGCCTCCTGTGAATGAGCTTCGATGGAAAGCGCCTCAGGCTCCGGATCCGAGTGACAAGGAGATTGAATGTTACGATTTCGGATATGTCGCGCTGCAGTATGAGTGGCCGTCCGAGCCGGCGTCATTTTCACCTAAAAGTGAAGACTGTCTGACGCTGAACATCTGGGAGAACGAAGGGATCGTCGGCAGTGAAGACAAAAAACCCGTCATGGTATTCTTCCACGGAGGAGCCTACGGATGGGGCGGAACGACGGATCCCGTATATAACGGACAGAGTTTTGCGAAGGCTCACGACGATGTTATCATCGTAACTTGTAATTATCGTCTCGGGCTCATGTCGTTTGCGGATTTTTCAAAGGTCGAAGGCGGAGAAGAATACACGGATATCAACCTCGGGATCCGTGATCATATCGCCGCGCTGCAGTGGATACAAAAGAATATCAGCGGATTCGGAGGAGATCCCGATAATGTTACCATATTCGGTGAATCGGCGGGCGCATGGTCCACTACCGCTCTGATGATTTCGCCCAAGGCAAGAGGACTGTTCAAGAGAGCGATCGCCCAGAGCGGACAGGTTGCGCCCAAAAGCAGAGAAGACGCGCAGAAATTCGCGGAGTTCATCATGCAATCAAGCGACGCAAAAAACATGAAAGAGCTCTTGGCAATCTCCGGTGAAGAGTGGATGAAAATCGACGCCGAGAAGATGATCGCCGACGAATGCTGTTATGTGGTTACCGACGGGGATATCATTCCCGAAGACTTCGACAAGGCGATCGAGGATGCCGCAAAGAGTGGGATACAGCTGATCATTGGCACTAATACCGATGAATGGAATTACTTTCAAGAGGATTCCATAGGAAAAACCACACAGGAGAAATTCAATTCTTGGGTAGAAGGAATGGATGGTATGATCGCTGAAGCCCGCGATATGACGGATCAGGACGGGAAAGCGGCGATGGATGAGCTGCTCCGATATGAAGAGAGCATCGTTCCCGAGGAATACGCAGGCGACGAAAAGGTCAAGTCTGCGCTTGCCAAGTCAGGGGTTATATCAGAACTGTGGCGATACGAGATACTGGATTTTGCCGATAGGTTCGCAGACGCCGGAGGAGAAACCTACGTATATCTTTGGAAAGTACCTTCAACCAGAGATGATATGTATAAGAGCGCGGTTCATGCTGTTGAACTGCCCTATATATTCAATAATATGGAGGCGGATCAATGCGCCGGACAGGTTGATCCCGATGTAGCTGCAAAAGCCCAGAAAGCATGGATCAGCTTTGCCAAGACAGGAGCTCCGACCGTCGATGGCTCGGACTGGAAGAAATATAACACAGCCGAAAGAGATACGATGGTGATAGAAAAGGACCAGTGGGCTTGTGCTTCTGATCCTTCAAAGACAGCGCGTGAGCTTCTTTGGAAGGCGTTTAAGGACGAGCCGTATCATGTATGGTGACAGAAGACAAAAACATAACGGAGGAATACAGATGAAAAGAATTCTTGTCTTCGGTGATTCTAATACATGGGGCTTTGACCCCGCAAGATTTGACAGATACCCGGAGGAGATCCGCTGGACTTCGTTACTGCAAAAAAGTCTCGGTAACGATGCGCTGATCCTTGAGGAAGGGTTGAACGGCAGAACAACGGCATTTGATGATCCTGATTGCGCCGGAAGAAACGGTCTCGCTTCTTTGCCCGGGATATTGGAAGCGAACCAACCGATTGACGCGGCTGTCATCATGCTGGGCACCAACGACTGCAAAAGCGTTTTTCACGCAACATCCGAGCAGATCGCCGCGGGCATGGAGAAGTGCCTGACAAAGATCCTTGATTATGTCAGCGCCGAGAATATACTGCTGATCTCTCCGTTTTATCTCGGAGATGCCGCATTGAATATCGGTAATGATGAGCGATCTCTCGCGGTAAGCAGAGAGTTGAAGGACGCGTACAAAGCGCTGGCTGACAAATACGGCACCGCTTTTCTTGCTGCTTCGGATATCACTCAGGCAAGCAAAGTCGACGGTCAGCATTTGACGCCGGATGGTCACCGTGCGTTATATGAAGCTGTTTTGAAAGTAATGAAAAAACGATTGTGATCGTCCCGATTTTTTAGCGCACTCACAGACGGTCATGATAGATGAGAATATTCACCGATATGCGTATCAGCAGAACGGTACAAAGAATCCTGTCGATGCTTTCGGCAGGATTTTTGTTATCGGTGAATGAGTATTCAAAAGTAGAATTCTCTTACAAAACATGGCATATTTATCTTGATTTTACATAATATGCATGGTATAATCTTGATATCTTATTGATATTATACAATAAAATGGAGGCGATCTAATGAAAAAGTCATTGATGAAGGCGATACTTCCCATTGCCCTCGCGCTTGTTCTGATGTTCAGCTGTGTGATCACGGCAGGAGCGGAGAGCTATAAGCTCGGCGACACCGACCTGAACGGCGCGGTGGAAATCGTCGACGCCACAACGATTCAGCGCTATTTGGTAAATGCGGCAGTTCTTTCTGACACCGCGAAAAAGGCTGCCGATGTGGATAAAGACTCCGAGATCACTGTATTGGACGCCACCTTTATCCAGCGCTATTTGAACAAATCCTATGCTCCTGACGGCATCAATGAAACGGTATTCGATTATGAATATACCTATTCTCTGAACGCTGATCTGCTCAACGGTACACCCGGCGTATATGAGGTCAAGGCTGTCGTAGGCGACAAGATGGACGGCGATTCTCCCAAGACCATCGGTATTCCGAGCATCGCGAAGCAGAACCTCAAGGACGGTCCCACTACCGAAGCTCCGGCGATCATCATGGGCGCCGCGAACGGCTTTGAGACTAAGACCGGTCCTGTTGAATGGACAATGAATGACGGGCTGTCAGAGGATGATATCACCGCTCCTTACAGCTATTTCAGACACAGAGTGATCGATGAGAAGGTTACCGACGCGGACGGCAATGTATCCGTCCATAAAAAGGCGTCCGGCTTTGACGGCTCCTACTATATCGTGCGCGTCGACGTCAGCGATCTGATCGACGGCAAAACAGGTTATCTGCATGTCAAGCAGGAAAGCAATAAAGCGATGATCGCCATGGCGGGTATGCAGGGCGGTATCAGCACCGGTATCAGCGGGTTGAACGAGGACGGCACACAGAAAACCAACCGTCCTGTTATCGATGAAACGACCGGACATTGGTTTGTGGAAGGTAACGATACCGGTATCGCCGCGGACGTCAACAACACCTCGCTGTCTTATGTCGATGTTGACGGTAACTGGTGCGTTTACGGCGCCGGCTTCGGCGACGGACTGGGCAGTAACACCAGATCCTTCTCCATCGCGGATAACGGCGCGGCGCTGAAGGATACTACAGGCAATTATCAGACCAAGCCCTATGTCGATATCATCATCAATTCTTCCGGTAAGCTCTCCGCGGGCGCCGACGCCGGCGCTGCTGACACGCCGAGAGCGGATATCAAGCTGAGCATGTATGTCGATGATACATGGGATTATGATCCCACTCTCGCGTATGATCCCACCTCTACCGATACCGAGCACGCCAATAAGGTCATGGCAAAATTCTTCAAGGCGGATGCGTTCACAGCGGAGAATAACGCGACAAGCTATCTCGTCAAGGGCTCCGATCTTGAGATCGATGTGACCGCGGATAATCATGAGGTAGATCACGACGAGCCTGAATACTGGTCGCTGACCAGCGCGATCGCGTTCCCCGATTATGATTCTCATACGATCAAGCTGATCTGTGAAGTGCCGGTACTTGAAGGATTAATGGTTGAGGGCGCTGAGAATAATCCTCGAAACGTCATTCTGGACGTCAACAGCTTTGATATCCAGGTCGCCAATCACACCGCTACCGGTACCGCGGGATTGACCGTAAGGAATAACGCGACCCTGACCATCACCGATGAATCCAAAACCTCCGGCGCTGAGCTGGCGATCGGCAACAACGCGAGCATGGAGGTCGATAACGGCGGTACGCTGATCATCGACGAATCCTGCCAGCTCGAGGTCGAATACGATGCCGCTACCCAGACGCAGGGTGGGGGAGAGCAGACTCCTTCCGGCGATCCCACCGCTTTGGATAACGGTGTCATCACCATCCATAACGGCGGTAAGATCATCAACAACGGCGTTATCAACATCGAAGGTCTGGAGGTCAAGCCGCTGCAGCCCAGCTCACAGGAGCAGGAACAGCAGCAGTCGACGATTACCGATATGAAGGCTTCCAACATCCTGATCGAAGACGGCGGTATCCTCGATAACTACGGCTGTGTTTCCTTGAAGGGCAACATGTATGTGCTCGGTACGATCAACAACTACGGTAAGTATGAAGATGTCATCACAGCGCAGGATCCCGATAAGGGAACGATCGACTATCACAAGGGTATCCAGCTGACTTGGAAAGATGACGTCACCGTGCTCGATGAAGCAACCCAGAAATATAATGTCAACCCGGACGTTGTGCCCGGCACACTGTTCATCGGTTCGGATGCTGAGGGTCATAAGAATGTGAACGCTCAGCTCAATAACTACGGCGATGTTGTTCTTGTTCCCGGTATTCTGAACATCCATGCGAAGTTCAACAATATCGGCGGTGATGTGCTCTACGTCGGTCACCTGTATGTATGTGAGGTCACCGAGGCGGTCGTTCCGATCACACCCGATCCCAATGATCCGACCAAGACCGAGGAGCGCAGAGAACTCAGTGAGCCTTATCCCAGCGTGATCAACAAAGATGATGACGCGCAGATCACGAATAACGGCGTCGTCGCAGAGGCGAGCGTATCTGTACTGAGCAACGGTGTACTCGGCGATCTGACGCCCGGCGAAAATATCGAGATCTGATCAAATTGAAAAAATATTGAGATTTTTCAAATTCTTCGACAATTTGCAAAGAAGTTGCAAAGATCTGTGTGCTATACTTTAGTCACAGTCAAGGAAATCAAGTGAAGTTCATCGCACGGTGCTTGGATCATTTTGAAACAGCATAAAGATGTGACCGATCGGATTTTCAAATCTAAACTAAAAAAGGAGATTTTAAAATGAAAAAAATTATCGCATTATCTTTAGTTGTTATGACCATCCTGTCCGTAGGACTGTTTGCCGGTTGTTCCTCTCAGCAGAGCAAGCCTGCGGCAACGGAAGCTCCCGCGCCCGCAGCAACAGCGGCTCCCGCTACCGCCGCACCAGCAACACAGGCTCCCGCTCCCGCGGCTACCGAGGCTCCCGCTGCGCAGCAGAACAATGACAAAATCGACATTGAAACCGCTAAGACCACCGCTCTTACCGACGCAGGCTTAGACGCGTCTCAGGTTCAGTTCACCAAAGAAAAGTTTGATACCGATGACGGTGTTGAAAAGTACGAGATCGAATTCACCAGCAATGGTTATGAATACGATTACGATATCAACGCAAAAACCGGTGCGATCATCGAAAAAGGCAAAGAGCCGGTCAACGACGACTGATCATCATCCTTTTGATTAAACAGACAGGCATATAACCGTAAATGCGGTTATATGCCTTGTTTGACTTTTTAAGAAATATAGTCTATAATACTTACCGAGATCCACGGATTAGTATTAACCAAATAAAGGAGAATGTGACAATGGCAGTAGTAAACTTACAGGCTTTTAAAGTTGATAAAATCGATTTTGCGAACACCTTGGAGAACGGCACCAAGATATCTTTGGGCAACAAGTATTCCTATCAGGTGCAGTACGCGAACAACAAGAATGTCGCGAAGGGTACCTTTGATATCGAAGTTCACGACAAAGAGAATACCGAGGCGTTCAAGATCCACGTGATCATCGTCGGTATTTTCGCTTATAAAGAGGGCGAGAAAAAGGAACTGATCCATACCGAGACCTTCAAGGCGCTGTTTCCGTACGCTAAGGCGCTGATCACCACTATTACTGCTAACTGCGGTATCCAGCCTGTCATCATCCCGAACATCGATATCGATAATCAGGAGATCTATCGCATCGATAATCCCGAGAAAAAGTGATTGATTCCTATCCCGGAATGATGCGCTGAATCAAAGATTGTTTTCATAATGAAATGAGTAGGGGAGGGTATGATCCCTCCCCTTGCCTTTTCTGATTGACAAACGCAAATTGATATGATATACTATAATCAATAAATGCAGATGTAGTTTAGTGGTAGAACTTCAGCCTTCCAAGCTGACCGTGTGGGTTCGATTCCCATCATCTGCTCCAGAAACGCCATGCTGACGCATGGCTCAATGAATAGAGAATAGAGAAAAACGAATAGTATATAACAGATGTACCTTTGAGGCGTTTCCAGTGTATTATTCGTTATTCACTATTCTCTATTCTTTATTCATTAAATAGGAGAAAATGTAGTTATGGCATATAACAGTCCTTTGTTAGAAAAATCCTTATATTTTGCCGCACGCATTGTCAAGCTTTATCAATACTTATCAAAAGAGAAAAAGGAAATCATCATATCAAAGCAAATCATACGCAGCCTTCACCGGCAGAGGCGAAAAGTTTCTCCATCATTCCGACGTCCACTTGCAGAGCATGTCGTCATTTACTATCTATCCGCCTGTTGTGTCCTTACAAAATGTATTGGACAAGTTGATTTGAATATGATATGATATTTCTACGAAAAATCGAAATTGATTGGTGATGAAAAAATGATAAATCAACTATTTGAAAAACTATCCGAATATGCTCAGGTAGAGGCGATAGCACTCGGCGGTTCCCGTTCGGGAGAAAACTATGATGAAAAATCCGATTATGATGTGTATGTTTACATCACTGCGCCAATCGGAGAAGAAAGCAGACGCGCATTATTGGCTGATTACTGCCAATATATGGAGATTGGAAACCATTACTGGGAATACGAGGATAACTGCGTTCTGAACAATGGAATCGACATTGACATCCTTTACCGCAATTTGGACGAATT
>JAHKVW010000104.1 GCA_020624805.1 bacterium | reverse complement strand
CGCGTTGACGACGCGAAACAGTGCGACGGTTTCTCTGAGACCTGCCGACGAGATATACTCGAGTCCTTTAAAATCGAGGACAACATTTTTGGCGACTCCGAGATCCTCGACCTCTTTATGGAATTCGGGAGCGGTCATGGTATCGAGCCAGCCGTCGACCGCGATGGTCAGGGTATCGCCGTCAAGCTTCTTTGTGATCGTCATTTTGTTCCTCCTCGCTGAAAGTCAGCTGTAAGATATTCTTATCATCGATGTATTCATAACGGTAGCTCTCGGCGATTGAGAACGCCAGATAGCGACCCAATCCGCCGATCGCGTTTTCGTGATCATAGTCGTTGATATCGAGCACGTCACGGGTCGGGTCAAAGGGTCTGCCGCCGTCGATGAAGGTCAGCGTGATATGGTTTTGATTGTGATAGAGCCTGATGATCGCGTCATCGGGCGCATCGTAAGCATAGGAGCAGATATTGACGAAGATCTCCTCCGCCGCCAGATAGATCGTGCGCTTGCTGTCGTCGCTGATCGGCAGCGCGAAGATCGCGTCCTTGAGCTTATGCAGCTGCTCGACCTCGGATCTCAGCCTGAGAATGGTTTCATCGGGGCTGTGGGTCGTTTGCAACGTCAGGATGGTGATGTCATCGTTTTGCTCCGCGCCCTTTGTAAAGCCGTGCAGATCATCCAGGATCACATCCAGCGTGTTATCCGTATGCGCCGCGATACAATCACGGAGCTTTTCCTCCAGACGCTCAGTGGAATAGAACCCGTTTTCGGCGCTCTTCGCCTCATTGACGCCGTCGGTATAGAGGAACAGGCTGTCACCCGGCTTGATCATCACGGTCGCGTCCTCATAGGTCTCGCCATCGAACAGTCCCGCCGCTACGCCATGTGCATTGTCGAGCGGGATCAGGGTATCGGACAGGAGATACGGGATATTGTGCCCCGCGTTGGAGTAGGTCAGGATACCGGTGGACGGATCGTAGATCACCACAAAGGTCGTGATGAACAGTCCGCCGGGATTACGCTGAGTAAGCGTATTATTGTATGTTTCCAAAATCTCGGAGGGCAGATGTCCCCCGATCGCGTTCTGATGCAGCAGGGTGATCGCGCGCGCCATAAAGAGCGACGCGGAGATTCCCTTGCCGGAGACGTCGGCAACGGCGACAAAGATCCTGCCGTCATCCAGCACGCTGTAGTCATAATAATCGCCGCCGACGTCCTTGGCGGGTTTGACATACGCGTTGATCGCGTAACGGTCGCTGTGCAGATGACCGGGCAGGAGCAATCCCATCTGGATCTCACGCGCGATATTCAGCTCCGCCTCAGTCGTGTGCTTATCGCGGTTGAGCGCGTCGATATCATCGATGTACCTGTTGATATCCTCGGTCATGGTGTTGAAGGAATGCGCCATCTGCGCGAATTCCCGACCGCCCTTTTCGTCCAGCTTTTGGATGCCCTTTTTCCGGTCGGCGACAAAGCTGCTCATACGGTCGCTGAGCACACGGAGCGGCTTAGTGACCTTGAAATACAGCAGCAGCGCGAACGAGGCGGCGATCAGCAGCGTGATCGACAGCGTCAAAAACGCGATCTGCGCAAACCGGTGTTTGAACCGGGCGTTGACACGATGGACAGCGATCTCCGACGCGACGATCAGGGGCTTTTTATACTGAACGAATTGTCCCGTATCCGCGTCCAAATAACGCGTGCACGGCATATAACAGATCAGCGCGTCATCGAACTGAGTCACCTCGTGCTTGATCACGCCGTCGGTGTTGCCGTTATATGCCTCGATCTCGGAATCATTCAGCTTTCCCTTTACGGTCACGCCTCTGAAGCGGGTCTCTTTCGCCTCTTCCGAAGCATCGTCGCCGAACGCGGTCTCCAGAGAGGTTTCGTAGCGCGTATCGAGGTTCGGCTCGACCACATAGATATAGGTGACATTAAACAGCCCACAGATATTGTCCAACAGCGGGTCGACGAGCTCCTCATCGGTTTGGTCATCATAGACGTTATACGTTTCACAGTAATGCACGGTTGCCTTCGCGGCGCCGCGCAGCTGATCCTCAAAGATCTGCAGATTGTTGTCGTAAGAGATCTTGTAGGTCAGCATCAGCACAACACCGTCAAGGATCAGGATGATCAAAAACATCAAAAGACTCATCCGCGTAAAAAGGGAGTATGTTCTTTTTTTCTTAGGATTCGTATTCGGTTTTGGGTTGTTGTCGGAGGATGGTTTCTCTTTCTTCATAACGTTACCTGTTAACGGTCACTACCGTGACATTAAAGCCCAGTACACGGTTATATTCGATCGAGGACGTCAGCGAGCGCACCAGCTTGAGACCGGTCACCTCGCGTCCGCTGTCATCCCTATATTCGGTAGGATTAAAGATCTTGCCGTTATCCCTGATGCGGAGCACCACGCACTGCTCGGACACCTTGACAAAAACGTCGACGCTGTCCGTTTGACCCTTGGCGGCATAGGTCGCGCTGTTGACACACAGTTCCTCGACCGCTACGCCGATGTTGTGCGCGAGGTTCTTTTCCACGCCGTTTTCCTCACAGAAGGCGACAGCCTTATGCGCGGCGTCGGTGGCTTCTTCCTTATTATTGCGAATGGAGAAATCAAGCGTCTTGCCCTCTTCCCCTTCGATCAAGAGATAATTATCCTTATGCTTGACGTTCTTGTAGATCACCACGATCACCATCGTGATCAGGATGGTCGCCAGCTTTGAGAATGGGAACGACGCCCACAGCCAGTAGATGTCGATCTTTGAGAAAATGTACATCAGCGGCACGATCGTCGCGAAGCCGTCGAGCACGACGAGGATATTCGCCAGCCATTTCTGCTTGGTCGCCTGATAGAACGAGCGCATGACGTAGATCACCGCGAGGATCGGGATGTTGATGGACATGATGCGGAAGGTCACCGCGAAGACCTCGGTCAGCGAGGGATCGGTGAGTCCGTACATAGCCGCCAGCGGCAGCGGGAACAGCTCGGAGATGATCAGGATCACGGCGGACATGCCGATCGTCATCCACATACCGTAGCGCAAAGCGAGCTTTTGACCCTTGATATCCCGCTCGCCGTACAGCGCGCCGAGGATCGGGAGCATGGTCATCGTCGCGCCCTCGATAAAGATAAAGCACAGGCTGTTCAGCGAGAAGGAAACGGACGCGATCTGGGTACCGGCGGTGCCGGTCGCGGAAAGGATGATCGCGTTGGTGAAGAACAATCTGAGAAAGTTGCACACATAGATCAGCGCCGACGGCATACCGGTGCTCAGGATCTTGCCCATCATCTTCAAGTGACCCATCGCCTTGCGGGTGAAGTGCACGGTGCGCGATTTGCCTTTGAAATAGCCGATCACGAGCAGTGAACCGAGGGCATAGCCCGTAACGGTCGCCCATCCGGCGCCCGCGATGCCCCATCCGAAGACCGCCATAAAGAGCCAGTCACAGAAGAGGTTGATCACGTTGGACACGATCGGCAGAGCGGTCGCGAGCTTCTTCATACCGTCGGTACGCGCAAAGGCGGCGGTCTGGTTATTCAGCGCCGTCAGCGGTGTGATCACCCACAGCGGGACAAGGTAAGCGGCGATCAGTCCCTCGAGCTCGGGCTTATGCTGTCCGAGCAGACCGGCAGTCGGTGTGACGACCGCGAGACCGATCACGCTGATCACCACGCTGGACAGGATCCCCGCCCAGAACGAGATGGTGAACGCGATATCCGCTTTTTCATTCTCACGCTTACCCTTGTACATGATCGCCAGCGTGTTGCCGCCGAAGGTGAACATCGCGATCGGGATGTTCTTGAGGAAGCTGATCGAATAGGTCAGGTTGATGGCGGACAGCTCGAGCGTGCCGAGGATCTGACCGACCAAAATCCCGTCAACGATGCTCGACAGGTACATCGAGGCTGTCATCGCCAGCGTGGACACCAACAGATTGCGGTAGGTTTTATTGATCAATTTACCGGATCGTTTCATAGATTTCTCCATATTTCATCCGCGTCATACGACACAGATGAGTATTTGCCTTCCCCTCGGATTGCCTTAGCTTATCGAAAAAGCACATCAAGCGGAAGCAGAGCGATTGATACTGCCCCCTCTGACGAGGGGGCTGGGGGAGAGATAACGATACACAAAAGTGAATCTAATGCTTTTGACTCAAGCTGCATTTATGTATCTTTTTTCATGGTATTGAGTCAATCCTTATTATTCCACTGCCCCGTTGCGTTATCTCTCCCCTGCCGAATTCAACATCATTTCCCATCAAACGTTCACATAGGCTGCCCCCTCGTCAGAGGGGGCTGTTTCAGTTTGAATTTTCACCGAAAGGAGCCTTATTTATCTTGTCAGGTTGTCGCTGTCAAAGAAGCGGAAGCCCATCAGGACGTTGATAAAGTCGTTGACATAGCGCTCGTTGCTGGCGTTCCAGAAGAAGCCCATGCGCGCCAGAATCTGGGTCGTGTAGTGGGATTCAAACGGCAGGGCGACGACCTTCTTGCCGTGAGCGGTGTTCATGTAGGCGGTCATACTCGACAGGATCGCCGCCTTGTCGGGATCCTTCTGCGCCTCATTCAGCGCGTCGGCAAACTCCTCGTACTCGACGAAGCGGATCGGGATGCCCGCGTCGTTCATCCTGCGGATGATATCGCCCAAGGGAAGCGTATGGTTGTTGACCGCGTTGAACACGGTGCAGTCCTTCGGGGTCTTGGCGAGCTTTAAGAAGGCGTTGCAGGAGGTGTCAATCGGGCCCATACAGACCTGATTCTCGATCATCTGATACGGGAAGCAGCCGAGCAGCTCATAGGAGCGCAGTCTGCCCATGAAGTTATTGGTCAGGAAGTTGATCTGGAACTCGCCGTCGGATTCACGCGCCGCGAGCGTACCGACGCGGATAACCTTGCCGTCCAGTCCGTTTTCGGCGACTGCCTCGAGCACCATCCTCTCGCCCATCAGCTTGGAGGAGGTGTACTTGTTATCGAGCGTCTGTCCGTAGTAGAAGCTCTGCTCATCCAGCGAGCGGCGGCTCAGCTTGGTGACGTCCTCGGTGGTACCCGCGACGGAGACGGTAGAGAAATGTACCAGCCGCGCATTTAGCTTCTCACACAGCTTGATGCAGTTGACGACGCCGCCGACGTTGATGTCCTCGATATCCGTGCCGTTAGAGAAATGCTTGACGTTCGCGGCACAGTTGAAGACGGTTTGGATGGATTCGCCCTCGAGCGGCGCGAAGTATTTGTAGTCGGTCACATCGCCCTCGACCACGCGTACACGCGAAGCAAAGACGTCCTCAAAGCGGGTGCCGAAGTAGTAGAACAGCATATTGTGCATACGCTCGGCGGCGGAATGGAACTTGCCCTTTCTGAGCATACAGTAGACATAACCGTCCTCGGTATCGAGGTATTCCGCGACGAGATGAGCGCCCATGAAGCCGGTCGCGCCCGTGATGAGGACGTTGCCGAGCTTATACTCTTCTCCGGCACGGAAGGATTCTATATTATTCTTTAAAAGAAGATTATCGATCTTGTCATAATCATAATCATCAAAGTTGAAGGTGCCGTTATCCGTCGCGACGTCGCCGTCCTTGAACAGCTCGGCAAGCGCTCTGGGAGTGGTATACTTGAATACGTCGCCGTAGGTGATCGGGAAGCCGTTTTCGGACGCGTCCAGCACGACCGCGGTGACCACCAGCGAGGTGCCGCCGATCTCAAAGAAATCGTCCGTCGCGCCGACCTTATCGAGGTTGAGCGCCTTCTTGAAGGATTCGCAGAAGAACTCCTCGGTCTTGTTGGCGGGCGCCACGAATTCTCCCATCGATACGGGCACCGGCTCGGGCAGACGGCGGATATCCGTCTTGCCGTTGGCGGTCATCGGCATCTCGACCATCTGTAAGTAGGCGGTCGGCACCATGTAATGGGTCAGATGCTTTTTCAGCTCATCGCGCAGCGCGTCGATATCGATCTGCTCGTCAGCGGTGAAGTAGGCGCACAGGTTATCCTGACCATTGAGCTTGCGGATGACGACGGCGACCTTCTTGATGTGCGGCTGTACCGCGATCAGACCCTCGATCTCGCCCAGCTCGATGCGCAGTCCGCGCAGCTTGACCTGATTATCCAGTCTGCCGAGGATGATGACGTTGAAGTCCTCGTCGTACTTTGCGTAGTCGCCCGAACGGTACATGCGCTGTCCGCGGTACTCGACAAACGACTGAGCGGTTTTCTCGGGCAGGTTGCGGTAGCCCTCGGCAACGCCCACGCCGCCGATATACAGCTCGCCGATCACGCCGTAGGGCGCCATATCGCCGAACTTGTCCACGATGTACTCGGTGTAGTTGGTCAGCGGTCTGCCGATATTGATCGCCTTGGCGTCATTGAGCACCGCGGCGTTGGAGGATACGGTGATCTCGGTCGGACCGTAGGTGTTAACGATCAGCGCGTCGGGAGCGGCGGCTTTCAGATTATCACGCAGGGACATCGGGTAGGCTTCACCGCCCGACATGATCATCTTACAGTCGGCAAGGTGCTCCTTGAACGGCGCGTACTCCATATACTGCTGTAATCTGGAGGGAGTGGCGTTGATACAATCGACATGGTGCTTCGCCATCAAATCGGCAAGCGCGCGCGGATCGTTCATCTCATCCTCCGCGGCAAAGATCAGGGTCTTGCCGTTGCACAGCGCGCCGGTATGCTCCTTAAAGGACATATCAAAGGAAACGGTCGTGACGGAAAGATAATTCGACACACGCTCCTTGACATTGTACATGATGGTATTGCCCTTGTGCGGGGTAAGGTAGTTGCAGATACCCTTGTGGCGGAGCATAACGCCCTTGGGCTTTCCGGTCGAACCGGAGGTATAGATCATATAGCTCAGCTCATCGCCGGTCATCGGCAGATCGGGATTCTCTGCGGGATCGCCCGCTAAGATATCCGCAACGTCGATCGCTTTTTCGGCGGGGTAATCCGCGAGCCTGTCGGCGGTGGTGATGATGTAGCTCGCCTCGGAGTCGGTGATGATATGGTTGATACGGTCGGCGGGATACTGCGGATCGCAGGGGATGAACGCCGCGCCGGCTTTGTTCACGCCGAACAGACAGCAGAAATAACAGCTCTGTCGGGGCAGAAGCAGCGCCACGCTGTCTCCGACCTTGACGCCGCGCTTGATCAGATTCGCGGCGACGGTATTGGCTTTGTCGTTGAGTTCCTTATATGTCAGCGTCGCGTCCTGCGCGATCACAGCGGTCTTGTCGCTGTTCGCGGCGGCGCTCTTCTCAAAGAGTTGATGTAAGAGGACAACGGGGGTGTCGGCGGTCTCGACCACGCTCTTTTCCTCCATCACAGCCGCCTGATCCTCAGGCAGCGCGGAGGCTTCACGCACGGTGGTGACGCCGGCGTCGGCAAGCAGATCGAGGGTATGTCTGATCTGTCCGATGAAGCCCTCTACGACCTGATCCTCGAACAGCTCGGAGGAATACTGCACCATGAAGCGCAGACCCTTGGCGCCCTTGCGGATGACGATACCGATATCGCGGCTCATCTTCTGCAGCGGCGCGTACATCTCCACGCTCAGACCGTCCTTGTCATACGCGGGCGGGTTCCACATGAAATTGACGCTCACATCGAACATCGGGTTGCGGCTTTCGTCACGCTGTTTGACGAACTCGCGCACCACATCCTCGAACGGCAGGAACGCGCCGTAGGTAACGCCTCTGACCGCCTCGCTGACAGAAGCGAGATAATCGGTCAGCGCGGCGGTGCGCTGCGGCTTGACGCGCACGGGCGCGGTGTTGACGAACATACCGATCACATTGTCGGCGCCGTTGGGACGGGTGTTGGTGGGGATGCCGAGAACAAGATCCTCGGACGCGGTATATTTGCCCAGCGCCATGGAGATCGCCGAGAAGATCAGCTCAAACTCGGTGACCGTATAACGGCGCGCGGTATTGTCGATAGCTTTGAGCGCCTCGTTGTCGCAGTCAAAGACGATCTCCTTGTCGGACAGCGGGTGCACCTTGGGACGTTTGCCCTTGAGCGGCATTTCGCTGACGGGTACGCCGTCCTCGAACAGCTTGTGATAGAACTGCATACCGCTCTCGTATTTTTCGTTCAGACTGTCATCATACAGATCGCTCAGGTCAATTTCGTCCGCCGTGATCTCTCTGCCGTTCAAGCCGTCGATCAGCTCCTTGACAAAGGTGCCGGCGGAACCGCCGTCGAACGCGATATGATGGATCGCCAGATGCAGGATAATGCTGCCGTCGGCGACCGCGTACAAGGTCGGGATCACGGGGATATCGGCATTGAGGTCGAAGGGGGTGGCATAGCTGTCCACCTGCTCGATGACCTCTTCACGTGTAGCCGCCGTTTTCTCGATGATCGTCGGCAGCTTTTCGGTCAGCACGCGTACAGGCAGACCGCTTTCCTCCGCGTAGAAGGAATGGAACGCCTCATGCGCCGCGAAGATCGTATTGAGAGAGTTCTTGATATCGTCGAGGGACGCGCCCTTGATGATTGCGGCGATATTCAGATTATATACCGTCGAGTCGGGATCCAGCTTCTGCTCAAGATACATGCCGCGCTCGCTGGGCGTCAGCGGATAGACCTTGACCTTCTTTTTCTTCTTGCCGACCGTTTTCGCGTTCGCCTTTTCGATCAGCTGACGCTCGATCATGCAAGGTGTTTTGCCCGCGAAGATATCCGCCGTGGAAACGTGATAGACCTTACACTCCTCGGCGATCATGGCGCACTTGATGGAGTCGCCGCCCAAAGCGAAGAAATCGTCTTCGATACCGACGTTCTCGACGGACAGGATCTTCTCAAACGCGTCGCACAGCGCCTTTTGGATATCGGTCTAGGGCGCGACATAATCGCTCTTGAAGGCGCCTGCCTCGGGAGGCGTCAGCGCGCTTCTGTCGAGCTTGCCGTTCGCGTTGACCGGCAGCTTGTCGAGCTTGACAAAGAACGCGGGGATCATATACGGCGGCAGCTTTTCGGAGATCGCCTCTTTGAGATCGTCCGCGTCGACAGGCTCGTTCTCGACATAATACGCGACCAGATAGACCTGTCCGTACTGGTTCTTGAAGTCCTTGATCGCGGCGTCGTGCACGCCCTCGGTATTCTTGATGACGTTCTCGATCTCACCCGGCTCTACACGCTGACCGTTGATCTTGACCATCCAGTCCTTACGGTTGAGATAGATGATGTTGTCATCCTCGCCGCGGCGCACGATGTCGCCGGTTTTCAGCATCTTCGGATAACCGTCCTCGGCGGCGAAGGGATTATCGACGAAGGTCTGTGCGGTCAGCTCGGGCAGGTTGAGATAACCGGTCGCGAAGTGACCCGAAAGGCACAGCTCGCCCTCATCGGCAAGATTGCCCTTTTCATCGAGGATATACGCCTTTTCGTTGCCGATCGGCTTACCGATGGGCGTATTGTCATAGGGTTTGTCTATTTTGAAGCCGAACACGGCGGAGGCGGACTCCGTCTGTCCGTACATGACGAAGATATCGAAATCCTCGCTGTATGTACCCGACACGCGCTCGCTGCCCGTGTAAACCGTTTTCAGCGAATCGCCCTTGGGCTTGAACACCTTGAGCATCTTGGGGCTGATAAAGGTGCGGTTGATCTGATTCTCATAGATGAAATCCGCGAGCAGTACGGGATCGCGCATCGCTTCATACGGCATCAGATACGCCGTCATCAAACCGCACAGCGGCGCGAATACGCCCTGTACCGAAGCGACAAAGGTGAACGGCGCGCCCAGAGCGGCACGATATCCCTTCGGAGCGTTGGCGTAATCGATGTAACGGATGACGGAATCGCTGATGCTCTGATGCGAGTGCAAAACGCCCTTGGGCTTTCCGGTAGAGCCGGAGGTGTAGATCAGCAGGGACGGAGCGTTATCCTCTGTCTCCACAATGCCTTCAAACGGCGCCGCGTCCCCCATCTTCTTCAAAAACTTCTCATTGATGTTCGCCTTGGCGTGACAGTCGGAGCGGATATATTCCAGTCGCTCCGCGGGATAAGTCGGCGACAGCGGCGCGAATGCCGCCCCCACCAGCCATGTCGCGTACATCGCCGCGAGATATTCCTTGTTGCGGGGCAGCTCGATGGTGACGAAATCACGCGGCTGAACGCCCATCGCGCTCAGTTTGCCGGCAATCCTGCGCGCGTAAGCGTCGAGCTGCGCGAATGTAAAGCTATTGTTCTCACCCTGATCCACGATAACGGTGAAGTCGGGGTTGTTCACAACATTCTGATTGATTCGACGGATCAATTCACTCATACAATACCTCCTTGATCGTCATACAGCGGTCTGTCCGCGGGCGGAATAAAAAGCCCGCGGGACAGCCGACGAAATATTACATTTACTCGATGTTGAGCACCTTGGTAAAGCCGGTCAGACGGAAGATCTCCAACACATTGGGCGCTAAGTTCTTCAGGGTCAGGTTGCCCTTGCCGACAGTGCGGTTCGCGCCGACGACCACTCTCAGTCCGCCGGAGGAGATGTAGTCCACCTTCTCCATATCGAGAACCATCTTCTCGCATTTGGGAGCGGCTTCATTGACCGCCTGTTCCAGTTCGCGAGCCGTCAGAGTGTCGATACTGCCCTCGATAAAGATCGTGCAATTCTTTTCGTCAAAAATAGTGTTTAAAGTCATAATGTGCCTCCATATGGTTTTATACAATTATACAGCATAATTATAGCGCCGTTTCGGTACATTTGCAACACTTTTGCGTTAAAAAAATGAATTTTTTCGTCACTTTTCACATCATGGGCACATCGATTTATATTCAACATCATTGGCTGTGATCCAAAAGAACCCTCCGTCAGGAGCAGTAATCCTCCAACCGCTCTTTTAATTCTTTTAAAGAATCAACACGAATCCCTTCCTCCAGCCTGACGCGGTCGGATTTCGGCAGATCGGACAGCTGTGTATCCGTTCTGAGCATCATTTCTCCGTCCTTGAAAACCGTCACTCTGCCCTCTGAGATCCCGATGATATAGCCGTTTTCGGCTGTACTCTCCTCTGTCGACACTACGGTCGCGGGCGGCGACGTCGCGGCGGGTGTGACCGACGACATCACGACAAGATACAGGAGCAGGATCGCTCCCGTGATCAGTATCAGCTTCTTCACATCACTCACCTCAGATGTAGTTTTCCCTATCCTTTTATATATTATTCCTATTTTTGCCCTTGGTTTATGATCAAAAATCTCTGTTATTTTAAAAATATCTATTTATTTTTTTACCGAAAAGTGGTATAATTGCAATATATATTGTATTCAACAATAACCATATAGGCGCAACGCGCTTTACCTAAGCAGCCGCGCCTATGATTTCTCAGTTCATCTCACAGATTCAGGAGGAATAACATGAGGAAGACCGATATAAGCAAGTATACAGACAAGATCGATGTTCAGCCGAAAAAGCAGAGCGGCGCGAGAAAGATACTGTCCGTCATCGGCAGAGCGCTTTTGACCGTTGTTCTGGTGATGGTGATCGCCGGTATCATCGTCGGCATCTCCGTCGGCGCGTATGTCATCAAGATCGCCAACGAGCCTACCGGTATCGACCTGAACGCTCGTTCACTGAACCTGAGTTCCTTCATTTATGTCGAGAACAAAAAGAGCGGCGAATTTGAAGAATACCAGACGCTCTACGGCACGGAAAACCGCATTTGGGTCAATCTCAAGGATATGCCCAAGGCGATGCCCGAGGCGATCGTCGCCATCGAGGACAAGCGTTTTTACGAGCACAACGGCGTCGACTGGTTCCGTACCGGTTCGGCGATCCTGTCACTGGTGACCGGCAGGGACAACTACGGCGGTTCCACCCTCACCCAGCAGCTCGTCAAGAACATCACCGACGACAGCGAGGTTTCTCTCACCCGTAAGCTCAGAGAGATCTTCCGCTCGCTGAACATCGAGCGCGAATACAGCAAGGACGATATCATCGAAGCGTACCTGAACGTCGTTAACTTCGGTAACAACTGTCAGGGCGTAGAATCCGCCGCACAGCTGTATTTTGACAAACCCATCAGTGAATGTACGGTCGCGGAATGCGCGGCGATCGCCGGTATCACGCAGAACCCGTCGCGATGGAATCCGCTGCTCTACCCCGAGAACAACAAAGAGCGCCGCGAGACCGTACTCGATCAGATGTACGAGCAGGAAATGCTCACCAAGGCGGAATACGATACTGCGATGGCGGAATCCGCCAACATGACCTTCGTCGGCTTCAGCGATGACGATGAGGACGAGGACGATGACGAAGCCAACACCAAGATCCAGAACTGGTACATCGACCAGATGTACTGGGATCTGTGCCGCGACCTCGCGAAATACTATGACATCAGTGAAGACGCCGCTTCCTTGAAGCTCTATTCCGAGGGTCTCAAGATCTACTGCGCAATGGATACCGAAGCACAGGAGATGATCGAAAAGGAAGCGCTCAAATCCGCTACGGATTATGACTACGACCTACAGACAGCCATGACGATGGTCGGCTTTGACGGACGGGTCATCGCAACAGTCGGTTCCTCGAGAGAAAAAGAAGGTAACCTCGAATGGGACCGCGCGTCGCACTCGGTGCTCCAGCCCGGTTCCTCCATCAAGGCGATCATCCCCTACCCCATGGCGATCGATAAGGATATCTACAACTACTCGTCCCTCGCCAAGGATCAGCCGATCGAGAAATGGAAGGTGGACGGCTACGGCAACTTCATCGCTGGTCCTCCGAACTCCTATAACGGCTATCACCAGTATATGACGGTACCCGAGGCGCTTTCATGGTCATCCAACGCCGCGGCGGTACAAACGCTCGAGCTGGTCGGCATCAACGACGCGTATGAGCAGGCGACCAACAACCTCGGCTTCAGAAACCTCGGTGAAGCAGACAAGACCAACGTCGGTTCCCTCTCACTGGGCGGTATGGAAGGCGGCGTTACGGTACGTGAGATGGCTGCCGCGATGGAATACGTCGGCAACGGCGGTCTGTACTATGAACCGTACACCTACTACTATGTCACCGACCAGAACGACAGGGTCATCCTTGACAACCGCAACAACCTGCCTCAGGAGGCTTATACACCCGAGACGGCTTACAAGATGAACCGTCTGCTCAAATACAACGTTATGACGTCGACCCACACCGCTTCCTCCTATGCCCAGATCCAAGGGTGGGATATCGCGGGCAAGACCGGTACGACGGACTATGACCGCGACCTGTGGTTCGTTGGAGCGTCCCCCTACTGCACACTCGCGTGCTGGATGGGTTACGACCAGCCTGACAGCGTCAACTTCTACGGTCTGTCTACGATCGTCTGGCAGAAGGTCATGGCGAACTATCTCAAGGGTAAGGAATACAAAGAATTTACGATGCCCGATACCATCGTGACCGCGACCTACTGTAAGGGCTCCGGACTCTTAGCGGCGTCGTATTGTACCGATACCGCGACCGGCTATTATACCGAGGACGATATGCCAACCTACTGTAACGGCGTGCATACCGCGGGCGGTCTCGTAGGAGAAGGCACCGTCGGAGCGTATAATCCCTCGGCGGCGTATGACAGCGGTGAGACCTACGCAGGCGGAGGCGGATCGTCATCCTACAGCGGGTCTGATTCCGGCACGAGCAGCGGCTCGGCGTCAGGCGCGGACAGCTCGGCGTCAGGTGCGGACAGCTCGGCGTCAGGTGCGGACAGCTCGGCGTCAGGCGGCGGCTCTGAATCCGGCGGCGGCTCCGAATCCGGCGGCGGCTCTGAATCCGGCGGCGGTAATCAAGACGGTCAGCCTGAGAACGGCAACGGCAACGGTTAAATAAGATAAGGAGAAATCTGAATATCATGATATCTGTAGCGATCATGGGTCACGGCGTCGTCGGAGGCGGCGTCGCGGAGATCCTGTATACACACAAACAAAAGCTCTTTGCCGCGATCGGCGAAGAGATCAATGTCAAACACATCCTCGATCTCAGAGAATTTCCGGATTCTCCCTACGCGGATCGATTCACCAAGGACTTCAAAGATATCGTCAACGATATCGAGGTGCGCGTCGTCGTCGAGACCATGGGCGGCTTACATCCCGCCTATGAATTCGTCAAGGAATGTCTGAGCAACGGCAAGAGCGTCGTCACCTCCAACAAAGAGCTGGTCGCCGCTTACGGCGCGGAGCTCTTGGCGATCGCATCCGAGCAGAACGCCAACTTCATGTTTGAAGCGGCAGTCGGCGGCGGTATCCCGATCATCCGTCCGATCAACCAGTGTCTGGTCGCGAACAACGTCAGCGAGATTGCGGGTATCCTCAACGGCACCACCAACTTCATCCTCACCAAGATGATCCACGAGTGCATGGGCTTTGACGAAGCGCTCAAGCTCGCGCAGGAGCTGGGTTACGCGGAGCGCAATCCCGAGGCGGACGTCGAAGGTCACGACGCGTGCCGCAAGATCTGTATCCTCGCCTCTCTCGCATTCGGTAAGCACATCTACCCCGACGCGGTACATACCGAGGGTATCTCCAAGATCAAAGCGGCTGATGTGGAATACGCTGACGCTTGGGGCGGCGTGATCAAGCTGATCGGCTCCGTCAAGAAGCTCGACAAGGACACCATCGACATCATCGTAGCGCCGATGTTCGTCCCGAACGAAAGCCAGCTCGCCAACATCGACGATGTATTCAACGGCATCATGGTGCGCGGCGACTGCACCGGCGACGTGGTATTCTACGGCAAGGGCGCCGGCAAGTTGCCCACCGCATCAGCGGTAGTCGCGGACGTTGTGGACAGCATCAAGCATCTCAAATCCCGCAAGTACCTCTCGTGGGCGGATTCGGACAACAGCTCCGTCCTCCCCTATCAGGAGAGCGTGCGCGCGATGTATCTGCGCGGCGTTGCGGATGACACTGCCGCCGCATATGATAAGGCAAAGGCAGTCTTCGGCGAGATCCATGTCCTGACCAAGGACAACGCTCCCGCAAACGAAGTCGCCTTCATCACCGAACCGATGGCGCTGAGCGATTTTGAAGCAAAGAAAGCAACGCTCACCGGCATGACGATCGAATCCGTCATCCGCATCGGAGACCTTTAAACAATGAGGAATTAGGAATTAGGAATGAGGAATTGTTTCTCTGATAAAGCTCCTCTTCCACTCACTTCTGATTCTCATAAATAGTTATGATTTAATTTGGTTATAAGGAAAGGCAGGAATTAATCTACGATTGCATCATACGGTGTCATTCCTAATTAACTACTGGGGGTAATGAAAAACATGAGTTTGATCGTAATGAAGTTCGGCGGAACATCCGTCAAGGACGCCGAACGCGTACGTAATGTAGCCGGTATCGTTACCGACAGCTACAAGCAAGGCAACAATGTTGTCGTAGTCGTATCCGCTCAGGGCGATACCACCGACGACCTGATCGAGAAGGCGGCTGAGATCACCGCGAATCCGACCAACCGTGAGATGGATATGCTCCTCACGTCGGGCGAACAGATCTCCGCTTCCCTGCTGGCGATGTGCATCCAGGATATGGGTTATCCCGCGATCTCTCTGACCGGCTGGCAGGCAGGCTTCCTCACCTCATCCGCGCACACCGCGGCGCGTATCCGTCAGGTATATCCCGACCGCATCAAGCGCGAGATCGATCAGAAGAAGATCGTCGTCGTCTGCGGATTCCAGGGTGTATCCCGCTATGACGACATCACCACACTCGGACGCGGCGGCTCCGATACCAGCGCGGTCGCGATCGCGGCAGCGATGCACGCCGACCTGTGCCAGATCTACACCGATGTAGAAGGCGTATTCACTGCCGATCCGCGCAAAGTGCCCGACGCGATGAAGCTCAAGGAGATCTCGTATGACGAGATGCTGGAGCTTGCTACACTGGGCGCGCAGGTGCTCAACAACCGTTCCGTAGAAATGGCGAAAAAGTATAATATTGAACTCGAGGTCCTCTCGTCCTACACAAAGGTCCCCGGAACTATCGTAAAGGAGAAGGTAAAAATGGAAAAAATGCTTATCAGCGGTGTCGCGAAGGACACTGACGTAGCCCGCTTATCGATCACCTGTATTCCCGACAAGCCCGGGATGGTATTCAAGCTGTTCTCGAAGCTTGCTTCCAAGAAGATCAACGTTGACGTCATCCTGCAGAGCGTCGGGAGAGACGGCACCAAGGATATCGCCTTTACCGTTGCGAAGAACAAGGGCGCCGAGGCAAAGGAGATCTGCGAGAAGTTCGCCGACAACGTCGGCGCGGGCGGCGTAGACTACGAGGATGATATCGCTAAGGTATCCATCGTCGGCGCCGGTATGGAGAGTCACGCGGGCGTCGCGAGCAAGATGTTCGAGGCGCTGTATGACAAGCAGATCAACATCCGCATGATCTCGACCTCCGAGATCAAGGTCTCCGTCATCATCGACAAGGATGACGCCGACAGCGCAGTCTCCGCGATCCACGAAAAATTCTTCCCCAAAGAAAAATGAGTGCGCGGACGCGCGCGTCTTTGTTCCGCCTTTTGATGCGTTGGATAGTGCAATACAGTTTTATCAACGGCGGGTCATGCATTGATTCTTTTGACCGCGCCGCAGCAACGGCGGGTCAGATAAAGGCTAAAAATGATAACTTTTAAGGCGGGTGCATCCCGCCTTTTCTTTTGCCCATCTACAGAGAAAATGATTTTTATTGTAGGGGAGCGGTGCTCCCCGTTGGGGAGACGTCACGAAGTGACAGAGGGGGAGGCGTCTCCGCCGAGGAATGCTGCTCCCGAAGGGTTTTCCTATCAATCACATTATCGTGCGGAGCAAATTGATCCTTCCGTAGGGTACGGCGTTCAACATGCGTGTTCGGCGTACCGCAGCCTATTTGTTCAATCCCACCTAACGCGTAGTATATCAATCCATCCGTAGGGATGACCATTGGTCATCCGCGAATGACGGGCATTTCCTATATCGGGAACTGCGGATAGGAACACAATGTTTCTGCCGACGGTACGTCATACAGTGGCGCTTAGCCAATCGCGGATAAATCCGCTCTTGGAGCGCTTTTGCATGGGAGTTGTATACCAAATCACAGATTTGGACGACTCCTCAAAATGCCGTACCCTACAAAACGCGCATCTCCTTTACTGATGTTAAATCATAACAAAAGCCCTGCCGCGGGAGGAGCAAGCCCCTCCCCTACTGATTCTCTGAAACGCTTCCGATCAAACCACCTCAAAGTGTAGCAAATCTATCCTTCCGTAGGGTACGGCGTTCAACACGCAAAAACAGCGCCGTAGCTCATCACTACAGCGCTGTTCCTTATGCAACAACTTATATTATTATCCTTTATTATCTTCAGCCGGAGCTTCGATATTCTCGGTCTGAACTTCCTTGCCCTCAGCCGCAACGGTTTCTTTTGCGCCCTTATCGGCAGCCGTAGTTCTGACCTCAACAACAGTGACTGTCGTGTTCTTCAGCTTGACAGCCATCACGATCATAGAGATCAGGTCGATAACCGCGGATACGATCATCATAACGCCGATGATGACCCACTTCGCGACAGTCGCGCCGAACGGATAGAACGCCATGACGATACCGAGCAGGATGGTCAGGATCGCGTCGAAGATCAGGAAACCGATGGGGATGCCTTCACCGCGCAATGCAAACGCCTGAATCAGCTTGAAGATACCGTTGACCAGCATGAAGCAGCCGGCAACCAGCGTGAACGCGACCATGAATTGGATCACAGCGCCGGAAGCAGCGGTAAAGAACGCGCCAAATCCGAGCATGAACAGAGATGCGATCATCGGGAACATCGGGATAGAACCGCCGTTTCTGCCGCCGAGCAGGCTTTTGATCAAGGTGATCAGACCGACTACCAGCAGGAAAATGCCGATGATCAGGAAAAGCACGCTAAAGAATGTTTCACCGTTGGTCAGGATCAGAATACCTGCGACCGCTTCGAGAATACACAGGATGATCATGGGTAATATACGTTTGAATATAGACATATTTTCCTCCTCTAAACCTAAGTTTGATAATATGGATCCTCCGCCCAATGAGCGGGGTTGTTGCTGATATAACGCCACGTGTTGCGATAATCATCTTCGTTACGGATGATGTGGTCGTAAAAAGACGTTTGCCACAGCTTTTGGATGTTTCCCAATCGTTTACAATCACGTGTTGACAGGGATTTAAACGCACAGACGATATCCATGATCGTAGGGCGGGGGCTTGCTCCCGCCGGAGCGTTTAATGTCAGGATTGCGTGAATATGATTAGGCATAATCACATAATGTTCAACCGTTAAATATGAAAAACGATTCGACAAATCCAACAGGTTTTGCTCAATGATTTTACCTACATCTGACAAAATCGTTTCGGCGGGAGCAAGCCCCCGCCCTACCCTGATTTTACACAACAGGTGCTTCTTTTGATATGTACAGATCGTGATAAAATATCTTGCATTGAGGCTGTAATCGAACCGCTTTAATCGAGGATGTTTCCTCTGCGGTAACTCACTCATTCTTCAAAATCGAATTGATCCTCGTAACGCTTCTTGAAAATATCGAACACCTTCTGCAGGGTCTCTTCATCGTCGATGCCGACGTAATTCTCGGTCTCGTCGTCGATGGACTCGATCTTGAGGATCATCACTTCGTTCTGCTCCTCTTCCTCACCCTCGACGGGCAGCAGGATGATGTACTCGTCGTTGTTATACTCGACGACATCAAGGAACTCAAAATCCTGTTCATGACCGAGGTCGTCCTCTAAGGTGATGATCTCCACCTCATACTATTTGTTATCAAAATCTTCGTTATTCAACATAATAACCTCCGTTCTTTCTATTGCTGTTTTATACAATTGATTGTACTATGAAACGAAAAAAATTGCAAGTATAATACGATCTTATTACAAAAATGATAAACTACGAATAAAAAAACTCCCGACACCAGAAGCGTCGGGAGCTTGTACATCAATTTATAATTCTTTAACAGAAATTACTCGTTGATCGCGATAACAGCGCCGGAACCTACGGTACGGCCACCCTCACGGATAGCGAAACGCAGACCAACTTCGATAGCGATAGGAGTGATCAGCTCAACATCCATCTCAACGTTATCGCCGGGCATGCACATCTCAGTGCCCTCGGGCAGAGAAATGGTACCGGTAACGTCAGTGGTTCTGAAATAGAACTGGGGACGATAGTTGTTGAAGAACGGAGTATGACGGCCGCCCTCGTCCTTGGTCAGAACGTAAACCTGGCCGCGGAACTTGGTGTGGGGATGAATGGTGCCGGGCTTAGCCAGAACCTGACCTCTCTCGATCTCGGTTCTCTGAACGCCACGGAGCAGAACACCAACGTTATCACCAGCCTCAGCATAGTCCAGAGTCT
>JAHKVW010000103.1 GCA_020624805.1 bacterium | reverse complement strand
TTATCTCTCCCCTCGCATTCTTTCATTAGTCCCTATTTATCATCCTACTTGCGTGCCCCCTCGTCAGAGGGGGCTGGAAAGGTTTTTCTACAGCCTGTATTACGTTATTCCGATGCTTTCGGGAAGGCGTATTTGAGGTAGTCGGGGAATACGGCGCGCCAGTACATCTCGTTGTGTACGCCGTTTTCATAGAGCTTGATGACGACCTTGTCCTCGGGATAGCCGCACACCTTGAGGTTGTTGGGCATGGTCTTGGTGCCGATGCACAGCGGCTGCTCGAGCTGATCGGCGGAGCTGTTGCCGCAGTAGAGATACACCAGAGGAGCATTTTCGGAAAAGTCCTTCTTGTTCAGATACTCCACCCATGTGTCGTCGGTATACAGCAGGAATGCGGGTGACAGCGCGCCCACGGAGGCGAACCTGTCGGGGTGCTCCATCGCGATATAAAAGCTCTCGATGCCGCCCGATGAGCTGCCCGCGATATGGGTGTGCTCGCGGTCGGTGTAGACGTTATAATGCTCGTTGACATAGGGCATGACGGTGTCGATGACAAAATCGGAGAAGTATTTGCCCTTGCCGTTCTCGTAGCTCGCTTCGGTGACCTTGCCGATGTCGGGGGTCAGCTCTTCATCGCGCCAGGTAGCGCCGTTCTCGACGCCGACGATGATGCACTTCTGCCCGCCGTTTGCCGTCATTTCGGTAACACTTTCCGCAACGCCCCAGCTGCCCGTAGAGGTCGCCTTGCGGTCAAAGAGGTTCTGACCGTCGGTCATGTAGATGACGGCGTATTTGTCGGTGGAGGACGGGTCATAATCCTCGGGCTTCCAGATCAGCACATCCTTTTTGCGATCCTCATAATCGAAGGTGACGCGGTCGTACTGCGGCTCCGTGACGGTTGTACCGGGATAGGGCTTGCCCGAGCTGATATCCCACGCTCTGACATAGTCGTTATAGGCGAGCTCGATGGTCTCGGTACCGTCGGCGTTGACGATCACGCGGTCGAATTTTGCGGGATCGGCGTTGCCCGTGTAGAGGGCGGTTTTCTCATCGGATGACTTTTCCCGGTTCAGCTTGACCTCGAGCGTATCGCCGCTGTCGGTGTTTTTGAAAGCGGCGGTCACTTCCTTGCGGTCTGCCTTATCCGCCGCGGTGAACTTCGGCGTTTTATCGTCGGTTTTCCCGCACGCGGTGAACAGCAGTACCGTCAGCACGACGCAGAGTACGGCAGTAATGATCCTTTTCATATGGATTCTCCTTTTTCCAAATCGTTATTGCGCGGGGCGCAAAGGATAAGGTTTAGATTGCCACGTCGGAACTATGTTCCTCCTCGCAATGACAATCTGAAATGCGCTCCGCGGTAATCTCAACATTATCATTATGGTTCGGATGGATCGTCTTTCTTCAGCTCATTGCTCTTGACCGAATACGGATTTTTGTTTACGATCTGATCGGTCTTGTTCCACGGCAGATCCTGTTCCTTGACAGAGTAGGGATTTTTATTCTGCACCTTCGGCGCGGGCGGCACGGAGCTTGCCCATGCGCCCAGTCCCCACAGCACCAGCATCCAGATGATCATGTACAGAAGGAATGCCCCGAAGTACACGAGGCAGTACCACCATTTGATGTACTGCGGGATGATGAAATGCAGGATCAGCAGGATCCACCCCGGGATGGTGAGGCGGAAGTTGAGCATGATATTGAACATCAGGATCAGAAAGAACGATCCCGAGCGAGTTGTTTTTCGCATAGTTTACTCCTATAGAACTGTCATTGCGAAGCCCCCGACACACTTGTCGGGGCTGTGGCAATCTCAACCGAATGAATTTTATAATCATACCCGTTTGAGAGGGTAAAGTCGTCCATGATCCCTTCGGTGATGTAGAGTTCATCATTGTCGGTGAGGATGATGAAGTCAAAATCGGGATGCGCCCGATAATACGCGGTCGCCTTATCGAGTCCCATCACGAACAGCGCGGTGGACAGCGCGTCGGCGGCAGAACCGTCATCACAAAGGATGGTGACGGATCGGATGCCGTTTTCCACAGGCGCGGCGGTAGCGGGGTCGAGGATGTGGATATAGCGCTTGCCGTCGAGGTCAAAGAAGCGTTCATAGCCGCCCGAGGTCGCCACTACGCCGCCCTCACAGCTCAGATAGCCGAAGTAGCCCGCGGGATTGTCGGGATCGGCAATGCCGACCGAAAAGCGGTTGCCGTCGGGCTTTTTGCCGTAGAGGCGTATCGTACCGCCGAGGTTGAGCACCGCGGCCGCGGCATGACCCTCTTTAAGGATCGCGTCACATTGGTCGGCGGCATAGCCCTTGGCGACCGCGCCGAGGTCGATCATGACCCCTTCGGGCAGGGTAAAGGTGGTTTTGTCCGATTTGACAGCGGTATCGTCGATCTTCGCGGCGAGCTCCTTCAACTCGTCATCGTCGGGGACGCGGTAGTCGCCGGAGGTAAAGCCCCATGCCTTTACCGCCGGATAAACGGTGATGTCAAAGGCGGGGTCGAGCTCCTTTGAGAGCTGTAAGGCGCGCGTCAGTATGTCGGCGGTATCGCCGCTGACGTCGGCTTTGCCGTTTTGATTCAGTTGATAGACGTCGCTGTTCTCGTCCGTCGCGTCCAGTTGCGCGTCCAGCGAATCGATCCGAGCTTGCAGTCGGTCGCACAGATCGCTGTCGCCGCCGTATACCTTGACGCTCATCAGCGTGTCCATCGACTGGAACGACGCGGATCGCGGCTCGGTTCCCGCACAGGAGGAGAGGATCACAGCGAGTATCAGTATGAGAGCGCATAACGCGCCGATGATCCGTTTTTTCATGACACAAGAGTATCACAGATCAAGGTGGAAGTCAATCAATATGGCTGTGATTGGCGCACGGCATATTTATTATAAAACGGCAAAAAGATTTGCAAAAATGAGATTTTAGTGGTAGAATGTCCTTAATTTGTCATGGTTTCGTCATAGTGTGGATGTTATCATATAAGCAACCGGAAGTGATTTCCTGAAGGGGACAACATGAAAAACAGGGTTTTTATCATCGTTATCATCGTGATATTTCTCGCGGGGATCGCGGGCTCCGTATGGGTATGGTCCGCTCCCGCAAAAAGCCGCGTTCGTGTTGTCTCAAATGAAGAGATCGTTTATTCCGCGGATCTGAATACCGCAGAGGATACGACCTTTGATGTTCGCTGTGAGGATCACGTCAACACGATCGAGATCCGCGACCATCAGATCCGTGTGCTCAGCGCCGACTGTCCCGACCAGACCTGTGTGCGCATGGGATGGCTCAAGAGCGCGTCGATGCCGATCGTCTGTCTGCCGCACAAGCTGGTGGTAGAGTATACGGACGACACGCAAGAGATCGACGCGGTGACGAGGTAGCGTATGAGCACGAGAGTACGGAAGCTGACAGAGCTCGGGGTGCTCACGGCGGTCGCCCTGATCATCTTTGTGATCGAATTACAGATCCCCAACCCGTTCCCGATCCCGGGCATCAAGCTGGGCTTGGCGAATATCATCACTGTCTACGCGGTGTATCATTACCGCGCGGTCGAGGTCGCGGCACTGGTAACGGTGCGGCTGCTGCTCGGCGCGGTATTCAGCGGCAACTTCATGGCGCTGATCTACAGCGCGGCGGGCGCGTATCTGTGCCTTGCCGGGATGCTGGTGCTCAGGCGGTGGATCGATGAAAAGCACCTGTGGATGGCGTCGGTATTCGGCGCGATCCTGCACAATACAGGTCAGATGGCGGCGGCGCTCATTATGCTGCGCACACCGCAGCTGCTGCTGTACTATCCGTTTCTTTTGGTCTCAGGGTGCCTGTCGGGCGCCTTTACCGGACTATGCGCACAGCTGATCACATCACGCTTGAAGAAAAGATCTTAGGATATCTACAGTCACCATAGTGTGTTATCATATCTATGTCGTTCAATTAAGAAGGCTCCTTTTAAAAAGGGCTGTCGCCTGTCGGTGACGGATCCTTGATGGAATGACACAATGATCATATATAAATGTATTATGAAAAAACGAATCAGCCGGAGGTGGTTAAAATGAAAAAATTGATCGCATTGGTCGCTTTCTTTCTGATGCTGACACTGGGCATCGGGGGAATGATCGCACAGGCAGAGCATTTTGACTTGCTCAGCCTGAATGATAAGCAGAAAATACAAAACAAGTTTACATCCTATACTACCGATAATAAATTTTCGGGAGCGATCTATGCCGTTTATCACAACGATGTCATTTATGACCAGGGCGCCGGTATGGCGACCGGCACAATGAAGAACGGCACCGACGTCGCCTACGGTGTGGCGTCGCTGACCAAGGAGTTTACCGCGGCGGCGATCGTACAGCTCTACGAGCAAGGCAAGCTGGATATTTCGGATAAGCTCAGCAAGTATTTCCCCGGATATCGATACGGCGACGACATCACGATATGGCATTTGCTGGCACAGCGCTCCGGTATCCCGGACTACTCCGTAGATTCGGACGACGGTAAGGTAATCGTATCCTGCTTTGGCTCCGAATACTCCGATATCACGATCGATCCCAGTCGCACGGCAGTGGAAAACAGGGATAAGATCCGCACCTTCTTCCTGTCCAAGGAGCTGTTGTTTGAACCGGGTGACTATTATGATTATTCCGACTCTAACTACGCGCTGTTGGCGGAGATCGTCACACGTGTGAGCGGAATGGAATACCACGACTATGTCAGAGAGAATATCTTTGAACCGCTCGGTATGGAGCACTCCGCCTTTATCGATGATTACGATCCGAATGTGATCACCAAGGTGGCGCAGACCGATCGATCGGAATTTGACCGCGATTATTTCACCGTCAAGGGCGCGGAATACGGATGCGGCGATATCCTGAGCACGCCGAAGGATCTGTATCGTTGGTACCGAGGTCTGGTAGAAGGAAAGGTAGTCTCGGATCAATCCTATCAGGAGATGACGACGAGCTACAGTGACGAGGATGAGCTGGGCTACGGTTACGGTCTGATGATCTCGGATCGAAGCGAGAAAAAGGTGATCTATCACTACGGATATATCCCCTCGTATTACAGCTCCATCATCTTTGTGCCCGAGATCGATTATTTCCAGGTAATGCTGTCCAATCACGGCGACGGAGACCCCCACCTGATGGCGGCTGATCTGGCACGCTACTTCGGCGGTTCGATCGATTTGATCTTCAGCGGAATTGAATAATTGTAACGCTTCATTACATTAGTCATTGCGAGACCTCGACACGTGTCGAGGTCGTGGCAATCTCACCCAAATTTAGTATTATTTTTGCCCGAGGAAGAGGAAACAGATCCCGTACAGTACCGGCTGGTGGAGCATATAGATCAGCAGGCTGTGTCTGCCGATGAAGTCCGGCACCGGGATCTTGCGGCAAAAATGCCCGTCGAGCTGTTTTTCTTTGATCAGCCGCCACAGGTAGTAGCCGAAGACAAACAGGAAGAACCACGGCAGGATGGGGAAGTAGTCCATCGAGTAGTAGTCGTTTGACAGGAATCCGACGACGGAGAGCCATTTGTACTGATACAGCGCCCGCGGCAGTCGGAGCAGGGGATAGGAGAACAGCCCGATGTGACCGTCCGGAATGCCGTAGCACAGCATGAACAATACGAAGAATACGATCATACCGATGAGCGGCTTGATCTTGTCGAGCAGAGGCCGCAGGGCGGTGGTGAGCAGCATCGAAAAGCTCAGCAGGTGCAGTACGCCGAACCAGATCGCTTCATCCGGGTACATGACGTAGGTGACCAGCGTGACCACCATCGCGCATCCGGCGACGATCAGCCCGCGTCGGTAGCCGTGGCGGGAAAAATTCAGCGAAACGCCCGAGATGACGATGAAGGTGACGCAGATGCTCCGCTCCCACAGGTAGATCGGCGTGAGCCAACAGTATTCGGTATGACCGCCGAACAGACAGAAAATATCGTAATATAAATGATACAGAACCATGCTGATCACGGCGACGCCGCGGATCGCGTCAATGGTATGGTAACGGCGTGGTGTATCCATAATGACTCCTCTCATGCGCTGTTCCTTTCATTTTACAGGATACCCGCGCGAAATGCAAGAAGCCACTTCCAGAAAGACGTCAAACAAAATAAGAAAATTACGCAAAAGGTTTGAAATACTTCTTATTTTATAGTATACTATTATGAGTTGGGTTTTTTCAAAAACAATTATGATAAGGAAAATCCGCATTTTTGCGAAAGGTACTTGAAATGATACAAACAATCGACGGGGTGCAATACCTCAATATGCTCAGAGGCGGCGCGCAGAATCTGAACCGCTTCCGCACTGAGGTCAACGACCTGAATGTGTTCCCGATCCCGGACGGCGACACGGGCGACAATATGTTTATGACCGTGAACGCCGGCGCTGTCAAGGCACAGGAGAACGTGAGCGTAGCGGTCACTGCCGACAGCGCGGCACAAGAGATGCTCATGGGCGCGCGCGGTAACTCGGGCGTGATCCTCTCGCGCATTTTCGCGGGCATCGCGAAGGGTATGAACAATGCCGATCATCTGAATACGGACGGCTTCACGGAAGCGATGCGCATGGGCGTTACGGAATCCTACGGCGCGGTCTCCACACCGGTCGAGGGCACGATCCTGACCGTCTACCGCGAGGGTGTGGAAAAGGTGGAAGAAAAACATCCCCGATCCTTTGAGGAGCTGTTCGAGCTGCTCCTTGCCGAGCTGAAAGAAAGCCTCGAGCATACGCCCGAGCTGCTGGATGTGCTCAAGGAAGCGGGCGTGGTCGATTCCGGCGGCGCCGGATTGCTCTACATCGTACAGGGCATGAAGGAGGCGCTCTCGGGCAAGCGGATCGATACCCTTGCCGCGGACGGAGCCGCTCAGCAAAATCAAATCGATCTGAACGCGTTCACCGAGGACAGCGAGCTGGAATTCGGCTATTGCACCGAGTTCCTCCTGCGGCTGCAGAACAGCAAGGTCGATATCGACAACTTTGACGTCGACGGTTTCACCGCATGGCTGAATTCGGTCGGCGATTCGGTGGTGTGCTTCAAGGAGGGCTCCATCGTCAAGGCGCATGTCCACACCAAGCGCCCCGGCGACATCCTCAATCACTGTCAGCGGTACGGTGAATTCCTGACCACCAAGATCGAGAACATGACCCTCCAGCACAACGGCAGTCACGGGATGCAGGAGTTGAAGCTCAAAAAGCGCAAGCCGCAAAAGCCCTACGGCATCGTGACCGTCGCTTCGGGCGACGGTCTCAAGGAGCTGTTCGTATCCCTGGGCTGTGACGTGGTGGTTGACGGCGGCCAGAGCATGAACCCCTCTACGGAGGATCTCATCAGGGCGTTCGATGAATGCAGCGCCGAGACCATCTATGTGTTCCCGAACAACAGCAACATCATCCTGACCGCTCAGCAGGCGGCACAGCTTTATGATAACGCCGATGTGCGGATCGTGCTTACCAAGACGATCGGCGAGGGCTACTCCGCGATCTCGATGTTCGATCTCTCCGTCGGCGATCCCGACGCGGTGACAGAATCGCTCAACGAACTGATCAAGGGCGTGGTGACGGGCATGGTATCCCGCGCGTCGCGTGATGTGTCCGGCGGCGCGGTCGAGGTCGTCAAGGACGATTACATCGGCTTTGTCGGCGATCATATCTATGTTGATGAGCCGACTGCCGAGGACGCGATGATCGCCCTGTGCGACAAGCTGAACGCCGGGAACTACGATATCCTGCTGATCTTGGCGGGTAAAGAACCCTCTGCCGATAACGCGCGCAAGATGGTCGACACCCTGAGCGAGAAATACAAGCGCAGCGAGGTGATCATGGTCAACGGCGACCAGCCGATCTATGATTACATTCTGATACTGGAGTAATAATCATCCTGATTAAAAGCCTTCTCCTCGCCGGAAGCGGCTCCCCCCTTGTCCGCTTTGCGGACATTCCCCCAACGGGGGCGCCTTGGGGGGAAGGTGAGCAATTTGCCAATGCAAATTGGTCGGATGAGGGGCAGACTTGTCCGTAAGATCATCTTAACAAAGAGTGTAATACTTTTTCTCAATTCTCGGTAAACGAATTGCCCCACCGAGTCCGACATCATTAGGAGAGGTTATCCCCTCATCCGTCACCTTTGGTGACACCTTTTCCTTGCAGGAACGGCAACCCTTTTGGGCTTTGCCCATTTCCCCTAACAGGGGAATCTCCCCGAGGGGAAGGCT
>JAHKVW010000102.1 GCA_020624805.1 bacterium | reverse complement strand
CGCATCGGTTAAGGTTGAGATTGCCACGTCGGGCTCGGTCGCCCTCCTCGCAATGACTATTCATTTGCGGGCTGTGGCAATCCCCTTGTCATTCATGACATGAACAGTGAGATTCTACTCCTATCAGGGGGATTCCCACGTCGGGGCTTTGCCCCTCCTCGGAATGACAACGAATACGAAAACTGCATGAATCGGTAGTTCCCCGAGGGGAAGGCTTTTTTTGCTACACTTCACAGTGGAATAGAAAAAGGCGCACGCGCCCCTTAATTATTCATTCTTCAATCTTCAGTTTTCAGTCTTCAGTCATTTACACATTCCCGAGGGGAAGGCTTTTTGATTTCGCAGTACGCTACAGTGGGATAGATAAAGGCACGCGTGCCCAGTCTTCAGTTCCCTATTCCCCGCTATATCAATATGTACATCAGCGCGAGCAGGAGGTTCATGTCGGCGCCGTCCTTCATCAGCATGACGAGGAGCAGCAGGATCAGGCTTTGATCCCGATCCTTCAACAACAGATCGAGCAGACTGCCCGGAGCATTTTGATCCGACTGCTTTGGCGCGGGCTCTATCGGCGGCGCGGGATCACGCTCTGCGGGCGCGGGATCGGGCTTCTTCACATCCTTTTGCGGCGGCGCGGGACGGTCGAAGGAGGCGTACATCCGCCTGACCCTGTCCATCGCCTCCTGTTCGAGTGAATTTGACGGCATGGTATCACCTTGTATTTAATTAGGAATTAGGAGTTAGGAATTAGGAATTGCGGGCGGACGCTGTCCGCGCCTGATTACAGCGGGAGGAACCCCCCTCCCCTACGGTAAACGTTGCAGAGGATTTGTAGGGGAGCGCCTTGGTGCTCCCGCGGCAGAGCGTTGGTCAAGCCACAATGTCTGTTGAGGAGATGAGCGTTTCCGTAACGCTACGCTATGGTCATCGACCATCCGCATGGAAGAAACATTTCTCCCCCATCTCACGATTTCGACATTAAATACGCCCGTCATTCTGCGGACGACCGCTGGTCGTCCCTACAGTGAAAATGATTTGCTTCGCACTAAAAGGAATCATGCCGTACCCTACACTGATGATTACATTTATATCCTCACAGGTCAAACAGCGGCAGATCCTTGAGCAGCGGCATGAGCTTCATCACCTTGATCAGGCGTTTGGCGCGGTCGAGCTTTTGGCGGCGTTCTTCGCTGAGGAACGGACGCATCGCGTCGAGCAGGCGGGTGGTGTCATCCTCCTGTTTGAGTGAGCCGAGCATCGGCATCAGCTTCATCAGCTGTGCGGCGGCGTCATCGGGCGGGGACGGATCAGGGTGATCTGCCTCTTTATGTACGCCCGACGGTTCCACGCCGAGCTGTGAGGCAAGCGCCGCGATATCCCGCATCGCCTCGGGGTCACTGAGGATTCCGCTGAGCTTTTCGGAGAGATCGTCCATCAGCCCATGATCCTCTTGATGATGGCTTTCGCCTGCGGTGTGTTGAGAAATTCCTTTGCCTTATCCTCGTCGCTGAGGATCTCTTCCATCTGACGCGCCTTGTCGGACGGGAGCTTTTCGAGCAGCTTGGAATAGCTCGAGTTGCTGACCGCGCTTTTGATCTCGCTTTCGGGCGTACCCATGCGCTCACTGATCTTCTTGATCAATATATTGATTTGCTGATTATCAGCCATACTTTCACCTCATAATTATCATATTGTCATTGCGAGGAGGAACTTTTGTTCCGACGTGGCAATCTCAACCTTAACAACTGCGCCCCTCGCGATGACGATTGGTTAAAATTGCCGCGGGGCGCATTTCAAATTGTCATTGCGAGGAGGAACTTTGTTCCGACGTGGCAATCTCAACCTTAACAACTGCGCCCCTCGCGATGACGATTGGAAATAAAACCTCATTATTAGTATAGTATGCAGTTAGGAGAAAAATATGAAAATAATCGTTGTATCCGACACCCACGGCTCGTACAGAAATTTTAAAAAGGTCATGCAGCTCAACCGCAACGCCGACATCGTCGTGCACTGCGGCGACAGTCGTGACGAGGTCGACAGGATCAAAACGGAGTACCCCGATAAAACCTATTACACGGTCAAGGGCAACTGTGATTTTGAGATGCTGCCGATCGTGGAGGAATTCACCGTGGACGGTGTGCGCTTCATGGCGACGCACGGACATATCTACAACGTCAAATACGGTTTGTTCGACCTCGACAGAGCCGCCAGAGAGAAGCACGCGGATATCGCGCTGTACGGTCACACGCATATCGCCAACGACGCTGTCAGGGACGGCGTGCGCTTCTTCAACCCCGGCTCGCTGGGCTACGGCAAGAGCTTCGGCGTGATCGAGATCAAGGACGGTCAGGTGTTGACGAATATCGCGTATTTGAAGTGAAAAAGATCGGTTAACCGAAAAAAATAACAGTAGCTTTTTTCATCCGGTTATGGTATAATAGTTTTTATTATGGGGATAAAGGCGGTGACGGCATGGAAATCAGCTTGCAACAGGATAACGAAAAGGCTGTTTTGGAGCTGATCCGTTCCGGTCGTCTGCCGCACACGATCATCCTCGAGGGCGGCGAAAAGGATGAGCGCGACAGCGCCGCGCTGCTGTTGGCGGCGGGTGCCGTCTGTCGGGAAGCGAACCCGCCGTGCCTTCGCTGCAATCCGTGCCGCAAGGTACTCGACGGCATCCATCCCGATGTGTTCCGTCCCGAGCCGAGCAAAAACCTCAAAAGCGGGATCTTATCCCTCAAAGACCTGCGCGACAGCTATCTTTCGCAAATGAGCGTCCGCCCCAACGAAGCGGACTGCAAGGTGTACCTCTTCTCCGACGCGGACAAGCTGCTGCGCGAGGATTCGCAGAACGCGCTGCTCAAAACCATTGAGGAGCCGCCGCAGAGCCTGTACTTCATCTTCACCGTGCAGAGCGCGAAGAGCCTGCTGCTGACCGTGCGTTCACGCGCTCACATCATGACCCTGCACCGCGAGGACGTCAGGGACGAGGATACCGAGGCGACCGCCGATGCGCTGATCGACGGCGTTGTGTCGCTCTATGAATATGACCTGCTGCACACCCTCTATACACTCAGCGATAAAGCGAGCTTGGAAGAGACGCTGTGTGTCTTTACCGAAAAGCTGCGGCAGGCGCTGAGCTTTTACAGCGGCGTGATGACCGATGATCCGTCGGTCAAGAAGCTGACCCGCAAGCTCGACCGCAGGCGTGTGATCGCGCTGATCGAGATCACGAATGAAGCCGTCAACAGGCTCAAAACCAATGTTAACATCCAGCTGCTGACCACGTGGCTGTCATCACAATACAGGAGGATTACATGGCAGAAGTAATCGGCGTAAGATTCAAAGAAGGCGGCAAGGTATATTACTTTGACCCCGATAGAAATAAACTGAGGATCGGCGACATCGTCATCGTCGAAACCTCCCGCGGCATCGAATGCGGCGCCGTCGCGATCGCCAACAAGCAGGTCGCGGACGACGAGATCGTCCACCCCCTCAAGAAGCTGATCCGCAAGGCGACCAAGGATGATCGCCGCCGACTGGAGGAGAATAAGCGCAAGGAAAAAGAGGCGCTGAAGATCTGTGAGCAAAAGGTCGCGGAGCACGGACTGGAAATGAAGCTGGTCGATGTGGAATACACCTTCGACAACTCTAAGATCCTGTTCTACTTCACCGCCGACGGCAGGGTCGACTTCCGCGCGCTGGTCAAGGATCTCGCGTCCGTTTTCCGCACCCGCATCGAGCTCAGGCAGATCGGCGTGCGTGACGAGAGCAAGATGCTCGGAGGCCTCGGCGTATGCGGCAGACCGTTCTGCTGCTCGTCCTTCCTCGGTGAGTTCCACCCCGTGTCCATCAAGATGGCAAAGGAACAGGGACTTTCCCTCTCCCCCACCAAGATCTCGGGCACCTGCGGACGATTGATGTGCTGTCTGAAATATGAGCAGGAGGCTTACGCCGACCTGATCAAGCGCACCCCCAAGGTCGGCGCCATCGTCAAAACCCCGCTGGGCAAGGGTCTGGTCGT
>JAHKVW010000013.1 GCA_020624805.1 bacterium | reverse complement strand
GAATGGTCGGAGTGAAGTAGGTTTCATTCATTCGCTCACAGGTTACCTCGTCTTAGGAGCGCCCAGCGGGCGACAGGAGAGGATCAACGCTCTCGCTCAAAACAGTCCACCGGACTGTTTTGCCCTTCGGATTGCGCTTGCGCTTAATCCTCGGTACGCTCGCCTTCAAATCCCTTCACTCCTCTGTTGCTGGATAAATTGATTAAGGGAGAGGTTCTTTATGAACCTCTCCCTTAATCAAATGGTCGGAGTGAAGGGATTTGAACCCCCGACATCCTGCTCCCAAAGCAGGCGCGCTACCAACTGCGCTACACCCCGATACTTTTTTGCTCACACAATGGGGCTCCATGACCCGACAGCACTGTCGCCGTGCGGCGAAAACACCCGTCATCCTCCCGTGCGGAGCGTAACCTATTATACCCGAAGAAAAAATTCTTGTCAACCGTAAAAAACCTATTGTCTTTTGTCGAAAAAAGGAATATAATACTTTTGCGAAAGCTCTTTCGGCATAATATCAAATGTCGGAGCGGCGCGAGATTCAGGCAAAGGAGGGTTCATATGCGCAGACGGTTCAAGGCGGCGTTGTTGCTGCTGCTGATCGTGATGATGGTTTTCGTGTCGGCGATCCAAGCTGCTGCGCTGGATGATACCTATACCTTCAAGGAACTCGGCTTCTCGATCAAATTGCCGAAGGAGGATTACGTCATCACCGTCGATACCCCGCGGGGCGATCCGGTATTTAGCCAGGTCGGGCTGGATTATGACGAGACGATGATCGCGTTCCACAACGCGAACATCTATCTGCGCGCGTATGATCCCGACAAGACCTATTCGATCAGCATGACCGTCACCGAGGATGAAAACACCGCTCAGATCAACAATTACTCCGATCTGACCACCGCGGAGCGCAAGGTGATCCTCGACGCCGTCTCTCAGCAGGAGAACGTCACCTCCGCCGTAGAGGTCAAGCGCGACAGTAACATCTTCCTCGATTCACAGAGTACCGTAAGTAACGGCGAATCCACCACCTATATCAATCTGTGCAACACGGTGATCAACGGCAAGCAGATCGACCTGACCCTGCAAAAGGACGATGAAGAGATCACTCCCGAGGAGGCAAAGGTGCTCACCAATGCCGCCGGTTCGCTGAACTTTGATAAGATCAACCGCAAGACCGGGGCTGTGTTCGACTGGTGGCGCCTGCTGCTGTGGGTCGGCATCTTAGCCGCGTTATCCATCGCGGTCACGGTGATCTATAAGCAGTACAATGCCTCTGTCAAGCGCAAGAAAGAGGAACAGCTCAAGGCGCGCCGGGCAAGGCGCGGTGATACGGACGACGCTGAGCCGTCCCATGCCGAGCCGGAAGAGGAGATTACCTTTGAGGAATCACTCGGCTATCAGAATGATGAGGAATTCGCCGAACGTGCCGAGGCGGATGAGATGGCGGGCTACGATATCAAGGTCAGAGACCGCGATCCCAACAAGGGCATCGAATACTTTGAGGATGAAGGCTCCAACATCGACGACGGCACCGATTACTTCGATACCTACTTCAAGGAGCAGACGGAATCGCGCTCGGGCATCCAACGCTTCTTCGCGATGATCGGCTTCTATATCAAGAACGCCTTCAAGCATATCGGCTATTTCTTCAAGAATCTGTTCAACAGAAAATAACAATCACAGCGGACGGGATCAAACCTGTCCGCTTTTTTGCGGTTATACTGTACAAATTAGATGCAACGTTAATTGTAGGGCGGGGGTTCACTCCCGCCGATACCTTTCCGATCCATCCCGGCCAAACGCGGAGCAAATCAATCATGTAGGGGATGACGCTTGCGACATCCCGCAACCTTTCCGATAAATGCCATATAAACGTGCAGTAAATCCCAGTTTCCGTAGGGATGTTCCTCAGCCGGAGACGGCACCCCTCTGTCGCTTGCGACACCTCCCCTTAGGGGAGATCACATTGGTCATCAGCAGAATGACGGGCGTTTCCGTTATCGAAAACGTGAGATAGGAACACAATGCCTCTGCCACGCGGACGAGCAATGCTCGTCCCTACGGAAATGTTTTATTTCCTCAACCAACGTGGTTCATAACCCCAACGCCCTGCGGCGGGAGCAGCGAGCCGCTCCCCTACAATTTCACTGAAACGTTGACTGTAGGGGAGGGGCTTGCTCCTCCCGTGACGTTTGTTCCGATGTAAATTAATCGCGGAGCAAATCCCATTTTCCGTAGGGTACGGCATTTGGACACGCGTGTCCGACTTACCGAGAATGACGGGCGATTCCGAGATCGAAAACCCATAGATAGGAGCACAGTGCTTCTGCCATGTGGTACGTCGCAAGCGCCGTACCCTACAAAACGCTCATCTTCTCAACGGACATTGATGATCAATCAACGCCCTGCGGCGGGAGGGTCGAGACCCTCCCCTACAAATATTCTGCAACGTATATGGGATGGGAAAACACCCTATCTCTGATCAGCCAACTGTCATGGTATGAACTGAAAATGAAATGTTCTGAAATGATATGATCTGATAACCAAAATCGCTTTTTGTCGGATGTTGATATGTTGATAACTTCTGTTGATATGTTGAAAAGTCATCCTGTTGTTTTTTCTTTGCTTTCTCATTTCATTTCATTATCATTGTCTTTTTCTTTTATCTTTTTCATTGTCTTTTCTTAGTTGGTTTTGTTAACACTTGTTGATTTTGTTAACACTTGTTGCCTTAATACTCATTCTCCGGAAAACGCATTTTTACCAGTTCGGCGGCTGTGAAAGTTTCTAATCGATGTGGCTCCGCGCTCTCTTTTTGCGCTCTTTCCTTTTTCGCTTTGGCACTCTTTTTCCCTGCTTCTCTGCGCATTTCACAGATCTCTGCGTAGCGCTCAAAGTTGTAATTGATCTCTTTTTTGAAGAGCGCGAACATCATGCTCAGCGCGCTGTCGCCGTCGAATTCTGATTCTTCGCCGGTGTTGCCGTACCGCATCAGCGCCTTGTACAGCCGACCAGCCTGCTCGTCGCTGAGCATTTCGAGTAACTCCGCGTGGTGAAAATAGGTAAAAAAGCCTTTGGGTGTTTTCATCAATTATCCCTCCGAAATATAAGATCAGGGCAAATACCCTTCACCCATGACGCGTCGGGAGGAAAAGTTGCATAGTTTTATGCAATTTCTTCTAAATATGACAATATTTTAATCTTTTTTATTCTTTTGCGGCGTTGTTTTTTGCGGTCGGCTCTTGTATAATAGTGAAAAACTGAACAGCGATACGGTTTGAAAGGTCAGACGCTTGCGTCGATTGACCGATTAGATCAATAGGGAATCCGGTGCGGTACAGCCTAATCCGGAGCAGCCGCCACTACCGTCATTGAGCAGAGGATGGGAAACAGCCATTGGAGTATTCCGAGAAGGCTCCCGTCCGCGCGGATGATCCGCTTCCTCATCAGCCGGGAGACCTGCCGTGTCCGAGTCAGCCCCTTTGGCAGGAAGTGTGCGAATGAAGTGTAGAGTACCCTCTATGCTTGTTTGTCGCGCTCTTTCTACGGAAAGAGCTTTTTTAGTGGTCAGTGGTTAGTGGTCAGTGATTAGTGATCAGTGGTCAGTGATTAGAGGTCAGTGGTCAGTTAGAATCCCGCCCGTGTATCGTGAGTATCCGTGCTTGTGCCGGGGGAAGTTTATTCACCGATAACGCTTCGGCGTTACCATAGATCAAGGATTTTTTGGAAATGAGGTTTTAGAATGAAAAAAATCATTGCTGTGTTATTATCCGTACTGTTGGTACTGTCCGTCGGTATGCTGTTCGTATCCGCTGACGACGCGACCAACAGCATCGATGTGCATGTCACCATCGTTGATGAAAAGAGCGACTTTGCGGTCGCGTATGAGACCGTGACCGTCACCGATATCGACAACGATGAAGCGCTGACCGTCAACGATGCGCTGTATGCCGCTCATGAGCAGTTCTATGACGGCGGCGCCGCGGCGGGCTATGCCACCGAGATGACCAAGTGGGGCCTCTCGCTGATGAAGCTGTGGGGCGTTGCCAACGGCGGCAGCTACGGCTATCTGGTCAACAACGCTTTTGCGTGGAGCCTGACCGATCCCGTCAAGGCGGATGATTATGTCGTCGCGTTCATCTACACCGACACCAAGGATTTTTCCGATACCTATACTTATTTTGATAAGCAGCTCATCGAGGGCGAGAACGGTTCCGTGGAAGCGGAGCTGACCCTGTCAAAAACCGGCTTTGACGGAGAAGGTAAGCCGGTTGTCGAGCCTGTAGCCGACGCCGAGATCACCCTTGACGGCGAGAAGACCGGTTTCACTACCGATCAGGACGGAAAAGTCAGCTTTATCACCGTCGGACAGGCATCTATGGGCTTTGAGCAAGTAGTCAGCGCAGAGGTCAAGGATCTTGTTATCGTTCCCCCGATCTGCCTGTTGAAGGTGAACGGCTCCGACTCCACTCCCGATCAGGCTGACGGCACCGAGGCGCCGACCGTTGTCGCGGATGTAGAGGATATCGACGATACGACGATCACCGATAACAACGACAATAAGTCTACCGGTGACGAGTCCACCAAGGATTCTTCCACCAACGATTCCGCCACCAAGGACAGCGCAGCCTCCGGCTCTACCCCCCAGACCAACGACGTGTCCAACCTGATCCTGTGGATCGTGATCGCGGCAGTTTGCCTTGCGGGTATCATCGGCGCGGCTGTGTTCTATAAGAAGCGTTATGGTAAAAAATAAGCTCTTCGCGATACTGCTGTGCGTGACGACGCTTTTGTGCGGCGTTTTGTCGGCAGTTCCCGCAGGCGCTCGATCCTATACCGTCGCGCAGGTGCAGAGCCTGTGCGACGGTATCGTTGCATATAACGGGTATCACGATACGCAGGCTTTCATCGACGGCTATCTCACCGACAACGCGGGCTCGACGTCGGAATTCTACGTGCTGGCGCTGTCACAGTCGGGTGATTACGACTTTTCAAGCTATGAAAGCGCCCTGCTGTCCTATCTCGACGACCGTACTGTCGCCTCGGCGACCAGTCGGGAAAAGTACGCTCTTACACTGGCGGCGGTCGGGAGCACGAATCGGTATATTTCTGATACCGCGGATGAGGCGATCGGCGGGCTGGGCATGATGAGTCTGGTGTTCGGACTGCATCTGCTCAACAACGGCTATGACAGTCGGCTGTACAGCACCGACGGCTTGCTCAGTGAGATCCTGTCGCGTGAAAAGGATGACGGCGGCTGGGCGGTGATGGGCTCATGGGGCGACGTGGATGTGACCGCGATGACGTTGCAGGCGCTCGCGCCGCATTACGGCGGCAGAGGCGACGTGACTGACGCGATCGACCGCGCCGTTGATTGGCTGTCAACCAAACAGCTCGACAGCGGCGGCTTCAAGACCATGGGCGCCGAGAACTGTGAGAGCGCCGCGCAGGTGGTCATGGCGCTGTCCGATCTCGGCATCGATCCGCAGACTGACAGCCGCTTCATCAAGAACGGTACCTCCGTGATGGAGGCGATGTTGGACTATCGCCTGTCAAACGGCGGCTTTTCGCATACCGGAAACGACGGCAACGCTAACGCGACCGTCGAGGTGTTCTGCGCGTTGACGGCATATCGCAGGATGTGTTACGGTCAAGGCTGTTTTTATCAGCTCGATCATGTGGTACACGGCGCTCCGTCGGGCGGCTCATCCGGCTCCGGCGGCTCGGGCAACGCGGGCAGATCGGGCAATTCCGGCGGCGGTAACGGCGGTTCGGACAACGGCTCCGGCGCGGGAGGCGACAGTGCTTCGGGCAGTAACGCCCGCTCAAGCGGCAATGCCGACAGCGGGTCGGGTGAGCGCTCGGATCAACGCGTGGAATACGACAGCAACGGCAACCGTGTGATCACCGTCAACGGTCAGAAGTTTATCGAAGCGACCAACGCCGCGGGTGAGATGGTGACGGTCAACGTCAGTGAAACGGAGAATACGCCGCGTGAAACGAGGGTGTTTTCCGACAAGCACGGTGAATTCCAGTCCGGCGCGACCGATGACGCGGCAATGCGTACAGCGTCGGCGGATGAAAGCGGCAGGGGCGGCTACAAGCCCTATGCCATCCTCGGCGTGATCGCGGTCGCGGGCGGCGTATGCGCGGTGCTGTATCTCATGAAAAAACGCAGCAAAAAGCATTACATCGCCGTGGGACTTATCGCAGCGGCGGGTGTACTTTTTATTCTTTTAACGAATTTTGAATCAACCGAGGCGCATTATCAGCCGCAGGAGGACGACGGTGATTTCACTGTCACGCTCAGCATCCGCTGTGACACGATCAAGGATCTGGAGAAGAAAAACAACGCAGTCCCCAACAGCTGTATCATCCTCGATACAAGGGAGTTTTCCGCTTCGTCCGGCGACACGGTCTATGACGTCCTGCAAAACGCGGCGCGCACCTATCGCATTACGATCGATAACCGCGGCAGTGACGGTGCGGCGTATATCGCGGGGATCGACGGCCTGTACGAGTTCGATTACGGCGACCTGTCGGGCTGGATGTACCGCGTCAACGGCGAGTTCCCCGACGTGGGCTGCCAGAGCTGTACCGTCCATGACGGCGACCGGATCGAATGGCTGTATACGACGAATATAGGAAAAGACCTTTAGATAATTAGGAATTAGAAATTAGGAATTAGGAATTAAGGGCGGGCGGACACGCCCGCACCCGATTGATAAATAGCTTGCGGCGTTGGTGAGAAAGGAGGTCGGCGCTTTGAGATTTGAACAACTGAATCCGTTCACCGTGGCGGTGTACTACCTCTGTGTGCTGGGGATCATCATGTTCTCGATGAATCCTCTGCTGATCGCCATCGCGCTGGTGACCTCCGTCCTTAGCGCGGTCATCGGCGGTACGGCAGGCAAAAAGGCGCATTTATTCTCGCTCGCGGTGTTCCTCATCGCGGCGGTGCTCAATCCGCTGTTCGTCCATAAGGGGCAGACCCCGCTGTTCTTCTTCAACGACAACCCCATCACCCTCGAGGCGACGGTCTACGGACTGTGCGCCGCGGGAATGCTGACGGCGGCATTGTACCGCCTGCGCGATCTGTCCGGGGTGATGACCTCGGACAGGGTGCTGTACCTCTTCGGGCGCTTCTCGCCGCAGCTCGCGCTGCTGTTATCGATGGCGATCCGCTATACGGCGCTGTTTCGGGTGCGGTGGCGCAGGACCTGCGACGCCCAACGCGCGCTGGGACTGTTCACCGACGGCAATCTGATCGACGCTGTGCGCTGCAGGGCGCGGGTGCTGTCCATCCTGATCACATGGACGCTGGAGAACGGCATTGTCACCGCCGAGAGCATGGAATCGCGCGGCTACGGCACCGGCAGACGCACCTCATACGCGACCTATCGCGTGCATCGATACGATGTGATCCTCATGCTCGTTTGTATCTGGCTGACGGCGGTTTCGGCTGTCGGCATTTATTACAGCAAGGCGGCGTTTTATCCGGAGCTTTCTATGGATCTGCTGAGTCCGTGGGGGATCGCGGGCGCGGCGGCGTTCACCGTATTGAGCGTATTGCCGCTCATCATCAACGGAAAGGAGGCGATCCGATGGCGCTTGTTACTGTCAAAAACCTGAGCTTTACTTATCCGAACGCGGAGCATAAGGCGCTGTCCGCTATCGACCTTTCCGTCGAACGCGGTGAGATCATCACCCTGATGGGCGCGACAGGCTCGGGCAAAAGCACGTTTTTGCGCCTGCTCAAGCCCGAACTGCGGCAGAACGGAGAGTTGGAAGGTGAGATTCTTCTTTCAGCCGAGAAAGCAACCCTCAGTCACCGGACAGGTGTGTCCGGTGACAGCCTCCTCGCCGGAAGCGGCTCCCCCCTTGTCCTTCGGACATTCCCCCAACGGGGGTACCTTAGGAAAGGGAGCCTTGGCGCGGTGGATATCATCGAAGCTCCGTCAAGCAGGATAGGCTATGTCGCGCAGGATCCGGAGGAACAGATCGTTACCGACAAGGTGTGGCATGAGCTGGCGTTCACGCTCGAGAACCTCGGGTTGAGGCAGCAGGATATCGCCCGCCGCGTGGCGGAGATCGCCTCGTACTTCGGCATCGACCGCTGGATGGAGCGCGATACGGCGACCCTCTCGGGCGGTGAAAAACAGCTCCTCAACTTAGCGGCGGTGATGATCGCCGACCCCGAGCTGCTCCTGCTCGACGAGCCGACGGCACAGCTCGATCCGATCGCCGCGACGCGCTTTATCGAGACCGTCTACCGCCTCAACCGCGAGACGGGCGTGACGGTGATCCTGTGCGAGCATCGGTGCGAGGAGCTCTTCCCGATCTCCGACAGGATCGTGATCCTCGACGGGGGAAGGGTCGTGCTCGACGATACGCCGCGCAAGGTGGCGCAGTTGATCGGCAAGGACAGTGAATATACCGCGTTTCTGCCTACGGCGGCACGGCTGTATCACTCGGTCGGCGGCAGGGGTGAATTGCCGCTGAGCGTGCGCGAGGGTCAGCTCTTTGTAGGAGAATTACATATTAATCATACAAATCCGGAACATACGGAACCTACTTCGACCGAAGAAGCGTTGTCATTGAAAAATATCCGCTTTCGCTATGAGCGCAAGGGTGACGATATCCTGCGCGATCTCGACCTGACCGTGTACAAGGGCGAGGTGTTCGCGTTATTGGGCGCGAACGGCGCGGGCAAAAGCACCGCGGCGGCGGTCGCGGCGGGACTGCGCAAGCCGTATTCCGGCACGGTGAAGCTGTTCGGAAAACCCTTGAAGGACTACAAAAACGGCAGTTTGTATCAAGAGAATCTCAGTCTGCTCCCGCAGGACGCGGAAACCGTGTTCCTGCACGAAACGGTAGGGGAGGAGCTGAAGAGCTGTGATACGGTGATGGAAGGTCTGCCCTTTGACCTAAAGCCATTATACGACCGCCATCCCTACGATATCTCGGGCGGTGAGCGGCAGCTCGTCGCGCTGTGCAAGGCGCTGTCCACCAAGCCCCGTCTGCTCATCATGGACGAGCCGTCCAAGGGACTGGACGCGAACCGAAAGGCGCTGCTGCTCGAGGTGATCCGCAGACTGCAAGCTGACGGCGTGACCGTCCTGCTGATCACCCATGATGTGGAATTCGCCGCGCTGTGCGCCGACCGATGCGCCCTGTTCGCGCAGGGCGGGGTCGCGGCAGTCGACCGCACCGACCGCTTCATGACCGACAACCGATTCTATACCACCGCCGCCTCGCGTATCACAAAGCGTTATGTTGACGGCGCGTATACCGTTGCGCTTGCGGCAGAGCGGTTCACGGCAGAGGGAGGCGCGGTATGAGAGTGATCGAAAATCCCCGCCTGAGGGCGGTTTTGCGCTACGGCATCCCCTTTGTGCTGATCCCCGCGCTGGTCGCGCTGAGCGCCGTTTTGTTTGAGGGTCAGCGGTACCTGATCATCTCGCTCGGGATCGCGGTGCTGGCGCTGCTGCTGTTCATGACGGGCTTTGAGAAACGGAACATCGGCTCACGGCGGATGGTGATCACGGCGATCATGACGGCGCTGGCGGTGTTCGGACGGTTCATCCCGCTGTTCAAGCCGATCACGGCGATCTGTGTGATGACGGCGATCTACCTCGGCGCGGAGGCGGGCTTTCTCTGCGGCTCGCTGAGCGTGCTGATCTCCAATATCTGGTTCGGTCAGGGCCCGTGGACGCCGTTCCAGATGCTCGGCTTCGGGCTGATCGGACTGATCGCGGGCTATCTGTCGCGCGTATTGATGAGATCCAATGTGTTGCTGTTGCTCTACGGCGTTGTCGCGGGAATAGCGTACTCGTTCATCATGGATATCTGGACGGTGCTGTGGTACGCGGGCGGCTTCGACTGGGGGCTGTATTCGGCGGCGCTGTTGTCGGCATTGCCGTTCACCGCGCTCTACGCCGTGTCGAATGTCGTGTTCCTGCTGATTTTGCGCAAGCCCGTGGGCAATAAGCTGAATCGGGTGAAGATCAAATACGGAGTTTGAAACCGTAGGGGACGACGCTTGCGACGTCCCGAAACAATTTGTAATCCAACCGTTTCTGTGTTATACTCGCAGAAAGAAGGTGATTTGATGCGATTGAAAAAACAACTGCTCGCGGAGATAGCCGAATATCTGCGGCTTCATTATGACATCCCCGAACCGCCTTTTGCGGCTGAGGAAAAACAGGCGTTCGCGCCCCGTGCGGCAAAACGGATGATACCGCGTGCCAAAGGCTCCGCGGCTCGAGAGATACCGGACGCGGACGACGCTGTTGTCCTTGATGAATGTGCCGCGCCTCAGCCGCCTGCGCGGTATGCCGCTCCCGCCCCGATCGCGGATGATCATATGGCGGGTATGCCCGCGCCGACTGCCGCGTACAGCGATCTGTCAAGCCGGCTGAATACCCTTGACGAGAGCTTTCAAGAGGCGCTTTTTCGCCTGATCGATGAGCGCGGGATGAGGGACAGCACCTGCTATAAGCGCGCAGGTGTGGATCGCAAGCTCTTCTCCAAGATCCGCTCCAATCCGTCTTATCGTCCGTCCAAGCCCACCGCCGTCGCCTTCGCGATCGCGCTGGAGCTCGATCTGGATGACGCCGCCGACCTGCTGCGCAAGGCGGGCTACGCGCTGTCGCACAGCTCCAAGTTCGATGTGATCGTGGAGTATTTTATCGTCAACCGACGCTTCGACCTGCGCGAGCTGAACGGAGCGCTGTACGAATTAGACCAGCCTTTGATCAACGGATGATGTTCGATGCGCCGAAAGCAGTCCGTTCTACGCCGCCTAAACGCACTGTAGGGGAGCGGCTTGCTGCTCCCGAAAGGTATGTAAAAAATGTCATTTTAGGCGAAGCGTATCTCTGTTTCCGTAGGGATGACCAATGGTCATCCGCAGAATGACGGGCGTTTTCGGTATCGAAAGCGTGAGATAGGAGAAAAACGCTTCTGTCATGCGGACGAGCAATGCTCGTCCCTACGGAAACGTATACCTTTTCAACGGACATTGCGTCTTGTCCAACGTCCTGCTGCGGGAGGGTCAAGACCCTCCCCTACAAATCCACTGCGACGTTTACTGTAGGGGAGGGGCTTGCTCCTCCCGAAAAGT
>JAHKVW010000101.1 GCA_020624805.1 bacterium | reverse complement strand
CCAATCAGCGTTCGCATTATCGCTCCGCTTCTTGGGAGAGCCTTGCATGGGTGCTGTAGACAAAATCAAGATTTTGACAGCACCTCACAATCTCAACATATAAAGAATCATCTCACTATCATACTCCGCCGCGTATCGCCCACGGTAACGCGGTCATGGAAATATCGTGGGCGGAAAGGAAAGGTATTTGAATATGGACGATTTGACGCCGAAAAAGGCATATCATCCCGAAGAAGAATACGAATCACTGGAACTCGAGCAGCAAGGCTTTGAAGCAGAACAAGCCCAGGCTGACAACAATGCCGCTGCGGAACCTGTCGCCGACGCTCCCGCCAATGAACCTGTCGAAGCAATAAAGCCCGAGCCCTTGCAGGAATACACGTTACCGCAACAGCCTCAACAGCAAGCACAGACCTCTCCTGCGCAAACAACACAATCGGCACAAGCTACACAGCCTATGCAGCCTGCACAGCAGCCTGCGGCTTACCCAAATACAGCGCCCTACGGCTACTATCCATACTACCCGCAGCCTATGCAGCAGCCGGTACAACAGCCCGTGCAGCAGCCGATGCAGTACTACTATCCGAACACGGGATATCAGCAGGCGACGGTCTATCCGCAGACGCCGTCCCAACCCGAGAAATCCGTCCAAGAGCTCCAGCCCTATGCGCCCATGCCGAGCCAAGCGCCGAACACCGCCCAATCGGCAAATCAAAAGCCGCCGAAGCAGCCGACCCCTACCGGCACCAAGGTGTTCATCATCATCCTCTGCGCATTGCTCGCGGCGATGGTCGTGGGATTCGGTTTCTATATCGCGGGAACACAACGCGGCAAGGGAGATCCCGTGCGCAATCCGGAAAATCCCTTCTCCTTCGGAGAGAACGGTGAAGACGGAGGCGACGACTCCGAATACGGCGTCAACCCGTTCTCCTTCAACCAAAACAGTGACAGCTTCACCGACGTCGAGGACACCATCACCCTGATCGCCGACAACGGCGAGACCCAAAAGCGTGACGATGATAATCCCGATTCTGTCGGAAAGCCGGATGAGGACGCCAAGGACATCCAGCTCGAGGATCTTCCCAAGGATAAGGATGACGCGAAATACACCACCCAAAGCGCCTATGCCGCGGTCAGCGACAGCGTTGTGACCGTCATTTGCTATCAGGATAAGATCACAGACAGCACAGAAGACGCCTTATCCCAAGGCTCCGGCGTGATCATCTCATCGGACGGCTACCTGATCACCAACGCTCACGTCATCGGTAACAGCCGCGCCTACGCCGTCAGCATCGTGATGAGCAACGGCGACAAGTATCAGGCGAAGATCGTAGGCTTTGATACATGGACCGACCTCGCGGTACTCAAGATCGACGCAAAGGATCTGAAAGCAGTCACCTTCGGCGATTCCGAGAAGATCGCTATCGGCGACGACGTGATCGCAGTCGGCTCACCCGGCGGTGAAAAGTTCCAGAACACCCTGACCAAGGGCGTTGTCTCCGCCGTCGACCGTGAGCTTTCCGTCAACAAGAACGTGCGCTACATCCAGTGTGACGCCGCGATCAGCCCCGGCAGCTCGGGCGGTCCGCTGTGCAACCTCTACGGTCAGGTGATCGGCATCACCACCGCCAAGGTGGTCGCCGAAAACTTTGAGAGCATGACCTTCTCCATCCCCTCCGCGACAGTGGAGCGGATCGCGGGCGATCTGATGCACTACGGCTATGTCAAGGGTCGTACCCGCATCGGCTTCTCCGGCAAAGAGCTCGCCTCCGGCGATTATTCCGGCGCTCCCGCAGGCGTTCTCGTCAGCAAGATCGATTCGGAAGGCTCTCTCGCGGGCACCGATATCAAAGAGGGCGATATCATCACGGAGCTGGACGGTAAGACGATCACTTCCTTCCAGGATATCTACGATGTCCTCGACGACCACAAGCCCGACGATAAAGTAACCGTCAAAGCAAAACGCCCCTCCGCGGCAATAAAATAAACATTAAAACACAAAAAAAACAGCGCTTCCGCAAGTGAACCGCCCCAAATTGTGTAGACAGCACAAAAACGGCGTACTATGGCAGAATAATAAACATTAATGAACATACTGACATCGTTTTTCGAGCGGTGTCAGTTTTGTTTTAGTTTGAATACGATAGTTATTGTAAAAGTTGATATACTCTCCTATGAGCAGGCGAGCCTGCTCATAGGTTTTCAGTTTGACTCTGTGAATACATTCTGTTTTGAGGATAGAAAAGAAATTTTCAGCTAAAGCGTTGTCATAAGGATTCCCACGTCTTGACATTGATTGCTTTATGCCGTAAGATTGAGTTAGGTTAAAGTACGCATGGGATGTATACTGAAACCCTTGGTCACTGTGGAGTTGCAGCTCCCCGGTGACCTTTT
>JAHKVW010000100.1 GCA_020624805.1 bacterium | reverse complement strand
TCGTAGGTCGTCATTTCTTTTCACCTTTCTTTTGATGCTTTTCATTATATCACATCTTTGGGTGTTTAACGACTCTACTTTTATGATAACACTCCAAGGAACTGTTGCGGGAGGGTCGAGACCCTCCCCTACAAATGGCAATAATTAAGGCGGCACGACCGGGGTCGTGCCGCCTATGTTGATTGAATCGGATCGGCAAGTGAGAAAGGGCAAACGGATTATTTCTCTTCCGCTTTGTCCTCTGCCTTGTCTTCGGCTTTTGCGTCAGCCTTTTTGTCCGCTTCTTCGAGCGCGTCGATATCCTCGTTGAGCTCGGAGAAGTCAAACTCGATCTCGGCGCCGCAGTAGGGGCAGTCGAGACCGCCCTCGATCAGCGCGTCTTCGTCAACGATGGTCGTCTTGTCACACGCGGGGCAGGTGACCTCATAATACGCCTCGTCGTCGCTGAACTCGTCGGTATCCTTGTCGTAGGTTACATAACCGGAGTCGTCGCCGTAGATATCTTCTTCGACCTCGGCGAGATCCTCATCGATCTCATCGACCTGGTTGCAGACCTCGTCCACGACCTCTTCCATCTCGACTACGTCGTATGCCATATCCTCGAGAAGATCGATCATCGCTTTGATGACCTTGACCTCGTCGCGGTTTTCATCGAGCTTTAATCCTTCGGCAAGACCGCGGATATAAGCGATTCTCTCAGTCAGATTCATAATATCTCCTTTAAAATGAAACTTATGGAAACACAATAAAAATCATAGCGGGAGGAGCATTCCTCGGCGGAGACGCCTCCCCCACTGTCACTTCGCGACGTCTCCCCAACGGGGAGCACCTTACGAAAGGGAGGCAGTAATAAGGTTGAGATTGCCACGGTTCTCAAGAACCTCGCAATGACAAATTGTACCTTACGCTCTGCCCAGATACTCGCCGGTACGGGTATCGATCTGGATCATTTCGCCTTCCTCGATGAAGAGCGGAACCTTGATCTCAGCGCCGGTCTCGAGGGTAGCGGGCTTGGTCGCGTTGGTAGCGGTGTTGCCGGCAAAGCCGGGATCGGTCTGGGTGACCTGGAGCTCGACAAAGTTAGGCGGCTCTACGCCGAATACGTTGCCCTTGTAGGACAGTACCTTGCAGACCATGTTCTCTTTGACGAACTTGAAGCTGTCGCCGAGGATAGAAGCGTTGATCGGGATCTGCTCCCAGGTCTCGGTATCCATGAAATAGTAAAGATCGCCGTCGTTGTAGCTGTACTCCATATCCTTTCTGTCAATGAAAGCGGTGGGGTACTTATCGTTGGGGTTGAAGGTCTTTTCAACAACCGCGCCGGTAATCACGTTGCGGATCTTGGTTCTGACAAAAGCGGCGCCCTTACCGGGCTTTACGTGCTGGAACTCGATGATGGAAACAACCTGTCCATCCATTTCAAATGTTACGCCGTTTCTGAAATCGCCGGCAGAAATCATAATCATTTCCTCCTAATGTCTAATTTGAACAGTCTTGTGTCATGAACGGTTGAGATTGCCACAGGCTTCGCCTTCGCAATGACAAAGGATCATGACGAACCTTAACTTAATTATTATACAGGCAAAGTACGGAAAAAGTCAATACTTTCAAAGAATTATATTGTAAATAGGTCACTCGCGTGTTACAACACGCTCAAACACAGATACAATTCCTCACCCGCATTTTGGCGGGAGCCTCCTCGCCGGAAGCGGCTCCCCCCTTGTCCTCCGGACATTCCCCCAACGGGGGTACCTTTCCCAAAGGGAGCCTTTTAGGTTGATCGCCGCATCGGAACAGCCGCTAAATCACAGTAAACTCCTTGGAGATCTGAGCGAGGTCAACGGGAGTATCGCCTTTCACCAGCACCATATCCTCGATTCGTACGCCGAATTTTTCGGGCAGATAGATGCCGGGTTCATCGGTGATCACCATGTTGTCCCGCAGCACGGTACGGTTCGTTTTGTAGACGGCGGGGGCTTCATGGATATCCAGCCCGACGCCGTGGCCGGTGCTGTGACCGAAGTATTCGCCGTAGCCGCAGCTCTCGATATGGTCGCGCGCGGCGGAATCCACATCGGCGGCGGTATTACCCGCCTTGATCGCGCGAAAGGCTTTGAGGTGCGCCTGCAGGACGGTCTCATAGATCATCCGCATTTCATCGGTGGCGCTGCCGACGGCGACGGTTCGGGTCATATCGCTGTGGTAGCCCTCATACACCGCGCCGATATCGAAGGTGAAGAAATCGCCGTCCCTGACGATCCTGTCCCCCGGTACGCCGTGCGGCAAAGAAGTATTCTCCCCCGTCACACAGATCAGATCGAACGCCACGCGCTCGCCGCCGTAGAGCTTGATCAGATGCTCGAGCTCGATCGCGATATGACGCTCACTCACACCGGGCTTGAGGATATTGAGCACCTCGGTGTAGGCGCGTTCGGTGATGCGCTGGGCGGTGATGATCTTCTCGACCTCTTGCTCCGTCTTGCACATCCTGATCCGGTTCAGCTCGGCGGACAGACCGTCGGTGAGGACAGCGGGGATGAACGCTTCTTCCAGCTCATGACAGCGCGCGACCGTCACACTCTCCCCCTCGATATAGACGGATCGGATGTTCCAATCAAGAAAAACGCGATTCAGATCATCGATCAACCGAACAAAGCGCACGACCTCCAACGGCGGCTCTACACAGCGGGTCGCCGCCTCATAATAGCGGAAGTCAAGCATCAATACAGATCGGTTTTTCGTGACAAGGATCGCGCCCGCGGACGAAGGGAACCCGCTGAGATAGCGGCGGTTCACCTCGCTCGTCACCAATGCGGCGGTGTTTTCATCGGGCAGGAAATCCTGTATACTCTGAATCGCAGTCATCATTAGATCAGTCCGTAGTTAATGGAAGAAATATTGTAGTTGTCATCGTACAGAATAACGGTGTGGTAGCCGTCGCCTGTATAGTGATCGGTTCTCAGATCGGTGCCGGAGGGATCGACCAAAAACGGGAAGTAGGCAACCGGATCGGTAGACTGCACCTTTGTGACGTTATCGCCCTCTTTTAGCAGATCAAACTTGCCGCGGGTCTCGGTAACGCGGTACATGCTGTGCAGACGATCTCTCTTGACCCACTCGCCCTTCTCGTCGAAGCGAAGCATCAAGATCCTGGTGTTGCCGATATAATTGACGACATAACCGTCATCGTCTTTTCTCAGGCACTGGATCTCATACTTGTCGTGCAGCTTCTTGGCGTTGATCTTCTCATCATCGAGCATGAATTGATAGATCTTATCAAGCTCGGTATCCTTGTAGCCCTTGGTGCAGAGTTCAAAGGCGCTGCGGGTCGTATCGGACAGCGCGACCGGGAAATTCGGCTCGTTGGACTTGCAGCCCGTCAGACAGGCTGACAGCACCATCACGGCACACAGCAGGATCAGGAGAGTGTTTTGGATTATCTTTGGCATAGTAGTAACACCTCTTGGTGAAAGTTCATCGGATGAACGCGGCTCATTGATCATCCTATCATCAAACAAGCGCGCATCGTGTCGTTATGACCGCATTACAAAAAACGGACAGGATGACCTGTCCGTTCGTTTGTTGATTATCTGTACTTACGCTTGCGAGCAGCCTCGGACTTCTTTTTACGCTTTACAGAAGGCTTCTCGTAAGCCTCTCTCTTACGAACCTCGGCGATGACGCCGGCGCGCGCGCACTGCTTTTTGAAGCGGCGCAGAGCGCTCTCTAAGGATTCGTTTTCCTTGAGCCTTACTTCTGACATGTATTTCCCTCCCATCCGCCAAAAGGCAGGGGTTATTCGCATAATGCTTCATTGATTATACAATAATGTACCCGAAGTGTCAAGGGTAAAGCCCCAATTTGTAGAATTTTGCCAATATTCAGCGTTAAATTTTTACATATCGGAGAATAGACATTTGAAAACCGGCGCGGGCAAATACCACCCGCGCCGGTTATAATTCAATTATAGAAATATCAGTCGTGCTTCTTCGAAATTTGCTTGACAGATACGCAAGCGCCGAACATCGCGATGAAGAGTAATACAACTACCATCATAACCATATCGGTATTTCCGGTCGCAGGAGATTTAGCGGAATTATCCGGTCCTTTTTCCGCGGGTTGCGGAGAAATAGCATACGATGACAAGTCAAACAAAGAAACCTTTGTGATCTCAGCTTTTGTGAATCCATCAGTTAATTCAACAACATAAAGATCCGTTTTGCCGTCTTTTGTTCCGTAGCAAAGGAAACGACGATAGTAAACAGAACCATCGAACTTCTCTGCCAGTTCAGCAATAAAATCAAGTTTAATATCCTTGTAGTTAGTTAACGCTTGTTCAACGTCACTTGAATAGAACCTCAAATCATCTGCGCTCGGAGATTTTGCCGAAACTGTCCATCCATCAGGTGCTTTGTCAGTAGTTTTGATATCAGCGGGATCTATGGCGACTGATTTCAACAGTTTACTGTTACCCTGATTATCTACAAAAATAGTAGTAATCTCCCATCTAATGGAATCAAAAAAGGCATCCACATCAGTTTTGAGCTCAGTCACAGAAGTCAAAAACACATAATACGTACCTGAATCATCTGTTTGCTTCGCAATGACTTGAGAAGGAAGATATAATACGTTAGTATTACTCTTCATAACAGAAGAAAATATCTTTTTTTCGTCATCTGTAAATTGGTCAGAAGCAAAAGCAATAGTGTGCCATTTACCTGAGATATCGGAATAATAGCCGCTTGAACCGCCGGAACTGCCGGAACTGCCGGAGCTGCCGGAGCTGCTTCCGGAGCTGCCGGAACCGCTGCTGCCTTCACCGGGTAAATTTGATTTATCATAATCCCAATTCGTATAAGCACCGGCTTCACTAAGCGCCGCTTCAACGTCATTCTTTGACAAGCCTAACGCACCTGCGGTATCATCGATAAGAGTCTGATCATCCTTACCGGAATACACGCGGGCATTTTCGAAAGTGTTCTCCAGAAATCCGACAAACAAATCATACGGTGTTTCTGAAGCAAGGCAAGTCTGACCGACCACGTTACCGATCGAAGTGACCTGAAGGCGCGGACCGAGAGTATTATTCTTCCAAACAGCTTCACCCGCGTTTTTATTAGAGTCTACAGGATTTTCAATCAAATTATTTGTTGTAACAGCAGTATCACCGAAACAGGAAGCATCAAAAACGAGATCATAGGTCTGGGCGCCGGTTGAGGCATCACAAAAGATGATACAATACTGCTTGCCGGATTCCAATCCATAATCAGACAGGTCTTTCGACCAGATGTTGTTGCCTTCATCCGTACCGTTGAGCTTCTTGGAGCCCCAAGGGATCAGTTCAGTGTCGCCTTCGGGATCATAAATATAGAACTGAACGGGACCCGTCCATTTTGTAATGCTGTTATCAAATTTGATCACATCAGCGCCGGTTACAGCTTTCTCGTTGACCTCGGCAGCGGAAAAGCTGAATGCAAAAACGCTTAGCAGCATAACCGCAACCAATGTCAAACAGAATAATCTTTTCATCATTGTTCTATCCTCCAAAGATACCAAATTCAACAAAACAGCCGGATGATGCTGTTTTATCAGTATCATTCTACTCTCTGCAACATTCGAAGTCAAGAGAATATCCAAAAAATATTGTATGTTTATAAAAAGTATTGTCTAAAACATAGAACAGTATGGTGTTCGGAATAAAAAAATGTCCGACAATAATACACAGCAAAAAAAGAGGGCATGAAGCCCTCTTTCCAGGCTGTAGAAAAACCTTTCCAGCCCCCTCTGACGGACACGCGTGTCACGGGGGCACTGCATCATTTTCGGCCCCCTCTGACGAGGGGGCATGCGGGCAGAATCATATAAAGAGTGATCTGCTTATGTTCGCGGGGGAGAGATAACGCAACTGTATAATAACATGCAAACGTATGGCTCAATACCTTGAGTAATGATACTGATTATGCGGCTTGAGTCCATCATCGGCGTGTTTCTGTAACGCTTCGTTATCTCTCCC
>JAHKVW010000099.1 GCA_020624805.1 bacterium | reverse complement strand
TCCAAATCTTTGATTTGGTATACAACTCCCATGCAACAGCGCTCCAAGAGCTGACATCTTTGTCAGCGATTGGCTAAGCGCCACTGTGCTCCTCCCGTTACCTAAATCGATAAAAGGCTGTATGTAAGATGCATACAGCCTTATGCTGATTATTCATATAAATTGTCATTGCGAAGGGCACAGCCCTGTGGCAATCTCAACCGATTAACAATCGATCATTACATAAATGACGCGCGTATTTCTGTTTATTCCCATCATTTCGCGCGTCCGAGGAGTATTATGAAAGACTTTACCGAAAGCCTGAATCTACCGGTTCTGCCGCTCAGGGGCGTTGTCATGTTCCCTAAGATGATGCTGAACTTTGATGTGAACCGCGCGCGTTCCAAAAACGCCGTCGATATGGCGGTAGAGGGTGACCAACTCATCTTCGTCACCGCTCAGATGGACGCAGGTGTGAACGAACCCGCGGTGAACGATATATTTAAGGTGGGCGTTGTCTGCCGTGTCAAGCAGGTCGTCAAAGAAGACCGCAAGGCGACCCGCGTGGTCATCGAGGGTCTTTGGCGCGGCGCGATCGTCGAGAGCGTGCCCAACGACAGCTGTCTGTACGCGGCGATCGAACCCTTCGGCAACACCCGCAACAAAACACTGACTACCCGCGATATCGCCCTGATGCGTTCGCTCAAGGCGACCTTCGAGAGATACATAGAGCTCGCGCCTAAGCTGCCTGCCGACATCCTCTTCAAGATCGGTATGGCGAATGATCCGGGCGAGCTGGCTGATTTTGTCGCGTCCAACGTCATGCTCGACGTCGAGATCAAGCAGATGATCCTCGAGACCGTCAACCTGTCCGACCGCCTCGAGGTGCTGATCGACGCCATGCAGAACGAGATCTTCATCATGAGCGTCGAACAGGACATCATGGAAAAGGCGAAGGAACGTATCGACCAGAGCCAGCGCGATTACTATCTGCGCGAGCAGATGAACGTGATCCGCGACGAGCTGGGCGACGGCGGCGAATTCAACGATATCGACGAACTGCGTAAGAAGATCACGGAGCTCAAGCTCCCCGAAGAGGTCGAAAAAGCGCTGATGAAGGAATGTTCACGACTGGAGCGTCTGCCTGTCGGCACCAACGAATCCAGCGTGATCGAGACCTACATCGACACCGTTCTGGAGCTCCCGTGGAATACGACGACGGAGGAGAATATCGATCTGGAAGCGGTGCGCGAACAGCTTGACCGCGACCATTACGGTCTTGATAAGGTCAAGAAGCGCATCATCGAACAGCTCGCCGTCCGCAAGCTGAGCGATAAGGCAAAGGGGCAGATCATCTGTCTGGTCGGACCTCCCGGCGTCGGCAAAACCTCCATCGCGACCTCCATCGGTGAGGCGATCGGCAGAAAGAGCCATCGCGTTGCCTTGGGCGGTGTGCGTGACGAGGCTGAGATCCGCGGTCACCGCCGCACCTATATCGCCTCGATGCCCGGCCGCATCATCAACGCGATCCGCAAATGCGGTACCCGCAATCCGCTGTTGATCCTCGACGAGGTCGACAAGCTCAGCGCCGATTACAAGGGCGATCCGTCCTCGGCACTGCTCGAGGTGCTCGACAGTGAGCAGAACTACGCTTTTGTCGACCATTATATCGACCTGCCGTTCGATCTTTCCGACGTGATGTTCATCACCACAGCCAACGACGCTGACGCGATCCCCGCGCCTCTGCGCGACCGTATGGACGTCATCGAACTGCCGTCCTATACCCGCGTCGAAAAGTTCAATATCGCCAAAAAGCACCTGCTGCCCAAGCAGATGGAGCTCAGCGGGATCAAGCGCAAGAATTTCCGCATGACCGACAAGGCGATCTATTCCGTGATCGACTTCTACACGCGTGAAGCGGGCGTGCGTAATCTCGAACGCGAGCTGATGGCGATCCTGCGCAAGGCGGCTGTCGCGATCCTCTCCGATCCCGAGACTGTCGTGCGCGTCAACGACAAGAATCTCGACGCATATCTCGGCGTCAAAAAATATCTCGATGATATCTCTGCTAAGAAGGACGAGGTCGGTCTCGTGAACGGACTGGCGTGGACGGCTGTCGGCGGCACACTTCTGCCGCTCGAATGCGTCGTGATGCCCGGCTCCGGCAAGATCGAGCTGACCGGCTCACTCGGCGATGTGATGCAGGAGAGCGCCAAGGCGGCGATCACCGCGATCCGCACCCGCTGTGAGCAATATCAACTCGACGCGGATTTCTATAAGAACAACGATATCCATCTCCACGCCTTGGAAGGCGCGATCCCCAAGGACGGCCCTTCCGCGGGTGTGACGATGGCGACCGCGCTGTATTCCGCTTTGACGGGACTTCCCGTCCGCGCCGACGTCGCGATGACCGGCGAGATCAGTATCAGCGGCAAGGTGCTGCCCATCGGCGGACTCAAGGAAAAGAGCATGGCGGCTTATAAATCCGGCATCAAGCACGTGATCATCCCCAAGGAGAATGAGCGTGACCTTGCCGATTTTGATCCCGAGATCCGTGAGAATATCACCTATCATCCTGTCGAGACCATTGACGAGGTGCTCGCGCTCGCGATCGCCGCAAAGAAAAAGCCTGCCGCGAAGCCGAAAAACAGCAGAAAGAATGCGGCAAAGCCCGCTTCCAAACGTGTGGAAGTGACTGCAAAAGGCTCCCTTTTCTAAGGGAGCTGTCTGCGGACACTTGTGTCACGCAGACTGAGGGTTGATAGACGCTGGATTCGGATGACGTTTTCCGTTAGACACACGGCAACCCTCCGATCTCGCCTTACGGCGAGCCCACCTCCCCGAGAATTGGGAGGCTGAAAGGGAGATTCCTATGCTGAATGTTGAATTTACTTATTCCGCGGGACTGAGCTCTCAGCTGCGCCCCGATGACCGCCCCGATGTGGTCTTTTCGGGTCGCTCCAACGTGGGCAAGTCCTCGCTGATCAATAAGCTCTGTAACCGCAAGGCATTGGCGCGCGTCAGCTCCAAGCCCGGCAAGACCGCTACCATCAATTTCTTTGACGCGGGGACGTTCAACCTCGTCGATCTGCCCGGCTACGGCTACGCCAAGGTCAGCAAGGTCGAAAAGCTGAGATGGGCGGAGCTGGTCGAGGGCTACTTTGCCGCCGGACGCGATATCGCGCTGGTCGTGCAGATCATCGATATGCGCCACAAGCCGACCGCCGACGATATGAACATGATCAATTTCCTGTATGACAACGGCGTTCCGTTCATCGTCGTCGCGACCAAGGCGGACAAGCTCAATAAGGGCGAGTACGCCGCACAGCTCGAGCTGCTCTCGGGCATTATGTCAAATTACCCGAACGTCGGATTATATCCCTTCTCCGCGCTGGGGGGCGACGGCACACAGGAGATCTTAAACGCGATACAGGCTCATTTGTCATAACTATCGTCATTCCGAGGAGAGGCACAGCCTCGACGTGGGAATCTCAACCGATTAATATGTTTTTGGAGATTGCCACACCCCGACAAGACTGTCGGGGTTCGCAATGACATCGGTAATATAATTTGGGAGGTATGAGTATGCAAAAGACACCGTTTTTATCCAAGGAACAGGCACAGGACATCATCAAGGATATCCCCACACCGTTCCACATCTACGACGAAAAGGGCATCCGCGAGAATTGCCGCCGTTTGTACAAGGCGTTCTCATGGAACAAGGGCTTCAAGGAGTATTTTGCCGTCAAGGCGACCCCGAACCCCTATCTGCTCACCATCCTCAAGGAAGAGGGCTGCGGCGTTGACTGCTCCTCGCTCACCGAGCTCGTGATGAGTGAGGCGTGCGGCTTCAAGGGCAGTGACATCATGTTCTCCTCCAACGTTACGCCCGAGGAGGATATGAAAAAGGCGTATGAGCTGGGCGCGTATATCAACCTTGACGATATCAACTTTGTGCCCTTCATCGAGCGCGTCACGGGTGTTCCCGAGACGATCTGCTGCCGCTATAATCCCGGCGGCACCTTCGAGCTTGCCGCGTCACGCACCGGCGTTCAGGTCATGGACAACCCCGGTGAGGCGAAGTACGGCATGAGCGAGGATCAAATGGCTGACGCTTTCACTCAGCTCAAAAAGGACGGCGCCAAACACTTCGGCATCCACGCGTTTTTGGCGTCCAACACCGTAAGTAACGAATATTACGCGGAGCTCGCGTCTATCCTTTTCCAACTCGCTGTGCGCCTCAGAGACCGCTGCGGCGTGCATATCAGCTTCATTAATCTGTCCGGTGGCATCGGCGTCGATTACCGACCCGAGGAGCCGACCAACGATATCATGATTATCGGCGATCTGGTTCGCCAAAAGTATGAAGAGATCTTAGTGCCCGAGGGCATGGACGACGTCGCGATCTTCACCGAGCTCGGCAGATACATGATGGCGCCCTACGGCGCGCTGATCGCGACCTGCCTGCACACCAAGCACATCTACAAGGACTACATCGGTCTGGACGCCTGCGCCGCTAACCTCATGCGCCCCGCAATGTACGGCTCCTACCACCATATCACCGTGCTGGGCAAGGAGAACGACCCCTGCACCTTCAAGTATGATGTGACAGGCGGTCTGTGCGAGAACAACGACAAGTTCGCCGTCGACCGTATGCTGCCCGAGATCCTGCCCGATGATCTGATCTACATCCACGACACCGGCGCTCACGGCTTCTCGATGGGCTATAACTACAACGGCAAGCTCCGCTCGGCGGAAGTCCTGCTCAAGGAGGACGGCTCCCATCAGCTGATCCGCCGAGCCGAGACGATGGACGACTACTTCGCGACCTTCGACTTCTCGCCCTATCATTTCAACACAAAGTAATAGAACTCAAAATCTCCCTCACCTGAGCGGACAATGCCATAAAGTGAAGAAGGCTCCTTTTGGTAAAAGGTATCCCCGTTGGGGGAATGTCCGCAAAGCGGACAAGGGGGGAGCCGCTTCCGGCGAGGAGCTGTCGCCGGACACGTGTGTCGGCGACTGAGGAATTGTATCAATTGAGCGAGCATTCGCGAGATACATTTTCTTAACTTCATGGTATCAACCGAATCGGGTGGGGGAGATACTGCATAACAACAGCGCCGCCACATGATGTGACGGCGCTGTGCTTATTCATGCGTGTTTTTTATCGGGTCGGGTTTATGGGAGTTCTTCCGTTTGTATTACTCAGTGTACTCAAATCCGTATTCCAATTGTTTATGTCAGAGGTGGTGATGACGTCCTTGTCAGAAAAGCAAGTGATCGTCAATTGGACTTTCTCATATTTTTCTTTCATTTCCTTACCTCCTCTTAGTTTCCTGCCATATCGGCTACGGTATTGTAGTTGGTGTAGCAACCGCCGAGGACGTTGGATACTCCGGTGTAATCGCTGTAGGCGACGCGCTCCAAGCCGTTAGCGTCAGTATAATGGATATACGGACGGGCGAGTACATCTTTGCCCTTTTCGTCTCCCGGATCCTCATAATTGATTACAAGAGAGTAGATCAAATACTTGTCGTAATTCTGGTGGTCAAATCTCACCACGCCGTTTTTATTTGTTTGTTTAGACGTACAGTTGATATTATGCGCAAAACCGAAGAAATCTTTATCTTCTTCGGGATCAAGAGTATTGATACCGTTAGCGGTTTTGCTGACATACTGGAGCTTTTCATAACCATCGTGATAATTGATCCAGTCTTCATCTGTCGCGGCGACATAGCCGTATTCAATGTTGTCGGGCTGAATGGCGTTGATCTGATCGACGACGTCCATGCTCAGCGTGGTGATAAAGCGCATGCCGCCGGGGGTGACCATATCAAAATTGTGGTCAAGCATTTCTTCACGAATCTGTACGCCCGCGAGGTCAAAGCCGCCGTATTTTCCGCTTGCATAAGGAACAAGATATTGATCTTCCTCGTCCTTCTCGACGTCCTCTACCTTGATCCAGTGCGCGTAGATATTTTTGTTCGGCAAGTATTTGTCCGTACCGAACTGCACAGGTTGGGAATCTTCCTCGTTATTCTGATCGTAGTACCAGCCCTTGAAAATGTAGCTGTTGTCGTGCTGGGGGATCGGATAAAACTCTTCTATCTTATCGCCGACTCTGACTGTATGTGCCAATTGCGTGACGTATTGTGTAAATATATCTTCACCGTCATAGCATTTATCGGCGATAGCTTCATTGTTGATATAATAGTTGACTTCAGCGCCGCGAATGAGTCGTACCTCGTTTTCGTTTACATCGGAGAAGTCCGCAGACCATGTCTCGTGATCAGATGTAAAATAGTTCGCGGGATGTCCATTGTTGTTGGTTTTAAATCCGCTCGTCAGATAATCCTCAGAGAAAGCGGTCTCGTCGGTATCTTCCTTTCCGTCGTCCCAGAGGGTGGGATCGGAAAGACCGATCTGTGAGCCGGTCAGGTCACCGTCAACGTAGACGGGATAGACGGTGTCATCTTCTTTGTAGATGTTCAGGTTGTTGAGCTTTCCGTTATAGGTGTTGTTTTGGACGGTGTTTGCACCGGAAATCGTTAATAAAGAATTCGCGTCATAGTAAATACCTGCGCCTCTGTCGCCGGAGGTGTTGCCGGTGATGGTGGTATCTTTGATATGCGTTCCGCTTGAATTGGTGTTGCTGTCAAGCATGATCGCGCCGCCTTTTGATGTGGATGTGTTGTTGGTGATGGTACAGCCGTCGATTTGCGCGTGTGTCCAGTTATAAAATACATTGATCGCTCCGCCTTCTTCGGCGCTGTTGGAATCAATCGTCATATTTTTGATGTTGACGGAGGGTCTTACCTGGCAAAAGAACATCGCTCCGCCCATAGATGAATCGTTGCCGGACATTGTGCCGCCGTTCAGGAAAATGCCGGGATTGTCCATGGGATCAACGTAGTCTTGATGGGCAGCGATCGCTCTGTTATTGATATACCACAGTCCCGCTGCTAACGCGCCTCCGCCAATGTCGGAAAAGCAATCCTTGATCGTACCGCCGTTCATTGTGAAGTTTGAGTCGAGGTAACCCCAGTTTTTGTTGTTTTCATAGTAAGCTTCAAGTGAAGTAATAACAGCTACACCGCCGCCGAGTGCGTCAAATTTGTCAGATGTCTCGTAGTTTGTCGCCGAGCAGTTTTCTATTGTGCCGCCGTTCATGGTGAAGCTCGCGCGTAACACAAATACACCGCCGCCTGCGACCCAAGGGGTCTGCCAGCTGTTGCCTTGACTTATGACATAGCAGTCTTTGATCGTACCGCCATTCATCTCAAAATAGCCGCCGTTGAATACGCCTACACCGCCGCCGTAGCAGACCGAACCGCCGTCGATGCCGCAATTCTCGATCGTACCGCCGTTCATGATGAAGGTGCCGCCCTCGACCGTAACGCCGCCGCCGAGGTAGTTGTTGCCCTTGTGATCCTTGAGCGTGACTTTGTCGTACATATGGCAGGTCGAGTCGGGCCAAATATAAATTATTCCGGCATCGTCGTTGTCAACGCCGCTCACGATCGTCAGGGCGTTCTTTTCTCCGCCGTCCGGGCTGCCGAGATTGAGGGTAGCGCCGTTCGATACATTGACCGCGGGATGCCCGAACTGACTGCGATCGATCTTATGACCGTTACCGTAAACGGTTACCACTGCATCGTTTGTTTTGACTTCTATTTGAACGTTTGTGATATCAGCGGTCAGATTGATGATGTACTCGCCGCCGTTTGTGTTGATCGTATTGCAGGCAGCAGTAAGGTCGTCTGCCGAGCCTACATTGATCTCAGTAGCCGCGGTCGCCGCTGTGTCGATGTCTACCGCGTTCGCTGTGATCGGGAATGCAGTAAGCGTCATTCCGATCATCAGTACGGCAAGAAAAATGCTCAACATCCTTTTTGCTATCATAGCTTTCCTCCTTGAATCCTGCATGTCAATGATGAATGTGTGTTGATGGGCTTATGTTATGTATAATATGGTGTTTGGTGGCTTGTTGATATATGCTGTAAATCGTAAGGTGGTAAATAACCTTGATCGATCACTTGTTTCTTGCGGCTTTCCGCGCGCTTGTTATCTGCGGTCGATCAAGGCAGTTTTTTCGGTATGAGTAGTTTTGTGCCTTGCCGGTCAGGGTCTGTAGATGATCTGTCCCCAGCCCTGGCTGTCGGTCGGGAATACGGTCGGCGCAACCGTGGGAGCTGTCGTCGGAGCGGTGGTCGGAGCTACCGTCGGCGCGGTGGTCGGAGCTACCGTCGGCGCGGTAGTGGGTACGTTGGGACCGAACGGGAGAGAGGGGATGAGCCCCGCCTTGTACCGCAGGATCAGCGTCGCGTCGTTGCTTGTGACCTCACCGTCGTTGTCCACATCGCCCGCTTCGGTATAGTTGTCGCCGGGTTCGCTGATATTTGCCAGCACATTCTGGATCACGGTCGCGTCCTGCACGGTGACTGAGCCGTCGCCGTCCACGTCGCCGATGATCGTTTTTTCAGCCGCGGTATTGGAGACCGCGAAGGCAAAGATGATCAGCGTCGATGCGATCACTGCCATCATTGATTTAACCAAGGTCACTGATATCCACCTCCGCGTTATCGCCGCCGCGTGCTTGCTCCGACTTCGCCGAGCCGGAGTCTTTTTGTGCGGAGCCCGAACCTGCGGATGAACCGCCTTTGGATGAACCGCCGCCCTGTTGCACGGAACCGCCGGATTCCGATCCGCCGGAAAGCGCTCCGCCCTGTGCGGAATTGTCGGAGCTTCCGTTGTCGGATGTATTCTTGTCGGATGATTCTCCGCCCTGCGCGGAGCCGCCTGATGCATTGCCGCCCTGTGAGGACGCGCCGTCACGCGCGGGAGCATTGCCGCGATCCTGTTCCTCTCCGTCCTTGGCGGAGGAAGATGTCTTGCCGCCCGCGGCAGAAGACGCCGACGAGGCGGAAGACGGCGCGGTGCTGTCGGATGTCGCTGCGGTCGCGGCGCTCTGGTCGGCGGTCGAGGCGGTATCCGATTCCTTTTTGCCGCATGCCGAAAGCAGGATCAATGATGCCGCGCACAAAGCGAGGAGTGTTTTTTTGAGATCAAATGCCATATTTATTCTCCTTGGTGATACGCTGTCATGATCGGCGTTAATTCGTTCAATGAACAATTTCTGATAAAGTACAAATAGATTATATCACAATTACATGGATGATATAAGGGGATGTACCAAAAAGTCACCCTATTTTTGTGAATATCTGCTAAATCTTATATAGTATAATACTTATATATATAAAATGTCAAGTTACGAATCGTTCATACTTATTCATATTATTGCCATCTGCTTCATATGGATGGTGATAAGGGGGATTGTTATGTACAGAGAATATTTGGATTCCGGCAAAAATCCGGGTGAGATCTACGCGCCCGACAGGGTACTGCCGCAGGGTGAAACGCCCTTTCGCGACGAGTATGAGGAGTATATCCGCGAGTATCCCGGACGCGGCACCCTGAAGGTGCAGATCAGCGTAGCGCGCGGCGCCTTTCCGCTGAAAAATGTGCTCGTCGATGTGTCACAGATCTACCGCGGCGTGCGCTACAGCCTGTATAACGACGTCACCGATATCTCCGGCATCGTCGATAATATGGTACTGCCCGCGCGATCGCTCGAAAGCACCCTGAATTTTGAATCGTCACAGATCCCTGAGGCGGAGTATCTGGTGACCGTATTCCATCCCGATTTCCGCGAGATGAGTGACTGCACGGTGGTCATCCACGACAAGACCGAGACCATCCTGCCTATCTCGCTGGTGCCGCTGACAGGGGAGAGAGAGAATGGCTGAGCTGCCTACCATCCCGTCCTACATCACCGTCCACCTCGGCGCGCCGAACAGCAATGCCGAAAATCTGACGGTGCGGTTTTCGGATTACATCAAGAATGTCGCGTCATCCGAGATCTTCCCGAACTGGCCGGTCGAAGCCCTGCGCGCCAATATCCTCGCGCAGATCTCCTACACCCTCAACCGCGTCTATACCGAGTATTATCCCAGCCGCGGCTATGACTTCGACATCACCAACGACACCCGCTACGATCACGCCTACACCAAGGACGGTGAGGTGTTCGATACCATCAGCCTGATCGTGGATGACATCTTCAACAACTACATCCGCCGCAAGGGCGCGGTCGAGCCGCTTGCCGCCAAGTTCTGTGACGGCAGGATCACCATGTGCGGCGGTCTCTTGCAATGGGGCACGGTCGATCTCGCCAATCAGGGTTACACCGCGATGCAGATCCTGCAATACTACTACGGCGACGATATCGAGCTGGTCGAGAACGCGCCTTTGACCGACAAAACGCAGTCTTATCCCGGGATCGCTCTATCGCGCGGCTCCTTCGGCGACGATGTGCGTACCATCAAAAATGAGCTCAACCGTATCCGCCGCAATTATCCCGCTATCCCGAACATCAACACCGCCACCTCCGTCTATGACGGCGAGACCGTCGAAGCGGTCAGGGAGTTCCAGCGCATCTTCAATCTCACGCCCGACGGCGTTGTGGGCAAGGCGACATGGTACCGTATCAAGCAGATCTACGCGGCTGTCAAGCGTCTGTCCGAGCTGACCAGCGAGGGCTTGACCATCCCCGAGGTGGAGCGCGTTTTCCGCACGGAGCTTTCTCTCGGCGACAGCGGCGCCGAGGTCGAGGCGGTGCAGTATTATCTGGCGTTTTTGGGCTATTTCTATCCTCAGCTCCCGCCGATCCCGATCACGGGCTTTTTCGACGAGCTGACGCGCGACGCGGTCTTTTCCTTTCAGAATGAGTATAACCTGCCGATCACGGGCGTTGTCGATCAAAACACCTTCTACCATATCGAGCGCGTGTACAAAAACGCGGTCGCCGACCTGCCCGCCAACTACCAAAGCGCCATCGGCGAGCCGTATCCCGGACGTTTTCTCGTGGAGGGTGACAGGGGAGAAGAGGTGCGCGTGATCCAGCAGTACATCAACCGCATCGCGCAGTCCGATCCCGCCGTACCCGAGATCACGGTGGACGGTATCTTCGGACCGCAGACAAAGCGCGCGGTGATCGCGATCCAGAAGCAGCTTGATGTGGAGCAGAACGGCGCGATCGGCCCCGTGGAGTGGGTCGAGATCATCACCCGCGGCAACAATCTTTAAGGCGATATTCCATCATATTTAGGTTTGTTGTATGGCGAAAATTTATCCCGATAGTCATTTTTTGATTGTCGGGATTTTTCATGCTTCAATTTTTCTCATTTTCTTTGACAAAATCTTACTTATTTTTCCTTCTTAGAAATATCCCTGTATTAACGTACTATATAATGTGTTCTGGATATTTTGTTTGGGTATATAGGGGAAGAGTATGGCATATTATAACGATGATTTCATTATCGGCGTCGACGATATCTCCGGCGATGGCAGAGAACGCCGTCGTGATCATAGATCGGAAGATTACAGACGTCCGCGTGAATACGGCAGGAACGAATCGCGTTACCCCGATCGCCGTCAGGCGGATCCGGGCAGAACGCGCCGACCCGTAAGCGGATATGACGATCGCCGCGACTATAACAGATTCAGAGAAGACGACCGTCCCGGTTATCACAGGAACAGGATCGATAACCGCCGCGGTTACGAGCGGCGTCGGGATGACGACCGCCGATATGACAGACAGAGAGAGGTAGATCCGTACCGTGCGGAGCGCTCGCAGCCTCGTTCCGATCCGCGCTATCAGAATCAACGTCCCGAAAACAGAAACAACAGAAGAAAGCCCAATATGTTCCGTGTCGCGGTCATCTCGGTCGCTCTGGTACTGGTGCTTGCTATCGTTATCGGTATCATCGCGATCGCGTCCTCGGCAGGTAAGCCGGAGATCAAGTCGCTGACCGTCTCCGAGATCGCCTCCGATCAGGTGCTTCTCAGCTGGGAAAAGGTCAAAAAAGCGGACGGCTATCGCGTGATGACCGCAAAGGGCGACGCTGATTTTGAAGAGTATCAGACGATCAACGATCCCGATACCGTGACCGCTACCGTTACGGGGCTGGATCAGGCGTCGAGTTATCGCTTCTCGGTCACGACGCTGCGCGGCAACAAAGAAGGCAAGCCGACCGCGACGGATACAGTCCACACCTTGCCCGCGGCTCCCGAGATCACGACCATCCAATCGACGGATCCCGGCGCTATCCATCTGGATTGGTCACAGAACGACGCGGCTAACGGTTATCTCGTTGAGTATAAGAAGAATTCCGAGGATTACAGCAGTGATATGACGCTGACGATCAGCGATCCCGCTCAGTGCAGCGCGGACATCACCGATCTTGCGGTCGATACCGACTACACGGTCAGGGTCTACGCGACCGCCGATCTCGGCGGTACGGTCAAGAGCGCTCCCTCAGCGGAGCAGAGCGTTACCGTCACCTCCAAAAAGGTAGAGCCCGTACCCAAGGCGGTGGATCAAAAGGCGGATGGCGCCCTCGATCCCAATAAGCCGATGATCGCGCTCACCTTCGATGACGG